>NZ_JADDUM010000207.1 GCF_015163715.1 Pseudomonas cyclaminis
AGCCCGCTCACCACAAGAGCTAGAGCCAGAGCCAGAGCCGAGCCCGAGCAACAACACCCCATGTTTACCGCCCTTCAGGCCCACCCCTCGCGCACGGCACTGCGAATCCCTTCCAGCAACATCGCAAACGCCGGGTTGTCGTTGTTTTCGCGCCAGATCAGGTGCAATTCGCTCTGCGCGCCTTCGCCCAGGTCGATGTCGCGGAACACCACGTTCTTGAACACCACGCTGCTGGCGCAACGGGGCACCAGGGCCAGGCCCATGCCGGCGTTGACCAGCGCGAGGATGGTCAGGGACGAGCCCAGCCATTGCACATAGTCCGGCGCGACGCGGGCCGAACGCAGCAGGCCGGTAAGCAGTTCGTTGAAGGGCGGGTAGGCAGCGTGGGCGTACATCAGGAAGGGTTGGGCGTCGAGGTCGTGCACGCTGACCGTTTGGGCCTTGGCCAGCCGATGGCTGCTCGGCACCGCCAGCACGAAGGGCTCGCGCACCAGGCATTCGGTGGCGTAGCCCGGTTCCAGCAGGGGCGCACGCACGATGCCGAGGTCGATACGCCGGGCGCGCAGGGCTTCGTACTGCTGGTAGGTGTTCATCTCGGCCAGGTCGATCTTGACGTGGGGCTGCTTGAGCCGCGCTTCGGCGATCACCTTGGGCAGAAACTCATACACCGCGCTGCCGACGAAGCTGATAGTGACAGTGCCGATATCGCCCTCGGCAAAGCGTCGTGCAGTGACGGCCGCTTGCTGGGCCAGCTCCAGCAGGTTCTGGGCTTCGATGAAAAACGCACGGCCCGCAGCCGTGAGGGCGACGCTGCGGGTGGTACGGGTAAAAAGCTCCACCCCCAGGTAGTGCTCCAGCAATTGGATCTGCCGGCTCAGTGGCGGTTGAGTCATGTTCAGCCGTTCGGCAGCGCGACGGAAATTCAGCTCGGTGGCCACGGTGGTAAAGCAGCGCAGTTGCGTCAGCTCAAACATTGATCTAATCCCGGTATCAATCGAATGCCAAGTTAGATTAGACGGGAACAATCCCCGGCGTCCATGATCCCTGTGCCCTTAAAAAAACAATGAATGGGAGTTGCCCGTGGATACCCTCCAGAATCCGCCAGACCCGACCGTGCTTGCCCGCGCAGCCGCCAAGGTCAAGCGTCATGTCCTGCCGCTGTTCGTGGTGATGTTCATCGTCAACTACATCGACCGGGTCAATATCGGCTTTGTGCGCAGCCATATGGAGACTGACCTGGGCATTGGCGCGGCCGCCTATGGCTTGGGCGCCGGGTTGTTTTTCATTGGTTACGCGATCTTCGAAGTGCCGTCCAACCTGCTGCTGCAACGCTACGGCGCACGGGCCTGGTTGACGCGCATCATGTTCACCTGGGGCGCGGCGGCGATGGCCATGGCGTTTGTGCAGGGCGAAACCAGCTTCTACATCCTGCGCTTTATCCTCGGTGCCGCCGAGGCCGGGTTTTTCCCGGGGATCATTTATTACTTCACCCAATGGTTGCCGGCCGCCGAACGCGGCAAGGCGATGGCGATTTTCCTTAGTGGCTCGGCCATCGCCTCGGTGATTTCCGGGCCGGTGTCGGGGGCGTTGCTTAATGTCAGTGGCCTGAGCCTGCATGGCTGGCAGTGGATGTTCCTGATCGAAGGCTTTGCCTCCATCGTGCTCTGCGGGTTTGTGTGGTTCTGGTTGCAGTCCCATCCCCATCAGGCCAAGTGGCTCAGCGATGAAGAAAAGCACGCGTTGGTCGCCGCCATTGCGCTGGAGCAGCAGACCCGTGAGGCGAGCCAGAGCGTGCGGCCGTCGATGTTCAAGTTGCTCGCCGACAAACAGATTGCGCTGTTCTGCTTCATCTACTTCTCCATCGCCCTGACCATCTACGGCGCCACGTTCTGGCTGCCGAGCATGATCAAGAAAATGGGCAACCTGGGGGACTTCCAGGTAGGGCTGTTCAACTCCATTCCCTGGTTGATTTCCATCGTCGCCATGTACGGTTTTGCGTCCCTGGCCAGCAAGTGGAAGCACCAACAGGCGTGGGTGTCGCTGATGCTGGTGATCGCCGCGTTCGGCATGTTCATGTCCACCACCGGAGGGCCGGTGTTTGCCTTTGTCGCCATCTGTTTTGCGGCGATTGGTTTTAAGGCCGCCTCGGCGTTGTTCTGGCCGATTCCCCAGGGTTACCTGGATGCGCGCATCGCCGCAGCGGTGATTGCCTTGATCAATTCGGTGGGCAACCTGGGCGGCTTTGTCGCGCCGACCACCTTCGGTTTGCTGGAGCAGACCACCGGCTCCATCGAGGGCGGCCTGTATGGCTTGGCGGCCACCTCGCTGGTGGCGGCGGTGGTGGTGTTTTTTGCCCGCACCGCGCCACGCAGCGGTGTACCACCGACTTCAAAACCTACCACTCATTCTCACGCCTTGCGTCCAGGTCCACAGGGAGCCGCCTCTTGAAAATTGTCCGCGTTACCGTCACCCCGATTGCCTTCCGTGACCCGCCATTGCTCAACGCCAGCGGTATTCATGAACCCTTCGCGCTGCGCTCGATCATTGAGATCGAGAGTGACACGGGCTACATCGGCCTGGGGGAAAGCTACGGCGATGCCCCGGCGTTGGCGATCCAGCAGCAGGTGCAGTCACAGCTGATCGGCCTTGACCCGTTCAACCTCAACCAGTTGCGCGCCATCGTGCAGGCCACCGTCGCCGCGCATAAACCGGTGAGCCTGGCCGGTGCCGAACTGGCACCGGGCTCCCATGCGAGCAAGGCGGTGAGCAATGCGTATTCGGCGTTCGAAGTGGCGTTTCTCGACCTGCAGGCGCACTCGCTGAACGTGCCGTTGGTGGACCTGCTCGGCGGCGCGATCCGCGACCAGATCCCGTTCAGCGCCTACCTGTTTTTCAAATATGCCCGGCACATCGATTCACCCTACAAACCCGACAGTTGGGGTGAAGCGCTTGATGAGCAACAGATCGTCGCCCAGGCCCGGCGCATGATCGACACCTACGGCTTCAAAAGCATCAAGCTCAAGGCCGGTGCGCTGCAACCCGAACATGAAGTGTCCTGCATCAAGGCCCTGAAAAAGGCCTTCCCCGGCGTGCCGCTGCGCATTGACCCGAACGGCAACTGGTCCCTGGAAACCTCGATCCGCATGGCCGAGCTGCTCGGCGACGACCTGCAATATTACGAAGACCCGACCCCCGGCCTGGACGGCATGGCCGAGTTGCACAAACGCACCGGCCTGCCCCTGGCGACCAATATGGTGGTCACCGACTTCGATGAGTTTCGCCGCAGCGTGGCGCTCGACAGCGTGCAGATCGTGCTCGCCGACCACCACTATTGGGGCGGCCTGCGCGACACCCAGGCACTGGCGAAGATGTGCCAGACCTTTGGCCTGGGCGTGTCGATGCATTCCAACTCGCACCTGGGCATCAGCTTGATGGCCATGGCCCACGTGGCCGCGTCGGTGCCCAACCTCGACTATGCCTGCGACACCCATTACCCGTGGCAAGAGCCGGACGAGGAAGTGATCAAGGGCGGCAAACTGCCGATTGTCGACGGCTGCGTAACGATCACCCGCGCGCCGGGGCTGGGCCTGGAATTGGACCACGACCAATTGGGCAAGCTACATGACCAATACCTGACGTGTGGCATTCGCCAGCGCGACGACGTGAAACAGATGCAGCGCTATCAACCGCATTGGAAAACCATCAAACCACGTTACTGAAGCGGGTCGCTTCGTTTTGCCCGGTGGTGCGCCACCGGGCTTTTTTATTCACACGATGTCATCGATCAAAATATGCGGCTGCCCACGGCTGCAACGCTCGATGCGTGCCTCGACCTTGTACACCGCCCGCAGCATTCCTTCGTTGATCACTTCATGGCTCGGCCCGCTGCCTTGGGCAGTGCCGTCGGCGATCACCAGCACCTGGTCGGCAAAGCGCAGGGCCTGGTTGAGGTCGTGCAGGGCGATAAACACGATGACCTCGCGCTGGCGTGCCAGGGCGCGCATGAAGTTCAGCACCTGCACCTGGCGGTGCATATCGAGGGCGCTGGTGGGTTCGTCCATCAGCAGCACCTCGGGTTCGCGCACCAGGGTCTGGGCGATGGACGCCAACTGTTGTTGCCCGCCGCTGAGTTCGCCCAGGTTACGAAAGGCCAGGTCGGTGATGCCGAGGGCGTCGAGCATTTCGTCGACCAGGTGCAGCTCTGCGTCTTGTACCACCCAGCCTGGCGACAGTTGTTTGCGCGCCAGCAGCACCGATTCGTAAACCGTCAACCGTGCGCTGCCATTCAGGCCTTGGGGCATGTAGCTGATGGCCTGGACGCCTTTTTGCGAGCCCTGCAAAATCACCCGGCCCGGCCCGTCGATCAGCCCGGCGATGCGCTTGAACAGCGTGGATTTGCCCGCAGCGTTGGGGCCGACCACCGCCACCACCTGGCCGCCGGTAAAGGCGGCTGTGGTCACGCCGCTGATGATGTTGCGCTGGCCGTAGCGGGCGCCCAGATGTTCCAGTTGCAGGGTCACCATGAGTTTTTCTTCCCGCTCAGGATCAGGGAGATGAAGAACGGCCCGCTCATTTCCATGGCGCCCATGGACACGAGCTGGATCGTGAACAGCAGGGCTATCAGGACGCGGGTCGGTGGCATGCATCATCAGCCAGAAAGAAAGCTGGGAGGGCGCCTCGCGGCCGTTCACCCTCGCGCCGGGCGTGGACGTGCCCTCCGCACCGAACGGGCGCACCAGCCTGCCGCAGAAGTGGGGTTGGTCAGACACCAAGGAGCAGTCGGTGTTACTCGGCGGCGAATATGACCTGAACGACTCGCTCACCGTGTTCGCCCATGCCGGTGGTGGCCGGTCGGATGTCAAGCGCATGTCCGACCAGGTGCCGCGTATCCTCAACGACGCCGGTGACACCGAAAACACCCCGGGCTATTACAAATTCAACGTTGACCGCTCCACGGCCGACGTGGGCCTGCGCGCACTGTTCGCCACCGGCCCGGTGACCCACACCACCACGTTGATGGCGACCCGTTACCAGGACGAGCTGTCCAGGGGCATCAACAACGGTACGATCATTCGCTCGAACATCTACCATCCGGTGGAGAGGCCCGAGCAAACCATCAATACGCCCAAGGTGCTGCGCATTTCCGAATCGCAGCTGTCTGGCGTAGCGCTGACCGATACCCTGGGCGTTCTGGATGACCGTCTCCAACTGACACTGGGCCTGCGTCGCCAGGCCATTGAGTCGCGCAATTACAACGCCGCAGGCGCGGTCAGTTCCCGCTACAAGGACAACGCCACCACGCCCTTGGTGGGTGTGGTGGTCAAGCCTTGGGACGATGTGTCGCTCTACTACAACTACGTGGAAGGCCTGAGCAAAGGCGATATCGCGCCCGGCACGGCGAGCAACGCGGGCGAAACCTTTGCGCCGTATGAATCCAAGCAACACGAACTGGGCGTGAAGTACGAACACGGCACCTTCATGACCACCGTGGCGTTGTTCCAGATCGAAAAACCCAGCGGTGAGTTGGGGGCCAACGGTGTGTATTCGGTGCAGGCCGAACAGCGCAACCGTGGCGTCGAGCTGAGTGTTTACGGTGAAGTGGCGCCGGGTACCCGCCTGATGGGCGGCGTGACCTTTCTCGATGCCGAGCTGACAAAATCCGCCACGGCGGCCAACCAGGGCAACAAACCGGTCGGCGTGCCGGAGATCCAGGCCAACCTGTGGGCCGAGTACGACACCCCGTGGCTGGAAGGCTTTACCCTCACCGGCGGGGCGATCTACACCGACAGCCAATACGTCAACCAGGCCAATACCCAGGCACTGGACTCCTGGACGCGCATTGATGCCGGCGCACGCTATGCGACGAAGATAGAAGGGCGGCCGACCACGTTCCGCGCCACGGTGCAGAACGTGTTTGATCGTGAGTATTGGTCTGGCGTGGCCTCGTACGGCGCGTTTTCGCCGGGTTATCCGCGTACGTTGCAGGTGTCGGCCACGGTGGATTTCTAAGGTCGGTGCAAGGGTGACGGGGCCGCCTTTTAGCGGGTGGCCAGCGTTACGCCAATGTATTCAAATCGATACGTGAATGTGTCGATCGCATTAAATGAGATCTGTTATCAATTGTGTTCACTTTGCATTTGAGATCCCTTAGACTCCGCCCCGTCGCGTCTGGCTGCCTTCAGCCCGCCGCAAAAAACAATAACGAAGGGTGGCAGGGAGCAGGGCGTGAATTTCAAAAAGAACACAATTGCGTTGGCGGTCGGGTCGGTTTGCCTGGCTTCAGGGGCGTGGGCTGCCGAGGCCGACACGATGGAAATCGCGCCGATCACGGTGAGTGGCGAAAAAATCAACCGCTCCCTTGAGCAGACCCAGTCAAGCGTCGTGGTCGTGACCGAGCAACAACTGCGGGACAAGGCCGACCACAGCCTGGTCGACGTGTTTGCGCGCACGCCGGGTGTGTACAGCCAGGCCGGCAACGAAAACTGGGGCATTCGCGGTGTACCGGTATCCGGTTTCGACGACCAGGGCCCGGCCACCCTCAATGGCGCTGTTTCGGTGTATGTCGATGGCGCGGTGCAGCCCAACCGCACCCTGACCTTGAGCCCGACCGGCTTGTGGGATGTGGAACAGGTCGAAGTCTTCCTCGGTCCGCAATCCACCACCCAGGGGCGCAACTCCCTGGCGGGCGCCGTGGTGATCCAAACGCGCAACCCGACATTCCAACCGACGTTTTCGGCGCAAACCAACGTAGGTAACTACGGTGAAAAAGGCGCAGCGGTGGCCGGCGGCGGCAGCATCGTCGATGACAAGATCGCCGGGCGTATCGCCTTGGATTATCAGGACGGCGATGGCTACATCGACAACATCGCCCTCGGTAAAGACGCCAACCCGCACCGCACCAGCAACGCCCGCGGCAAGCTGTTGATCCTGCCCAGCGACGATCTCGACGTCCTGCTCACGTACGCCCACAACGAGCACCGCCAGGGCGACAACTCGGTCATCCGCACCCCGGACAAGGTCCGCTACTACAAGGTGTCGTCCGATACCCAGGCGTTCGACAACCTCAACCAGGACACCGTCAGTGCCAAGGTCGACTACCGCCTCGATGACCAATGGTCACTGACCAGCCTGACCACCAACACCCGGTCCGACTACACCAACCGCCTGGACTTCGACCAGACCGCTGACGCCAATGAAGTCATCCGACGCCAGCAGGATGGCAACCTGTTCGGCCAGGAGTTGCGCCTGAACTACAACTCGGACACCGTGAAAAGTTTCATCGGCGCCTATTACGGCCATAACTCCAACAACTTCCACGACCGACTGCTGTTCGATAACGTACTGGCGGTCACGGTCAAAGGTGACACGGTCATCGAAAACAAGGCGCTGTTCGGTGAGGTCGACTGGACCTTCGCCCCGCGCTGGACCCTGGTGACCGGCCTGCGCTACGACCACGAAACCAATGACACCGACATCAAGCAGGACGACCTGTCCGAGGCCGCCAAGGTCAAAAAATCGTTCGCGGCCGTACTGCCAAAACTGGGCATCAACTACGAACTCGCCACCGGCCAGTACTTGGGCTTCATGGTGCAGAAAGGTTATCGCGGCGGCGGCGTGAACGTGCGCTCCGGCAGCGGTCACGAGGCGTATGATCCGGAATACACCACCAACTATGAGCTGTCATACCGCGGTTCATTCCTCGAAGATAGCCTGCGCGCCCGCGCCAACCTGTATTACACCGACTGGAAAGACCAGCAGGTCAGCGTGCGCCAAGCCGGCAGCAACGTGATCAACGTGTACAACGCCGGTCGCAGTGATATCAAGGGCCTGGAAGTGTTCATCGAGAAAGACCTCAGCGAGCAACTGACGCTGACCGTCGGCGGCGCCGTCACCGATGGCAAGTACAAGGATTTTGTCGTGGGCAATGGTCAGGACCGCAGCGGCGAGGCGTTCTACTACTCGCCCAAGTACAAGGCCTCGGTGGGCGGCATCTATCGCGTCAACGATCGCCTGACCTTCAACACTGACGTGACTTACCAGAGCAGCGCGCCTTCCGCTTACGAATTCGATGCAACGGGCAAGGTCAACGGCGAGCGCCGGAGCGACAACTACGTGCTCGCCAACTTCAGCAGCGAATTCAAAGTCACCAAGAACGTAGCCGTGTCGGGCTTCGTGAAAAACGCCTTCGACAAGCGCTACGTCACCAACAACCGCGATGACGAAATCATCGACGCCGGCGCGCCGCGCACCTTTGGTATGGCGCTGCGTTACGACCTGTAATATCTACCGGGCACCGCGATTACAGCTTGCAGGTGCCCGGCTCCTAAGAGCCGACTATTTTAGATCGGGGCTTCATACAGCTTTCTAAAGGCACTCCTGTTTATGCTAAAGAGTTCCTGCCATGCAGTGTCATGGTCAGAGATCCTGAACTCGAGATTTTTTACGTCGGTGCCCACAGATCGATAATCTTTAGATAATCCTTTATGGCTGAAGAGTTTTCCCAGCCCGTCCTCCATATCCTTGACGGATGAAAATTCAGCGGAGCCCAGGTTGGGATCATAGAAGTAATAGGTTCTCGTCGTGCCATTGACACTGACGCCAGCAGCCATTGCGTGTTCCGGCACCTCAATCATTACCGATTTTGTACCGGGTGCCTCAGCCAGTTCTTTAATCATGTTTTGGTACGTGACTAGTCGTGCCGGTTTGTTTGCGTGAAAAGTGTCTTTGCCACCTACTTTGCTTTGAAGCTCACTCAGTGTACGCATGAACTCTATTGATTTTTGGTCTTTCGGAAACGCTGCGGCGCGGCGTAAGTTACGAATGAAAATGGCGCTTTTTCCTTCTGCAGCGGCGGTTGCCATTGTGCGTGAAAGGCCCGAACATTGGCCGTTGGAAAACTGTTGTGTCAAACTTATATAGGCGGTTTGTGGTATCCCGTGTACCGTTCCAATAGGGTGTATGCTGTCGTGAAAGAAGTTGACCGATGCTTTGCCTTTGGAATAAAGAATGATGTCGTACTGCTTGAGCAGTGAGCCTACTTGTTCCGATGTGAGTTTTGGATTTTTGCTCACCAGCGCCATGAGATCAAGGGGTTTCATATTTTTAGAATAACCACTGATGTTGACGGGGGCGTCAAGCGCGTAACCAGCCTCGAAGGCTACTCTATTGGCAGCTGACCGTTGTTTATTAACGACGTCTTTCCATGTCTTTATGATTTTTTCTTGTTCAGCAGTGCGTATTATTGATCCCGTCGCCCAATCGCCCAGCTCATCTGTACTCGCACGCATAGAGGGTACAAAGTCGTCGAGCGGTTTGCCGAAAGGCTGGGCGGAAACAGAGTCAAAGGCATGCCATTTTCCGCCTTTCAGCACGGCGGGCCCTTCAATGACGGTTCCTTGAAGCTTGAAGGTCCCCACGCTTGAAGCGTCAACGTTCCTAGCGGCCGCAATCAGATCAAGTTTGCCGGTGTTGGAGACATATTTGAACCCATTTTTGGCCAAGTTGAACCCCCCCTTCAGCAGCTCAACGACACCATCTAAAGGATTTAGCACGCCTACCGCCGTCCGTCCGGCGAGTGTGCCAAGACGCGCCACTTTTCCAAGCACTGACGCTGTAGACGCTATCGCCTTGGAACCTTTTGCTATCGCCCCGCTCATGGGCACTACGAAGCCCAATGCATCTATTCCCAGATCTAAAATTCCTTCCACGATTTTACCGTCTATAAAATTGAGAACGGCTGATCTTCCCGGAATAAGGTTAAGGAGGAACTCAGAGATTTTCTCGGAGATTTTCGATTGTTCATCAAATGTTGTGATGCCCTTGGCCTGTGCCTGGCGCCCGGGAAGATCTATGTGATTGATAACGGCATCCGCTAGATAAGCTGTCCTCGCGCTAGCAAAACTATTGGGAATGGCGGCGTGTGTTGTTTTTTTATGTGCCACGTCAGTCGCGTGATTTTCAGGCGTGCGAGGCTTGATTTCTACATACTCGATATCATGGCGCACGCTATTGCGCGGGTACTTTCCGGGTTCTATATCTTTCAAGTCAAAGCGTTCGGTGAGGGCTCCTTTTTTTAGGTCGATTTCATAGAATCGATTCCTGCCCTTACGCTTGACTTTCAGCAGTGGGTTATCATTCTCGCTTTGTTTGACATAGGGCTTAACGGCAGTGGACGTCCCTTCCGAACTCGCCGTCCAACCAATCTTATCCTCCCGCAGAAGCGTGACTTCTCCCTCCTCGATAATTTGTCGAGTGGACAGTGGCTGTTGCGATATCACATGCTTGAATAAACTGGCGAGGCCTTTTTCCGTAGCGGTGGAGTAGTGTGAATAAGTATCCTTGAACACGTCTGCTAAAACCGGCAACTTTTTGTTTGCGTACAACCCTATAAACTCATTAACAATGACGTCTTTTGAAGAAGAGACCCAGCGGGGATTTTCTTCAACACCGAGAAGCACATCAATGACGCCGGCAGTGGGCGGATTGAGTATGAGATCTCCTTGTGAATACAAGTCGATGAGTGAATAAGGCCCTTCGTAATCTACGTGGGCCGGGAGCAGGGAGATGCATTTTTTTTCAAACAGCGCCGGATCCATCTCTGGCATGGCTTCTTTCAAATACTTCACTGCCAAGTCTTTACCCGTCGGCATCGGATTGCTTAGCGCGTCTGAAGCTGCCTTCAACTCACTGATCTGCGCATTGAACGCCTCGCGTACGGTGTTCATTTGTTCAGTGGTCTGAGGGTAGGGCATGCCGTTGGCAGCGCCCCAATCCATGAGTGCTTCTTGCTGAGCGAGGTATTCAACCTGACGCTCTGCCTGCGTGATCGGTGCAATGGTGGCGTGGCTCATGACCTGCGCGTAGTTCATGGTCGACGTCGAGCCAGGCGCTTTGGCTTCAAGGCGTCCAACTGCTGTGACAAAACTGACCCAGCTGTGGGAGCCGAAAGTCACCTTGTCTGGGATGTCCTTGACTAGAAACTCGGGGGCGCGACTGGATAACAATAGATAGGTTTGAATCCTCGCCGTATCGTTGTTAGACGCATGACCGTGATTGCGCTGGCCATCGACCAGTTGGGAGACGAAACGCTCCGCTCTGACGCCAGCCTCTTCAGGCACCGCAAAAGGCCGCCCTCCGATGCTGGCTTTTGGAGAAACACCTGCAGGGGGCACCTGATCCGCTTGGTGAATACTCAGGGCCGCCAATAACCAGTCACTTGCACTACCCTTGACTGAGCGAGCCTCGAACGCGGCTTGAAGCGCGTTGCCCAATTCCCGGCCCCTGGGCGATTGGATGAGTGTATTAATCACCTGACGGGGCTGAAGTGACTCGTCCTGCGTCAGCTTCATGTCGCCGAGCAGGTATTCCAGCACGCTCTTGTGGGCGCTCAGGTCAATATCACCGACCTTACCTTGACGCAGAAGGGTCTTTAAATGCGCCTCACTGGTAGCATCAAGCGGGATCGGCCATGCCAGTGCGCCTGCATAATTGGCGTTGAGTGGGCTTATAGGACGCGGGGTGAGGAGGGCTGCGGCAAGGTTATCAAGCTCGTGGCTGTTAGTGGGTTCTTCCAAGCCATGGTGTTCCAAGTACTGCTTGAGACTGATCTGCCCCAAGTGGTTTTGTTTATCTTTTGGAAAGGTGCTGTCGGGATGAACGCTGAATACTTGTCCGTCCAAGTATTCCGATATCGACGAGTCTGCAAGGTTGTTGGTTTGGTTAAAATCGAATACAAATCCGATGTTACGTTTTGCTTCGTACTCGTTGATATGGTCGCCCAATAGAGAACGTTGCTTGGAGAGTGTGTCTTCGCCGCGCATCTGACTGAAGGCAGGCGGGGCATCAGGAAATTTCTTGTCGCGCCGCAGTACGGAGGCGTACTCCAGCGCCTGTTGTGTCGACAGTGACTGAGGCACACCGTAGAAATCTTTCACCAGCGACAACGGCGCGCTGTATAGCCACTCGGGAACTGGCGGATGAAAGCTGGAGACGCTGCTGCCTGCGGTTATGGTCTTCGCGATCTCCATGAGAGGGCTGCTGACGGCTGCCCACCCTTTGTCGTCTGGCCCAAAAGTCCTCATCACGCCGCCGGGGCTGACTTGGAACGAAATTTCACCCTTTTCGGGCGAAATAGTCAGTGTTTGCAGATTCCGCCCACCCTGCTCACCGATCCACGCACGAAGGGCCGGATTGTCCCTGGCTTGCGCCAGAAGTGCCCACCACTGGCCGAATGTCGAGTTAAGGGGAATGTCTTGATAGGCGGCTGTGCCCTGCGTGGATCTTCTCGTACCCCTCTCAATCGCGTCTGCAACCTCTGCCGCCATGAAGCCGTCGTCCCGGGTTAAGGTGCCGGTACCCGGTTCGTTTTGGGTTTCGGTATCACGCTTTTGTCGGGTGACTTGCTGCTGTTCAACAGGAGCTTGTGCTGGCAGCGTTTTCATCGAGAACGTAAGGGGAGTATTGCTGGACGTGATCATAGGCGTACTCAATGAGAATTTTGGAGAAACACCGGGATGCGTCTTTTCCGCCGGTGCAGGCCTTAAGTAGCCAATTTTTCTCCGATGATTCCATTTGGCGCTCGGTAAGCAGTGTCCGACTGTTGCAAGTTGACGGCGAAGGGTGGCTTCCACTTGGTCAATTGCCATGGCAACGAGCACGGCGACTGGTTAGGTGAAATCCTCCTCGAAATGCTCCTGCTCGCCCCGCGTCCCCCCTTGGCGACGCACCACTTCCATTTGCCGCAATTCCACCCGGCGGATCTTGCCGGAAATGGTCTTGGGCAGTTCACTGACAAACTCGATGCGCCGCACGCGTTTGTACGGGGCCAGGTGTTCGCGGGCGAAGGCCAGGATATGCCTGGCCAGTTCTGCGCTGCCGGGGGCGTCATGGGCCAGGATCAGGAAGGCTTTGGGCACGGCCAGGCGCAGCGGGTCGGGGCTGGGGACTACGGCGACTTCCATCACGGCCGGGTGTTCGATCAGCGCGCTTTCCAGCTCGAACGGGCTGATGCGATAGTCGGAGGCTTTGAATACGTCATCGGCGCGGCCGACGAAGGTGATGTAACCGTCGCTGTCGATCTGCGCGGTATCACCGGTGCGGTAGTAACCGTCGCGCATCACTTCAGCGGTTTTTTCCGGGCTGTCTTCGTAGCACATCATTAAGCCGAGAGGGCGCACATCCAGGGGCAGGGCGACTTCGCCCTCGGTGGCCGGCACGCCGTCGGGGTCGAGCAGCGCAACGCGGTAACCCGGCAGCGGGCGGCCCATGGAGCCCGGCTTGAGCAACTGGCCGGGCGTGTTGCCGACCAGGGCGGTGGTTTCCGATTGGCCGAAACCATCGCGCAGTGGCAAGCCCCAGGCCTGCTGGATCTGCTCGATGATTTCCGGGTTCAGTGGCTCGCCGGCGCCGACCAGTTCACGCAGGTTCAGGCGCGCCTTGTGGCTGGCCAGGTCTTCCTGGATCAGCATGCGCCACACCGTGGGCGGCGCGCACAGGCTGGTCACGCGGTAGTGTTCCAGCGCCGTCAGCAAGGCCGGCGCGCTGAACCGCGCAACGTTATGGATAAAAATGCACGCACCGGCGTTCCATGGCGCGAACAGGCAGCTCCAGGCATGCTTGGCCCAGCCTGGTGACGAGATATTGAGGTGCAGGTCGCCCGGTTGCAGGCCGATCCAGTACATCGTCGACAGGTGCCCGATCGGGTAGCTCTGGTGGCTGTGCAGCACCATTTTCGGTTTGGAGGTGGTGCCGGAGGTGAAGTACAACAGCATCGGGTCGGTGGCCTTGGTGTGGCCATCGGCTTCGAACTGCTCTGGGTATTCAAACGCAGCGTTGTGCGCAATCCAGCCCGCAGGTGCCGTGCCCACGCAGATGCGGCTGCAGCCATCGCCCAGTCCGGCGAACTTGCCGACATGCGCCTCACCGACCACCAGATGGCGCACCTGGCCGCGCTCGATGCGGTCACGCAGATCATCCGGGTTGAGCAGGGCGGTGGCCGGGATCACCACCGCGCCGAGCTTGAAGGCGGCGAGCATGGTTTCCCACAGCGCCACGTCGTTGCCCAGCATCAACAGCACCCGATCGCCACGCCGCACGCCCGTGGCCCGCAGATGGTTGGCCACCTGGTTGGAGCGCGCAGCCAACTGCTGGAAGCTGTAGCGCTGCTCGCTGCCGTCTTCCTCGACGATCCACAGCGCATTGGCCGCATTGCCGTCGGCCATTGCATCGAAGTAGTCCAGCGCCCAGTTGAACGCATCCAGCTGCGGCCAGCG
This sequence comes from Pseudomonas cyclaminis, assembly GCF_015163715.1. Classification (GTDB taxonomy): domain Bacteria; phylum Pseudomonadota; class Gammaproteobacteria; order Pseudomonadales; family Pseudomonadaceae; genus Aquipseudomonas; species Aquipseudomonas cyclaminis. Next base: position 14,271 of record NZ_JADDUM010000207.1, read on the forward strand.
GAAGTCACGGACGGCGGTGGCGTAGTCGGTGCGATGGGCGAGCAGAAAATCCCGCGCGGCCAGGAAGGGATGCGTCATGGTCGGTGTCCTTGATTATTGTTGTAGGGACATTTCTGTGCTGCGGTGACCCTCGGTTCAACCGGCAGGCTGGACCGAGTATAGGCACGCATAAATCCAGAGATGAACGCTCAAAAACACCTGTAGCTTGTGCAAAAAACTTATATCAGTACTTCCAGCTGACCGATGCGGTGAGGTTGCGTGGCGCGCCGTAGTTGGTCGAGCCTGCGGCCTGGTACAGCGACAGCAGGTACTTCTGGTTGGTGACGTTGTTCAGGTTCAGCGAGGTGCTCCAGTGGTCGTCGAAGTCGTAGCTGGCCATCAGGTCTACCAAGGCATAGGCGTCTTGCTGGACGCGGCTGTTGCTGTCGACCTGGGTCGAGCTTTGCCACTGCACGCGGCTGCCGATCTTGGCGTGGGGCAGGCCGG
>NZ_JADDUM010000208.1 GCF_015163715.1 Pseudomonas cyclaminis
TCAAACCGGCGCTGCCGTGTTGCCCATCGAGCCTGCCGCTGTTGCCCAGGCCCTGGACCCAAACGCGGCCCGTCTCGCCGGTGTCGTTATCCAGCTGGCGTATTGCCGAATGCAGGCTGGCATTCAGCTGTTTCATGCTGTTTTGGGTAGCGGTGCCCAGGTTGGCGTTCTGGCTGCCGGCCACTTGTTCCAGCACCGCACCTAGCCGGCCCGGCTCCAGGCTGCCCAAGTACTGGAGGTAATCCTCCAGTTCGTATTTTGTCCAATCGTCCAGTTCGTCTGACGCCAGCAGGTCATCGACTGCAGAGTCCAGCATGCGGGCGACACTCAGGCCGTTTCGACTGGTGGCGTGGTCGGCGAAGTAGACGTCTTCAGGCGCGGGAGTGGCGGGTTCTGGATAACCTTTTTCGTTGCCTGCCACGAGCTGGTCGAGCCATTCGCTGTCTGGCTCGATGTCGCCCCGTGCCTGTGCGTTTTGAGCGCCGACGGCCCCCAGCACCAGGGTCATGGCCAGCGCGAGTTGTTTCTGTAAGAACCGCATGTAAACCCACCTCTTGATATATGAGGCGGGGAATTTAGCGAGGCGCAGGCAGGATAAATGTCAGGCCCGCAGCCGCTGGTTTGCGGGAGATGTCTCTCGTCTGCTGCGATTTGAAACGCTGAGCGATAGGGCGGATGGCGGCGGTTTACCCGCGCCGGACATACCCCTTGCCATAGTGACGCTCCATCCGCGCCTGGATCAGCTCCAGCCCAAGGGACATCACCCAATAGATGATCGCGGCGGTGGTGAGCATCTCGATGTAGCGATAGCTCGAACGGCCATAGGATTGCGCCAGGAACATCACTTCCCACACGCCCATCACCGAGATCAGGGACGAGTCCTTGAGCATCGAGATGAACTGGTTGGTGGCCGGCGGAACAATGGTGCGCATGGCTTGGGGCAGGGTGACGTGCCAAAAGATCGCGTTGTCGCGCATGCCCAGCGCGAGGGCGGCTTCGCGTTGGCCGTGGGGCACGCCGAGGATGCCGGCGCGGAAGATTTCGCTCAGGTAGGCGCCATAGTTCAGCGACAGCGCAATGATCCCGGCCGTGATCGCGCCAGGCACCACGCCCAGTTGCGGCAGGCCAAGGTAGATCAGCAGGATTTGGATCAGCAGCGGCGTACCGCGAAAAAATGAGGCGTAGAACGTCGCGATGCCGAACGCTACCGCACTGCGGGACAGGCGCCCCAGCGCCGTGACGAAGCCCAGCGCCGAAGAAACCAGAATCGAACACAGGCACAGGAACAGCGTCAACGCCGCGCCCTGCAGGAACCCATTGGGCGCCAGATGCAGGCCGACCAGGTTGGGCAGCTTGTCGAGGATGATCGAGAACTTCAGGTCAAAGCTGAGGAAGAAGCTGGCAAACAGGGCGAACAGCGCCGCCCATGTCAGGTAAAGCCGTGTGCGAAAACTCATCGGCTGATATCAGCGCCGATCCATTTTTGCGACAGCTTGCTCAAGGTGCCGTCCTGCTTGAGCTGGGCAAACACCTCACGCACTTTGCTGTCCCACGCCGCGTCGCCTTTTTCGATGGCCACTGAGTTGGGCTCCGAGTACAGCGGTTCGCCAGCCAGCTTGAAGCGCTTGTCCTGGGTCAGGCGCGGTTGGGCGGTGACCAGGTTGGTGAGGATCGCGTCCAGGCGCACGCCGGCACCCAGGCCGAGGTCCTGGAAGGCAACGTTATCGGTGTCGTACGGGGCGATCTGCACGTCCTCGAACGGGTACTGCAACTGCGTGTCTTCGGCGCCTTCGATCACCAGGTTCTTGTTCAGGTAGCTCTCATAGCTGGAGGCGCTGGTGAGGCCGACTTTCTTGCCGGTCAAATCCTTGGCGGCGTGGATGCGGTCATCCTTGGCATTGACCACGATCACGGCCGGAGAGGCGTAGTACTCCACCGGGAAATCAAACACTTCGGCGCGGGCCTTGCTCGGGGTCATCGAGCAGATGCAGATGTCGTAGCGCCCGCTCCAGCGGCCGGCGGCGATCACGTCCCAGGACGGCGTTTCCAGGCGCAGCTTTACACCCAACTTTTGTGCCACGGCCTTGGCCACATCGACGTCGAAGCCGTCGAGTTGGTTCTGGTCATTGAGGAACGAGAACGGTGGATAGCTTTCCATCAGCACGCCCACCAGCTCTTTTTTCTGCTCGATGCGGTCCAGGGTCGTACCGCCGAAGGCCTGGGTAGCGGCAGCCAGTGTGATCAGGCCCAGGGCCAGCAAGGGTTTAAGTTTCACGAAGGACACCTTTAGAAAAAAGAGTTGGTATGAACCGAATTGAACGTATTAAATAGTTATAAGAACGACTCTCATAGTGAGTTATTTTCATAAGCTTATGAGTAAAAAGCATATGGGCGCAAAAACAGTAATCCTCGATGGTGGCATGGGCCGTGAACTGCAACGCCGTGGCGCGCCGTTCCGCCAGCCGGAGTGGTCGGCGTTGGCCTTGAGCGAAGCGCCGCAGGCGGTGGAGGCGGTGCATGCGGCCTATATCGACAGCGGTGCCGACGTGATCACCAGCAACAGCTACGCGGTGGTGCCGTTTCATATCGGCGAAGCGCGCTTCGCGGCTGAAGGCCAAGCCCTGGCGGCGTTGGCCGGTGAGTTGGCGCGTCGTGCGGTGACGGCCTCGGGCAAAAACGTGCGGGTGGCCGGTTCGCTGCCGCCGCTGTTTGGCTCCTATCGACCGGACTTGTTTGAAGCCCAGCGCGTGTCTGAGTTACTCACGCCACTGGTGCAGGGCTTGGCGCCCCACGTCGACCTATGGCTGGCGGAAACCCAGAGTTCTATCGTCGAGGCGCGGGCGATTCATGCCGGCCTGCCTCAGGATGGCAAGCCGTTCTGGCTGTCGTTTACCTTAAAAGACGAAGACACCGACGACGTCCCGCGCCTGCGCTCCGGCGAGCCAGTGGCGGACGCGGCCGAAGCGGCGGCGCAGTTGGGTGTGCAAGTGTTGTTGTTCAACTGCAGCCAGCCGGAAGTGATCGGCGCAGCCATCGACGCGGCGCGCCAGACCTTCGAGCGCCTTGGCGTGGCGATCCAGATCGGCGCCTACGCCAATGCCTTCCCGCCGCAACCCAAGGAAGCCACGGCCAACGATGGCCTGGACCCATTGCGCGACGACCTCGACCCGCCGGGCTATCTGCATTGGGCCGCGGACTGGCAGAAGCGCGGTGCCAGCCACCTGGGCGGTTGCTGTGGGATCGGGCCGGAGCATATTGCGGTGCTGGCCCAGCGATTAGCTAACTGATTCCACGCAGATGAAACTGGGGGAGCGGGCTTGCTCGCGAAGGCGGTGTGTCAGTGAATGCATCTGCAACTGATCCACCGCCTTCGCAGGCAAGCCAGTTCCCACAGTTTGTCCTGTGTTGTTTGGAAGGTCAGGCTCGGCACTCGGTCAGTGTCTTGAGCTGACCCGAACCCGCTTGGTTGGACTCCGACAACCACGCCTCAAACCCTGCGCCCACCGTCGGCCACTCCCCATCCAGAATCGAATACCACGCGGTATCGCGGTTCTGCCCCTTGACCACCATGTGCTGGCGGAACACCCCCTCAAAACTGAACCCCAACCGCTCGGCCGCGTATTTGGAGCGGGCATTGCCGTTGTTGCACTTCCATTCCAGGCGGCGGTAGCCCTGGTCGAACGCGTACTTGGCCAGCAGGTAAACGGCTTCGGTGCTTTTGGGCGAGCGCTGCATTGGCGCGCCGAACGTGACGTGGCCGATTTCGATCCGGCCCTGCGCCGGGACGATGGACATCAGGCTGAGGATGCCCTGCACCTCGCCGCTGGCGCGGTCGATTACGCTGAAAAAGTACGGGTCGTTATGGGCGGCGTGGTTGTTCAGCCAGGCATCGAACGCGGCGCGATCCGCAAATGGACCGTAAGGCAAGTAGTCCCACAACTTGGGGTCGGCGCCGGGACCCTCAAGGGCTTGCCACAGTTGGTCGGCGTGGCGTGCAGGGTCGAGTTTTTCCAGGCGGATAAAGCGCCCTTCAAGCAGTAGGGTGCTGGGTGCCGGGACGCCTTTCCAGTCGGCGGGGGAAGTGGACATGCTGCGCTCCTTAAAGACCTTTGCGAAATTGGATGAAACCAGGGCGTTCGGCGATGCGTTCGTAGAGTTGGATCGCCGTGGCGTTGGTCTCGTGTGTCAGCCAATGGACCTTGCAGCAGCCGTCCGCTTTGGCTGTGGTGTAGACGAATTCGATCAGTTTGCGACCCACGCCGTGCCGCGTTGGCTCGGGTCCACCAACAAGTCCTGCAGGTAGCAGGAGTTCTCGATGCTCCAGTTGGAGCGGTGGTAGATGAAGTTAACCATGCCCACCGCCTTGCCGTCCTGCCAGGCCAGGGCTGAGTAGGTCGGTTCCTGGGGATCAATCAGGCGTTGCCAGGTGCTCTGGCTCACTGCGTCAGGCAGCTCGGTGTTGTAGAAGGCCAAATAGGCCTGCCACAGCGGCAGCCACGCGGCGTGGTCGGCGGCGGTGACGGGGCGGATGTCGATCTGGCTCATTCTGGAACTCCTTGGGGAATACAGCGCGCTAGTGTCTGGTCGCGCACGTCGGGGCTGGCGGCCAGGCCTTCGCGGACGCCGGCCATATCCGCCGCGCTGCGGTTCTGGCTGAGTTTGCGTTTGCCGATCACGCGCTCGATCGGCAGGGCGAAGCCGACGATGGCCTTGAGCATGCCGTCAATGTAGTCGGCCGGGGCGTCACTGACGGCCCAGGGTTGGGCGCGGCCGGTTTCGTGACGCTCGGTCAGGGCGCTGACCAGCGTGAGCAGGCGCTCGGCGTCGGTGAACACTTCAGCTTTGCCGTAAGCGTGGACGGCGGTGTAGTTCCAGGTCGGCACCACTTTGCCGTGCTCGGCCTTGGCCGGGTAGAACGCGGGGCTGATGTAGGCGTCGGCGCCTGCAAAGATCACCAGCGCGTCGCTGCCATTTTGCAAGTCGCGCCACTGCGGATTGGCCTTGGCCAGGTGCCCATAGAGCGTGCCGTAGGGGCCTTCATCGGGGTTGAGCAACAGCGGCAAGTGACTGGCCTGCAGGCCTTGCTCGCCAAAGGTCACCACCTGCGCCAGGCGTGTGTGCTGGATCAGTTGCTGGATGTCGGGCAAGTCGTCGAGGGCAAAGGCGCGAGGTGTGTACATGAATATTTTCCTTGGCGAATGCCTGCATCCTAGGCAGGCTAATGGTTCGTTGTAAGAGCCATCTATCGTCAATTTAATAGGTCCAATTCGATGCGTTCCATAGAGCCGCCGCTGTCGTTCAACCCTGCCGGCATTGAGTTGGATCGGCGCCAGGGCCTGACACGCCAACTCTATGAAGCCTTGCGCCAGCGAGTGCTGGATGGCCGCCTGGTCAGCGGTACGCGCTTGCCCGCCAGCCGTGACTTGGCGGCGGCCCTGGCGATTTCCCGTAACAGCGTGGTGCGCGCCTACGATCAACTGTACGCCGAGGGGTTTATTGAAGGCCGGGTGGGCGATGGCACTTATGTCGCCCAACTGCCCACCCCGAAAAAACTATCCACAAAACCATCCACAGGGTTATCAACAGGCTTATCCCCAGCCTTATCCACAAAATGGGCGAATTTGCCCTTGGATCTCGATGACGAAGTTATCCACAGGCCGGCCCTGGACCGTCTGGAAAATAACCATTTGCCTCAACCGCCGACTGGTCCGCCCAAGGCCTTTCGCGTGGGGGTGCCCGCCTTCGATCTGTTCCCGTTTGAGGTGTGGGCCAAGCTGAATGGGGCGTTCTGGCGCAAGCCGGATCTGGAACAGTTGTGCTACGGCGACCCGGCAGGTGACGTACGCCTGCGCGGGCTGATCGCGGCTTACCTGCGCAGTTCTCGCGGCATGCAATGCTCGGCTGAACAAATAGTGATCACCAGTGGCGCACAGCAGGCAATCAGCCTTTGTGCACAGCTGCTGGTGGAGCCCGGCGACGGCGTGGCGGTGGAAAACCCAGGCTATCGCGCCGCCGGTCACGCATTCGCCTTGGCCGGAGGGCGCCTGCATGGCGTGCCGGTGGACAGCGAAGGCATCGATTGCCAAGTCCTGAACAGCCTGAAAGATTGCCGCCTGGCCTACGTCACACCCTCGCATCAATACCCGCTGGGCGTGGTGATGAGCCTGGCGCGGCGCCTGGAACTGCTGGCCTGGGCCGAGCGCACCGGCGGCTGGATCGTGGAGGACGACTACGACGGTGAGTACCGCTACAGCGGCGCACCGCTGGCGCCCCTGGCCGCACTGGACCGCAGTGGGCGCGTGCTCTATGTCGGTACCTTCGGCAAAGTGGCGTTCCCGGCCTTGCGCCTGGGTTATCTGGTATTGCCGATGGGCCTGGTGCACGCATTTTCCCGGCGTCGTGCGGTGGACATGCGCCACTCGGAAGTCAGTACCCAGGCGGTCATGGCCGAATTCATGGCGACCGGGCACTTCCAGCGGCACATCCGCCGTATGCGGCGAGCGGCGTTGAGCCGGCGCAACGCCTTGTTGGCCGGTTGGCCGAGCGGGCTGCCGGGGGTTGGTGAGCTGCCCAGCGTCGCGGCGGGGCTGCATCTGACGGTGCGTGTGAACAGCCTGGCCCGCGAGCAGCAACTGCTTGAACAGGCCCGCGCCGTGGATGTCGAGGTCAATGGTTTGAGCAGTTACTGGCTGGCCCAATCCACCCAGCCGGCGGATCAGCGCGCCGGCCTGGTGCTGGGGTTTGCCGCGGTGCCAGAGCCGGCAATCGCCCTGGCGCTGGCGCGCTTGCGTCAGGCCTGGCGGACCGGCTGAGAATCAGTGGGCAAAAAATAGTTTCTTCGCCAAGGGCAGGCTGATTTCACTGCGATAAATCGCGATTTCCTCCCGCTCGCTCAAGCTTGTGTGCCGAAAGAGGCTCCCAAGCTTCTGTTGTTCGCGGGTCTTGAGGTGCCCGGCCACATAGTCCTCGACGGCCGCTTCTGGCGAACGGTAGTGAAAGTGGGCGTACCACAACACCTGATGAGTCTGGTGGTCGCGCACCTCGTATTCATCCAAGTAGTTTTTACCCGGTCCCTTGAGACGACGGCGGCTCACCACCTTGGTGATTTTCACCTGGCCCAGGCCGTGCAGCCACTCCACGCGGGCGGCGGTCGGCGCTTGTTGCTTGGTCATGCCGACCCGTGTTTGGGTGCCCAATTCATAGAGCCTTTCTGCGGCTACGCTGAGTTGTTGTTTGAGAGTGGCGGCGGAAGGACGGTCACTTTCCGTGAGGTTGAGGCGGGTCAGGGCCGCTTCAATGGTCGCCACGGCGCGCTCCAGGCGAGCGGCGTACTGGTGGAACATCTCTTCGATTTCCACCGGAATGCGTCCGGGTTTTTTGGAGTGGCCCAGGGTGCGCAAGGTGGCGGCCGGTTCTTCTCTGAGCACGTCCCGGCCGGCGGTGATGCTGGCCTCCAGGTCGGCGGACTGTGGTGCCCGGGGTTCGGAGCGCTGACGTTCGACCCAGACCCCTGGCGTTTTTTCGTGGAACGTGGCGATTACTCGGCCGGTCAACGGGGCCTTGACATCCACCAGCGTGCTGTCAGTTTGCCGGGGCTCGCCCACCACCACACTGTTGAAGCGGGTCTTGATGATTTTCCGTCTGGGTGTTTGTGCTGCTTTCGAGCTACCGGGTTTGGGCTCCAGGGCTTTTCTTTCTTTCAGCAGCTGCGCCAGGTTATGGGCTGCACGCTGACTGAACTCATCGAGTTGCTGGCGCAGGCTCTCCAAGGGTTCGCGCATGACCTGCTGCGGCTGCTCGGCGTGCAGGTCGAGCATCCGTTGGTCGCTAATGGCAAACTGCTCAAGCAGACTGTTAAGGGCGTCGATACGCTCATCCAGCGTGCTGTCGGCTTCGGTGCCCAGGATCTCCAGCAAGCTTTGCAGGTGAACGTCGATCCCCTCGACTATCTCATTTAACTGGCTGCGGGCATTGGTAAAGGCCTCGTCGCTTCCCGGCCCGACACACAGATAGCGCGCCAGGCTGATGCGATAGGCCTTGAGGTCGGGAAGTGTAATGCCCGGTAAAAGCCTCATTGTGGCCTGGATGATGGCGGCCCCCTCCGGCCCCAGGCCTTCCAGTTCCTTGAAACGGGAGTCCACGTATTCCAAGCGCTGAATCAGCTCCAGCGTTCTGTCTGACATGATGAGGGCGCTGGCAGCCTGGGCTTGTGGGTCGTCCAAGGCCGTCTGCTCAAGGCTCTCCAGGGTGGTCGTCAGCAAGTTACGAAACGACGGCAGGCGGTTGTCGATGACCGAACGGGTCAGCAGGATTTGCTTGTTCAAGTAGCTGATCATCTCGCGCTGGTAGTCGGGCACCGTGTCGATAATCTCCAGGGCCCTGAGCTGTCGGATCGGTACTTCGTACTCCGCCAGCCGGTTATCGACCTGGCTGCCATAGGCTTGGCGGCGTTCTTCGGTAGAGGGGGCTGCATCGGTGCCCAGGGCGACGTAGGCGTCGTACATGCTCTGCTGCTGGCGATTCTCGTCGGTGTTGAATTGCGTGATCTGGTTTCTCAACGTTTGGATACGTGAAGGTGTCTGAGCCTGGGCTGCCCGCCGCCGATTCCTGAAGCCGCCGCCGCGCAAGCGCAGGCGTACGTCGACAAACCATTGGCCGGCCAGGTTGCTCAGCAGCAACGGCCCGGTACGCGAGGGGTTGAGCGGGTCGACGATCACCACGGCGTCGTTGTCATCCAGGCGCACCTCAAACCACCGTTGCGCCACGGGCGCGTACCACTTGCCTGTCAGTGGATACAGGTGCAAGTGGGGCCCGGGTGTTTTGGTTTGCGCACCCAGCCCGGCAGGTTTGTCGATCTTGAAGCTGTCCAGGGTCGCCGCAAGGCTACTGGGCGTGCGGTTTATGGCGCCGCTGATATTCAGTCGGCCCACGTGTGTGGGTGCACGCTCGCTGTCAGGCAGATCCGGCTGGCGGCTGACGCTGATGGTCGGCCTGGGGCGTGGCGGCTTTTCAGGTTTATCGGTCAAGACAGGCGGGGGCTCGGCACTGGGTTTTGAACGCTGGACGTCTGTGGGCGGATGGCGCAGCGCGACATGCAGCACCAGCGCCATACCCAGGTTGAGCAGCAGATCGGCCTCTGCCGCCCAGGACGTCGCCTGGTAGTCGGTCTGCGCATCCTCTGTGACCTCCTGCAAATCGTCCATGATCTGCCAGATCCAGGCGGCCATACCCACTGTGCGCCCGAAAAACGGCAAGGCTGCGTTGAAGATCCGCCAGCCGGCCTGGCGCAAGGTGTCCCAGCGTTTTTGCATGTTGGATACCGACTGGCGCGTCGCCAGTTCGACCATGGCGTTGGCGTTCGCCATGAACAGCGTCGCCAGGATGTCATTGCCCAGTGTTTCATCGCTCAAGGCCAGGGGGCCGCTCATTTGCAGCAGCGTCTCTGGCTCGACCAGTGCCTGTGCGACTGTCCACGGCGAGGGCAGCTTGCCCGGGAACACGTACTGCGCGTAATTGAAGCGCGCTTGCTCGGGCAGCCACGCAAGCACCGACTCACGCAGCTCAGGCTGGTGCTTGATGGCATAGATGAGGTTTTGTCGTGAGGCATACTGGGCCAGTATCGGTTCGAGCAACGGCCGATACAGTACGCAGGGTCCGGCCCTGTGATCCTTGGGACCAATGACGAACATGTTGGTCACCACATCCTGCCCTGGCGTGGTGCGCAGGGTCGGGACGAAGGCCAGTGGACGAATGTAGATCTCCTGTCCGTCCACTTGGCGATCATGGGGGTGGTCCTGCATGACGGCGGCGACGTAGCGGTAACCGAGGTCGTCGAAGCCGTTCTTGTGCTGGATCTTCAACTGCAAGGCCATCAACGGTAACTGCACCCGTAACTGATTGGCGTAGAGCCTTTGTCGCGCTTTGGACTGTACGGGGTCCGTCAGCAGTTTCTGTTTGATCAGGGCCGGATAGTGCTTGCCGATGTCCAGCGCCTCGATGATGCCCTTGAGGTAGTTGAAGGACAGCCATTGCGGTGCCGGACCGCCGTTGTAATGCACGCTCGCCTGGCCGGTCGGCAGGCCGGTCAAGTTGTCCAGCGCCAGGTCTATCAGGCTGCGACGGGTAATGTCGTTGGCGACGGGAAACACGAAGGAACCCCAGACCACCGGGCTTTCGATGCTGATCTCGACCTTGTCCAGATTCAGGTGAAAGCCCTTTTTATCGGTGGGGATCCGCGCGCGCAGTTGTGCGCGGCAATAGTCGCGTATCGAGGGAATATCGTCGCGGAACGTGCGGCCGTGGTTTTGCGTTTGCAGCTCGGCCAGGTCAATCACGTAGCGGCTGTACAACGACACGTCGCGGTCGGACGCGCCGGCCATCCAATCGGGCAACTGGCTATGTATCTGACGGACACTGGACAGCGTGTCGTCAGTCAATTCTTCGATGCCCGGTATTATGCGGGTCATGGTGGGACGGGGCAGGCTGGTCACGGATGGCCCGCCAGCGTCCTCCATGCCGAGGTCATCAATGGCTTCTATCTGCAGCTCGATCAGTGTGCAGGCCTGATGATCGAAAAAGTTGCCGCTCGGTTCGTACAACCGCCACTGCAAGGTCATGTCGGATTGTTGCAGATTCAGCCAGGCCGGTAGTTGTTCGCCCAATTGCTCCAGCGAATCGAACTTCTCGTAACCGTTCACCACCGAGTGCGTGAGGATCAGCGGGCGTCGGTCGTGCTCGCCGATCAGTACCGCCGTGCCGGTCATGCTGCTGTGAACGGGCTGGTCGCGCTGGCGCACCTCGATGCCAATCAGGTACGCCCGGCTCTTGTAGAGGTCTTTTGCCTGGCGTTCGGCCTTGTCCGGAAAATGAAACAAGTTCCTGGCCATGCTGCAATCGTGCGCGTCCCAGTCGTCCCTCTCCGTGAGGTTCCACACTTTACGCAACGAGTGGGAGAGCGCCTGCCAGCGAGGGCCGTTGTTGTTACTGGAGGTGTTCCAGTAGTTCAGTTGCTCCTCCTGGAACGCGGTGAACAGCAGGCCTGCCAGTTCATTGATCAGGCGGGCGATACCATCGATTTTCACCGGTAGATGCACAGCAGGGTGGGCGTCCGGCTGCAGGCTGAGAAAGTGTTCACCGTCGAGGTAGACCACCGGTTTGACTGCCAGCGTCTGACGGGCCAAGACGCTGGTCAATGATTCGGCGTAGGGCTCAATCGCTTGCACGCTGTCTGCGGTGACGACGCGGCGCGGCGTGACCACCATTGCCAGGTCCGGGTCGATATTCAGTGTCGGGTACTGCTCTTTGAGCGCCGAGCGCAGGATCGCCGTAGCGACTTCTCGCGTGGAGGGGCCTGTGGTCAGCTGAGTGAGCAGCTCATAAGTGCTGGGTGGGCGGTTATTGGCCAGAGCAGGCGAGTGGGGTGAGTCAGTGGGCATTGGCAATTCCTCGGTCGCGATCCGGCCTGGGCCGAACGGCGTAAAGGGTGCCAAGTTAAGGGCTGGTGATGCGGGCAAGGCGGTAGATACTTGCCACGGGTGACATACCCGCTCCGCAGCCGGGAGCGGGTGTGTGAAGGTGCGCTCAGGTGCCCGACTTGATTTTGGTCCAGGCCCGGGTTCGGGCGCGTTCGGCTTTGCTGTCCAGCGGTTTCAAGGTGTAGAGCGTCGCCATCGCCGCTTCGGTCGGATACAGGTTGGGGTTGTTGCGGATCGCCGGGTCAACCTGTTCGGTGGCGTCCTTGTTCGGGTTGGGGTAACCGACGAAATCGCTGATCGGTGCGATCACCTGGGGTTGCAGCAGGTAGTTGATGAAGGTGTAGGCGTCCTGCGGGTTCTTGGCGCCTTTGGGTATGGCGAGCATATCGAACCAGATCGGTGCGCCTTCCTTGGGCAGGCGCATGTCCACGGTCACGCCGTTCTTGGCGTCCTTGGCGCGGTTGGCGGCCTGGGAGAAGCTGCCGGAATAGCCCACCGCCACGCAGATGTCGCCATTGGCGATGTCGGCCATGTACTTGGAGGAGTGAAAGTAGGTGATGTAGGGACGGATCTTGAGCAGCAGTGCTTCGGCCTTTTCATAATCCTTGGGGTTGTTGCTGTTGGGGTCCAGGCCCAGGTGTTGCAGGGCCAGGGGCAGGATCTCCGAGGGCGAGTCGAGCAACGCGACGCCGCATTGCTTGAGCTTGCTGATGTTCTCTTCCTTGAAGATCAGGTCCCAGCTGTTCACCGGCGCGTTGTCGCCCAGCGCAGCCTTGACCTTGTCGGGGTTGAAGCCGATGAGGATGGTGCCGTACATGTAAGGCACGGCGAATTTATTGCCGGGGTCGTTGGCCTCGATCAGCTTCATCAGCTTGGGATCAAGGTGGTTCCAGTTGGGCAACTGGCTGCGGTCCAGCGGCTGGAACACGCCGGCCTCGATCTGCTTGGCCAGGAACACGTTGGACGGCACCACCACGTCATAGCCGGAGTTGCCGGTCAGCAGCTTGGCCTCCAGGGCTTCGTTGGTGTCGAAGATGTCGTAGATCAACTTGATCGACGGGTTCTGCGCCTTGAAGTCTTCCAGGGCCTTGGGGGTGATGTAGTCGAACCAGTTGTAGACCCGCAGGGTTTTTTCTTCGGCGTGGGCCGCGCAACTGAGGACGGCTGCACAGAGGGCAAGTGACTTGAGCATCTTCATTGGGCTGCTTCCTCAAAACCTTCGAGAACGTTGACGGCATTGATGCCGATTTCTTCCACTGCGTAGCCGCCTTCCATCACGAACAGCGTTGGTCGGCCCAGGCGGGCGATGCGTGCGCCCATCGCCAGGTAATCGGGGCTGTCGAGTTTGAATTGCGAGATGGGATCGTCTTTGAACGTGTCCACACCGAGCGACACGACGAGGATATCGGCGCCGTAGCGCTCGATTTCCCTACAGGCCTGGTCCAGCGCCGCGCTCCAGCATTCCCAGCCGGAGCCCGCCGGCAACGGGTAATTGAAGTTGAAGCCTTCTCCGGCGCCTTCTCCCAACTCGTCGGCATAGCCGAGGAAAAACGGAAACTCCGCCTCCGGGTGGCCATGAATCGAGGTGAACAACACGTCGCTGCGCTCGTAGAAAATCGATTGGGTGCCGTTACCGTGGTGGTAGTCCACGTCGAGGATCGCGACCTTTTCATGGCCCTGATCCAGAAAGGCTTGGGCGGCGATGGCCGCATTGTTGAGGTAACAGTAACCGCCCATCAGGTCGCTGGCGGCGTGGTGTCCGGGCGGACGACACAGGGCAAACGCCGCCGGCGCCCCGGCCTGGATCGCCTGCTGCGCGGTCAGCGCCACCTGGGCGGCGCTGTAGGCCGCCTGCCAGGTCCCGGCGGTGATGGGCGCGCCGCCGTCGAAGCTGTAATACCCGAGTTGGCCATGCAGGCTGGTGGGCAATACCCGGCGCAAGGTACGGGCGGCCAGGTGTAGGGCAGCAGGTCGCCCTCCTGGCCGAACAAGGTCCAGCGTTCCCAGGCGCCTTTGAAAAAGTCCAGGTAGGCCTGTGAGTGAACGCGTGCCAAGGGTGCCAGGCCGAAGTCATGCGGTGCGCGCACGGGGCCCAGTTCGCGGTCTTTTACCCGTTGCAACACGTGGTCGGCGCGGGAGGGCATTTCGAAACAGGGCATCAATTGCCCGTCCATCAATTCGCAACGGCCGTGGTGCAGGTGATGATCATCCGAGTAGATCGTCAGCATATTGTTGTTCTCGAAGGCGCAGGAGGGTGCCTTGCAGTGTTGCCTCACCGGCGCGGCAAGAGAACGGCAGGAGCGGCCAAAAGGGGATAAATACGGCCAACGGCGCTGTCCGTTATTCGCCCGCCCGCCGGGGCCTATGGCCGAAACTGACTCGGCGCAACCCCGCTCCAGCGCACAAACGCATGGCGAAAACTGGCGGTCTCACTGAAGCCCAACTGTTCGGCAATCCGGTAGATCGGCAACTGATCGTCGGCCAGCCATTGCTTGGCCTGCTCGAAGCGAAGTTCGTCCAGCAGTTCCTGATAGCTGCAGCCCAAGTCGTGCAGGTGCCGGCGCAGGGTCCGCGGCGAGCAGTTCATTTGCCCGGCCAACCCGTCGATACCCGGCGCGGCGCGCAGTTGGGCGGCGAGCAACTGGCGCACCCGGCCCAGCCAAGCCTGGCGACCGGTGAACTCGGTGTTCTGCTTGCGACAACGGTCGGCCACGGCCCGGTGGGTGATGGCGTCCGCCAGAGGCAATGGCTGGTCGAGCCAGCGTCGGTCGAAGGCGAAGGCATTGGTGCCGGCCTCGAACTGTACGGGGCAGTCGAAGCGTTCGGCATAGCGCGCCTGATACGCCGGCGCACGATGTTCAAAGCGCGCGCCCAGCAACGGCAAGGGCCGGCCCAGCAGGTCGTCGCAGATGACATTCAACGAGGCCAGGCACCACTCGGCATTGAACGCGGCAAGCGCCGGGACTTCCCGATAGTCGCTGGCGGTGAACCAGACCCGCTGGCCATCCTCCTCAAGATTCAGCTCAAACAGTGTTCCCAATAGCGCCGGATAGCGCAGCGCCAGGCGTAAAGCGTCACCGAAGGTGGCACTGGTCAGGAGTGCATAGCCGAGCAGGCCGTAGGAGGACACGTGCATGCGCCGGCCCAGGTCCAGGCCGATATCCCCGCGCAAGGCCACCGCGTTGGCGCACACGCGCATCTCCTGGTTGGTGGTGATGCGGGTGTCGGCGTGGTTCAGGTCTGCGCCACAGATGCCGCTACCGGCCAGCAGCACGGCACTGGGCACGCCTTCGGCCTGGAAGGTATCCAGCACCAGTGAGACGGCGTTGAGGGTGGTGAGGTGGGAGTGCAGCATAGGAACTTCCAGCCAGTAGATGGCTGGAAGTGGAGCAAGTTACATGCCGATCAACTCAGTTCGCAGCACAGGTCCAGTTCGACCAGGCGACGGACTTCGCTGGTTGCCAGCCCTGCACCGATCAGCGCATTAAGCTTGCCGAACGCCGCTTCACGGGTCATCCCGCCACCGGACAGCACACCGGCCCCGCGCAGACGGCTGCCGGCTTCGTAGACATCCAGCTCCACGCCGCCTTCATGGCATTGGGTAATGGCAACCACCACGATGCCCCGGTCGCGTGCCCGCGTGAGGCTGGCGAGAAACTCGGGGTTGTCACTGGGCCCGGTGCCGCTGCCGAAACATTCCAGCACCAAGGCTTGAATGCCGCTGTTGAGCACCGCGTCTAGCTGCGCCGCGCTAATTCCCGGTACCAATGGCAGTGCAGCCACGTTCGCCACGGCTTTGGGCTGACGATAATGCAGGGCTTCAGGCAGCGATTCGGCCTTGGGCATACCCGCCTGGCGCTGCAAGGCTGCGAACGGATGGCGACCAAAGCTGCGGATTTTTGCGCAGGAGGTCGGTGCCAGTAACTCACCATGGAAATACAGATGAACACCGGGCGCCAGGCCTTCGCCCAGGGCAACCAGTGCGCCGCTGACGTTTTCCCAGGCATCGCTGTCCGGCACGCCTGCGGGCAGCATGGAGCCGGTGAACACCACCGGTGCCGGCAAGCCCAGCAGTTGGAAACTCATGGCCGCCGCGCTGTAGGCCAGGGTGTCGGTGCCGTGCAGGATCAGTACCGCGTCGCAGCCAGCGTCCACGGCATCGATCACCGCGGTGTGCAGGCGCTGCCAATAAGCGGGTGTCATGTTGGCGCTGTCGATCAGCGGCGCCATTTCCCGGAAGCGCCACGTGGGCACAGCCTGGTTGGCGAGCTGTTCGCGCATGCGCGCTTCAAAACCGGATGCCGGGGCCAGGCCATTGGCGCTGGCCTGCATGCCGATGGTGCCGCCGGTGTAGAGCACCATCACGTTGTTAGCTGATTGCATCGAAGAATCTCCTGAACGAAAAACGCCGCCGGGCCCAGAGCATGCCCAAGGCCGGGCGGCGTGTCATCTGGCTGCGATTAACGTTGCGCTTGAGCGCTCAGTTCAGCCGCCGGGGCCGCTTCGGATTTCACCGGGTTTGCCGGCCACGCCGTGCGGTCCAGGTCCAGGTCAGGGAACTGGCTGGAGTCGAACACCGGGGTCTTGATGCCTGCGGCGCGCTGGTTGTCGTAGTCGTTCAGGATGCGCATGGCGATCTTGAACAGGAACGCCAGGGCGAACAGGTTAACGAAGGCCAGCAGGGTCATGGTGATGTCGGCAAACGCGAACACCGTGCTCAGGTTCTCGATGGAGCCCCAGAAAATCAGCGCCAGTACCAATGCGCGGTAGCCCATCAGCACCTTGCGGTTATTGCCCACCAGGAAGCGCAGGTTGCTCTCGCCGAGGTAGTAGTTGTACATGATCGAGGTGAACACGAACAACGCCAGGGCTACCGAGATGAACATGCGGCCCCAGTCACCGACCACTGCCGCCAGGGAGTTCTGGGTCAGGGCAATGCCGTCGCCTTCAAAACCTGGGGTGTAGAAGCCGGAAAGCAGGATCAGCAGTGCGGTGCAGGTGCAGATCACGAAGGTGTCGAGGAACACGCTGAACGCCTGGACCACGCCTTGGGCGATCGGGTGTTCTACGGAGGCCACCGCCGCCACGTTAGGCGCACTGCCCAAACCGGCTTCGTTGGCGAACACACCGCGCTTCACACCCATGATGATCGCGCTGCCCACCAGGCCACCGAAGGCTTGGTCGAGGCCGAATGCGCTCTTGACGATGGTCGCGAGCATGGCCGGTACGTGGTCGAATTGCAGCACGATCACGTACAGGGTCACGGCGATATAGACCAGGGTCTTGACCGGCACCAGCAGGTCGGCGATCGAGGCGATGCGCTTGATCCCGCCGATGAACACCAGGCCCAGCAATGCCGCCAGGGCCAGGCCGGTGTAGGTGGTGTCGAGGCCGAAGGCGTTGTTGAGCGAGTGGGTCACGGCGTGGGCTTGCAGGCCGTTGAACGCGAAGCCGAAGGTCACCAGCAGCAGGAACGCCATCACCATACCCAGCCAGCGTTTTTGCAGGCCGTGCTGGATGTAATAGGCCGGGCCGCCACGGTAGGTGCCCTCTGCGTCGGTGCGCTTGTACAGCTGGCCGAGGGAACACTCGATAAAGCTCGACGACATGCCCACCAGCGCGGTGACCCACATCCAGAACACGGCGCCTGGGCCGCCAAGGGTGACGGCAATGCCGACACCGGCGATGTTGCCGGCGCCTACGCGGCCGGCCAGGCTGAGCATCAGCGCCTGGAACGAGCTGAGTTGGCCGGAGCTGCTCTTCAGGCTGTCTTTGAACACCGAGAACATATGGAAAAAGTGACGCAGTTGTACGAAACGCGAGCGGATCGTGAAATAACCGCCGAGCCCGACAATGAGCACGATCAGTACTTTCCCTGAGAGGAAGTCGTTGATGACTTCGAGCATGGAGTGTTCCTCGCTGATTTTTCTAATGGCAAACGCAGGACGGTTCGACGCAATCGCTAAGCACCAGGCAGTGCACGACCGTTCGACCCCAATCCTTTTGCGGGTTGTTATTCATGCGGTTTCGCGCTGTACCGGGCCTCGTTACCGACGGCCGCAGACGCGAGAGGGGCGGCACTATACCTAGGCGAACGTGATCCGTCTGCTCGGGCTGATTAAAGGTTTCAGCCAAGCTGTTACAGGCAAGGTGGGTTTGCAGGGCGATATTGGATTTTTTATGGGCGTCATTTCACAACCTTGAGGCAAAAAAAAAGGGCCTGAAGAACGAGCCTTCGGGCCCTCAAAAGGTGAGAGGTGTCTAGTCCCTCAACCTGGTGAGCAGTGCAACAAACGCTTAAGCCTTCAACGGGACCAAGCGTGGAGCGATCATGTTTTCGGGGCGCAGGATGTCGTCGAGCATGGCGTCGTCGAGCAAGCCTTCTTCGCGCACCAGTTCCAGCACGCCGCGGCCGCTTTCGAGGGCGATACGCGCGATGCGGGTGGCATTTTCATAGCCGATGTACGGGTTCAGCGCGGTGACCAGGCCGATGGAGTGCTCCACCAGTTCGCGGCAGCGCGCTTCGTTGGCGGTGATGCCGACGATGCAGTGTTCGCGCAGCATGTCCATGGCGCGTTGCAGCAGGCGGATCGAGTCGAAGATCTTGAAAGCGATCAGCGGCTCCATCACGTTCAGTTGCAACTGGCCGCCTTCGGCCGCCATGGTCAGGGCCAGGTCGTTGCCGATGACTTGGAACGCAACCTGGTTCACGGCTTCCGGGATCACCGGGTTGACCTTGCCGGGCATGATCGAGCTGCCTGGCTGACGCGCCGGCAGGTTGATCTCGTTGATCCCGGTGCGTGGGCCGCTGGACAGCAGGCGCAGGTCGTTGCAGATCTTCGACAGCTTCACGGCGGTACGCTTGAGCATGCCGGAGAACAGCACAAAGGCGCCCATGTCGGAGGTGGCTTCGATCAAGTCGGCAGCCGGTACCAGCGGCTGGCCGCTGATGGTGGCCAGGCGTTGTACGGCCAGGGCCTGGTAACGCGGGTCGGCGTTGATGCCGGTGCCAATGGCGGTGCCGCCCAGGTTCACTTCGGTCAGCAGCTCTGGCGCCAGGGTTTTCAGGCGGGCCAGGTCTTCGCTGAGGGTGGTGGCAAAGGCGCGGAATTCCTGGCCGAGGGTCATCGGCACGGCGTCTTGCAGTTGGGTGCGGCCCATTTTCAGCACATGGCCGAACTCGACGCCTTTGGCGGCGAAGGCTTGGATCAGGCTGTCGAGGCTGGCCAGCAGCGCGTCATGGCCCAGCAGCAGACCCAGGCGGATCGCGGTCGGGTAGGCGTCGTTGGTCGACTGCGCCATGTTCACGTCGTTGTTCGGGTGCAGGTATTGGTATTCGCCCTTCTGGTGGCCCATGGCCTCCAGCGCGATGTTGGCGATGACTTCGTTGGCATTCATGTTGGTTGAAGTGCCGGCGCCGCCTTGAATCATGTCCACCACGAACTCTTCGTGGAAATCGCCGCGGATCAAGCGGGCACAGGCTTCGCTGATAGCAGCGTGCTTGGCTTCGCTGAGCTGGCCCAACTCGCGGTTGGCATCAGCGGCTGCTTGCTTGACCATTGCCAGGCCGACCACCAATTTCGGGTAATGCGAAATCGGAACGCCCGAGAGGCGGAAGTTATTCACCGCTCGCAGGGTCTGGATGCCGTAATACGCTTGGGCGGGTACTTCGAGTACGCCAAGCAGGTCTTTTTCTGTGCGGAATGATGCAGCGGAGGACATGACGGAAATCATCTCGATAGGGACCCGGAACAGGCCGGAACACCGCGAATGCTAGGCCTGTAGGAAAATTTGGGCCAATGCTGTTCAGCACTGGCCTATGCATAAACGGCATAATGCAGATGTGACCCGGCTATGATGGCGGGCGTGTGTGCCAAAATGGTGCGTACCCGTGGGAGGCAGTGATGAACCTTGAGAGCAAATGGCTGGAAGACTTCAGCGCCCTGGCGGCGACGCGCAGCTTTTCCCAGGCGGCAGAGCGGCGCTTTGTCACCCAGCCGGCGTTCAGTCGACGTATCCGCAGCCTTGAGGCCGCGCTGGGGCTGACCCTGGTCAATCGCTCACGCACCCCGGTGGAACTGACGGCGGCGGGGCAACTGTTTCTGGTCACCGCGCGCACCGTGGTCGAGCAGCTCGGTGAAGTGCTGCGCCATTTGCATCATTTGGAGGGCGGGCAGGGCGAAGTCATGCAAGTGGCCGCCGCCCACTCCCTGGCGCTGGGCTTCTTCCCGCGCTGGATCGCGCAGTTGCGCAACGAGGGGTTGAACATCGCCACGCGGCTGGTCGCCACCAACGTCGGTGACGCCGTGCACGCCCTGCGCGAAGGTGGCTGCGACCTGATGCTGGCGTTCTACGACCCGGACGCGGCGATGCAGATGGACGCCGAAATCTTCCCGTCGCTGCACCTGGGCAACACCGAAATGCTCCCGGTGTGCGCCGCCGATGCCGACGGCAAACCGTTGTTCGACCTGGAGGGCGAGGGCAGCGTGCCGTTGCTGGCCTACAGCGCCGGCGCGTTCCTCGGCCGTTCGGTGCACCTGTTGCTGCGCCAGCGCGCCCTGCGTTTTACCACCGTGTACGAAACCGCCATGGCCGACAGCCTCAAAAGCATGGCCCTGGAAGGCCTGGGCATTGCCTGGGTGCCGCAACTGAGTGTGCGTGCGGAATTGGCCCGTGGCGAACTGGTGGTGTGCGGCGGGCCGCAATGGCATGTGCCGCTGGAGATTCGTCTGTATCGGTGTGCGTTGGTGCGCAAGGCAAATGTGCGGTTGTTGTGGCGCAAGCTCGAAGGTGGCGCGGCGCAAACCACCTGAGCCCAATCTCGGGCCCAACACAGGGTTTTGTGGTGATTTGGCTGACTTGAAAGTCAATAAAACCGCCACTTTGCGCCGCTGGACAGATGGTCATCCGAGGGGCTGTTTATCTGGATTATTACGGTATACTGCGCGGCCTTCGGCCGGTCCAACCGGCCTTAATTCGTACACCAAGCCACGCCGGATTTCCCGCGTGGCTTGTTGTTTTTTGACGCGCCTGCGGGCGCCCAGAGAGAAGAGGCACGACGATGAGTGCATTGGTTGGCGTGATCATGGGCTCCAAGTCCGATTGGTCCACCCTTAGCCACACCGCCGATATGCTGGAAAAACTCGGCATTCCGTATGAAGTGAAAGTGGTCTCTGCCCACCGCACCCCGGATTTGCTGTTCCAGTATGCCGATGAAGCAGAATCCCGTGGCATTGAGGTAATCATCGCCGGTGCCGGCGGCGCAGCGCACCTGCCGGGCATGTGTGCTGCCAAGACTCACCTGCCAGTGCTGGGCGTACCGGTGCAGTCGGCAATGCTCTCGGGCGTGGATTCGCTGTTGTCCATCGTGCAGATGCCGGCCGGTATCCCGGTGGCCACCCTGGCGATCGGCAAGGCCGGGGCGATCAACGCCGCCTTGCTGTCCGCCAGCATCCTGGGCGCCAAGCACCCGCAGTTCCATGCGGTGCTGAAAAAATTCCGTGCTGAGCAGACAGACAGCGTGCTGGACAATCCAGACCCACGTATCGCCTGAGGTTGTTGACGATGAAAATCGGTGTAATCGGTGGCGGCCAACTGGGCCGCATGCTGGCCTTGGCGGGTACCCCGCTGGGGATGAACTTCGCTTTCCTGGACCCGGCGCCGGACGCCTGCGCTGCAGCCCTGGGTGAACACCTGCGTGCTGACTACAGCGACCCGGACCACCTGCGCCAACTGGCCGACGAAGTCGACCTGGTGACGTTCGAGTTCGAAAGCGTCCCGGCCGAAACCGTGGCCTTCCTGTCGCAGTTCGTGCCGGTGTACCCGAGCGCCGAAGCCCTGCGCATCGCTCGCGACCGCTGGTTCGAAAAGAGCATGTTCAAGGACCTGGGCATTCCGACTCCCGCCTTCGCCGACATCCAGTCCCAGGCGGACCTGGACGCCGCCGTCGCCAGCATCGGCCTGCCAGCCGTGCTGAAAACCCGGACCCTGGGTTACGACGGCAAGGGCCAGAAAGTCCTGCGCACCGCTGCCGATGTGGTTGGCACCTTCGCCGAACTGGGCAGCGTCGCCTGCCTGCTGGAAGGCTTCGTGCCGTTCACCGGAGAAGTCTCGCTGATCGCCGTGCGGGCCCGTGATGGCGAGACCCGCTTCTACCCGTTGGTGCACAACACTCACGACAGCGGCATCCTCAAGCTGTCCGTGGCCAGTACTGACCACCCGTTGCAGGCCCTGGCCGAAGACTATTCCAGCCGTGTACTCAAGCAACTGGATTATGTCGGCGTGATGGCGTTCGAGTTCTTTGAAGTCGACGGCGGCCTCAAGGCCAACGAAATCGCCCCGCGTGTGCACAACTCCGGGCACTGGACCACTGAAGGCGCCGAGTGCAGCCAGTTCGAAAACCACCTGCGGGCGGTAGCGGGCTTGCCACTGGGGTCCACGGCCAAGGTCGGCGAGAGTGCCATGCTCAACTTCATCGGTGTGGTACCGCCGGTGGAGCGCGTGATTGCGATCGATGACTGCCATCTGCATCACTACGGCAAGGCCTTCAAGGCCGGGCGCAAGGTCGGCCATGCCAACCTGCGCTGCAAGGACCGCGCGACGCTGCAAGCGCAGATCCTCAAGGTTGAAGCGCTGATCGCCGAGCAATAAGCCAAGTCCGACGGGAACCATTGGTGACCGTCGTCTCTCTGATTGCAGGATGCCAAAGCCTGACTAGGCTTTGGCATAGCTCACTTCATTCAGAGGGAAATGCCATGGGTATCATCGGAACCATCTTTATCGGCTTGATCGTCGGCCTGCTCGCGCGTTTCCTCAAGCCAGGCGATGACAGCATGGGCTGGATCATGACCATCCTGCTGGGTATCGCCGGCTCCCTGGCCGCGACCTACGGTGGTCAGGCACTGGGTATCTACCAGGCAGGTCAGGGCGCAGGCTTTCTGGGCGCGCTGGTCGGGGCGATCATCCTGCTGGTGATCTACGGCCTGATCAAAAAGAAGTAATCAGCCGACAAAGTCCTCTGCGCTGCGCAGGCGCAGAGGGCTAGAATGCTCGGCACTTGAACTTGCCGAGCTTCTCCATGCGCCGTCTTCTGTTGACTCTCCTCCTGCTGGGCTCTGGCCTGGCGCACGCCAGTGAACTGCCGGAAACCGACTGGCTCGACCTGATGCCGATGTCGGACCAAAAGGCCCTCGAAGCCATGCCCGAGATCGACCACAACTCCCCGGAAGCTCAAGGCACCTTTACCGACAAGGGGGGCTTGAAGCAGAGCAAAGGCCTGCCGGCGGTGATGTATTCGACCAAGACCGTGGCGGCCATGAACGGCAAGGACATCCGTATCGGCGGCTACCCGGTGCCGTTGGAAACCGATGCCAAGGGCCGTAGCACGCTGTTCTTCCTGGTGCCGTACCCAGGCGCGTGCATCCACGTGCCGCCACCGCCGCCCAACCAGTTGGTGCTGGTGCGTTATCCCAAGGGGTTGAAGCTGGATGATATCTACACGCCGCTGTGGGTGACGGGGACGCTGAAGGTGGAGAAGGTCAACAACGACCTGGCGGACGCGGCCTATGCGCTGGATGCTGGGAAGGTGCGGGTCGTAAAGGAATCAGACCTCTAAAACCCAACACATAACCATGTGGGAGGGGGCTTGCCCCCGATAGCGGTCTATCAGTAACAAATGTGCTGACTGACCCTCTGCTATCGGGGGCAAGCCCCTCCCACATTTTGATTGGGTTTACAGAGCTATACCGCTGATGCTCACGCCTAGAGCGTGGCTTTCACCTGGGGCCAGGCTCACCACATCCTCCAGCACATTAGCCGTCTCGATGCACAGCATGCCTGTCCAGCCATCGTCGGCCATGTCGTCGAAGGCCTTGGCGCGTTCGGTCCAGGGGTTCCAGATCACGGTGGATTTCGAGCCTTCGCTGATGAGCTGGATACGGCGCTGCCAATCCTTGTCGACGATGTTCAGCTCTGCAGGCGTGTCGAGATAGATGCGGTCGGTCTCGGCACTGAAGTGCAGCAGGCCGGATTGCTTCTTCTCGCTCCAGCCATCGGCGGTGTCGATGTACGTCGAGCCGTCCAGACCGTCGACCTGCACGTTGCGCACATCGCTGACGGCGAAGTAGGTGTGCAGCGCCTGGCTCAGGGTGACGGTGTCGCTGCCCTGGTTATGGCTGGTCAGGCGGATGTGCAGTTGGTCGTCCAGCCGCAGGCTCAGTGTCAGGTCAACCTGATGGGGCCAGCCGGGGAAGCCGCCTGCCGGTACGGGCAGTGTCAGGTCCACGCGCAGTGCTTCGCCTTCAAGTTCGCTCCCAGCCAATTCCCAGCGTGCCGTACGCGCAAAACCGTGGGCGCCGGCAGGTTGGTCACTCTGGCGCATCGCCTTTACGCTTTGCGGGTTGCGGTCGAACACGCCAAACCATGGCCAGCACACCGGTACACCGGTTCGGATGCCTTTACCTTGCTTGAATACCGCCGCGGGGTTAGGCCAGATCAGCGGCTGTTCGCCCTCACGCCCGTAACTGAAGATATGCGCGCCCTGCTGGGCGACCATCAATTGCGCGCCGTTGTGGCGGATACGCCAGCAGTCCAGCTCGTCGATCTTCACGGTTTCAACGTGGGGCATAGGCATACACAGCACTCTTTATGGCAGGCAATGGGGCAATGGACCGTCAAAACCCGGCGAGGTTTAACGGGCGCGCGACGGCACCGAACGCGTGCGGCCACTGCCGTCGATGGCGACGAACACAAACACCGCCTCGGTTACCTTGCGCCATTCGCTGGACAGCGGGTCGTCGCTCCACACTTCGACCATCATCTGGATCGAGCTGCGGCCGATTTCCAGGGCCTGGGTGTAGAAGGACAACTGCGCGCCCACTGCCACCGGCACCAGGAACGCCATGCGATCAATCGCCACGGTGGCCACGCGACCGCCCGCAACCTTGCTGGCCATGGCGGTACCGGCCAGGTCCATCTGCGCGACCAGCCAGCCGCCGAAGATATCGCCAAAACCGTTGGTTTCACGCGGGAGCGCGGTGATTTGCAGGGCGAGATCGCCTTGCGGGATAGGATCTTCTTGTTCGAGTTCGATCATGCCGTGGGGCCTCTGACCCGTGACGCTTTTATAGGTGGAGCAAGGTGGATAGCCGACTGTCAGAAAAACGTTTCAGCACAAACATACTCCGTTCGACACGTTTCTCGTAAGGCGTACTAAAGGGAAACTCTGCCAAATCGGCTGGATGGCACCCAACGACGTTTTGGCACAGCAGCCCCTCAAGACTGCGGGTCTTGCGCTCGCAAGGGCCGAGTATATCGAGACCCTGGCGCCACGACGACCTCCCGGCGCTCATTTGGTCGGTAAATAGACGCTGTATCGCGGCATTTGTACGCAACTGTTCTCCTGGCGCTGTGCTTTTACAAGCGATTTGCTATCTTGCCAGACCCGCCGCAAGTCCCGGGCGTGCCGTCCTTATTACGATGATTACTATAAGAGAAGCCTTGCCATGTCCTCCGTGCCCGCAAGCAGTGCGCAACCTTCGCGCCCGCTGACCCGCAACGACTATAAAACCCTGTCGCTGTCTGCCTTGGGCGGGGCGCTGGAATTTTATGATTTCATCATTTTCGTGTTTTTCGCCACCGTGGTCGGAAAACTGTTCTTCCCTGCCGACATGCCTGAATGGCTGCGCATGATGCAGACCTTCGGTATTTTTGCCGCCGGTTATCTGGCCCGCCCGCTGGGCGGCATCATCATGGCGCACTTCGGCGACCTGCTGGGCCGCAAGAAAATGTTCACCCTGAGCATCTTCATGATGGCCGTACCGACCCTGATCATGGGCCTGCTGCCGACCTACGCGCAGATCGGCCTGTGGGCGCCGATCCTGCTGCTGCTGATGCGCGTTATCCAGGGCGCGGCGATTGGCGGCGAAGTGCCGGGCGCGTGGGTGTTCGTCTCCGAACACGTACCGCCACGCCATATCGGCTACGCCTGCGGCACCCTGACCAGCGGTCTTACCGCCGGTATCCTGCTGGGCTCGCTGGTGGCCACCGCCATCAACACGCTTTACACCCCTGAGCAGGTGTCGGATTACGCCTGGCGTATCCCGTTCCTGCTGGGTGGCGTGTTCGGCCTGCTGTCGGTGTACCTGCGTCGCTGGCTGCATGAAACGCCGATCTTCGCTGAAATGCAGCAACGCAAGACGTTGGCCGCCGAGCTGCCATTGCGCGCGGTACTGCGCGACCACCGTGGCGCCATCGTGCTGTCGATGCTGCTGACCTGGCTGCTGTCGGCCGGTGTGGTGGTGGTTATCCTCATGACCCCGACTGTGCTGCAAACCATCTACCACTTCAGCCCGACCGTTGCGCTGCAAGCCAACAGCCTGGCTATCGTGACCTTGAGCCTGGGCTGCATCGCCTCCGGCGCATTGGCGGACCGCTTCGGTGCAGGCCGCGTGCTCATCAGCGGTTGCGCGCTGCTGCTGGCAACCTCTTGGACGCTCTACCACAGCCTGCTGGCTCACCCGGACTGGCTGTTCCCGCTGTACGCTTTGACCGGTCTGTTTGTCGGCACAATCGGCGTGGTGCCCTACGTGATGGTCAAAGCCTTCCCGCCGGTGGTGCGTTTCAGCGGGTTGTCGTTTTCCTACAACGTGGCCTACGCCGTGTTTGGTGGCCTCACGCCGCTGGCGGTGTCGTTGCTGATGAAGGAAAGCCCGATGGGCCCGTCTTACTACGTGGCCGCCCTGTGTGTGATGGGGATGGGTGTAGGCGTGTATCTGTGGAAACGCGGGCGCTAAATCACCCCGTTCCCCTGTGGCGAGGGAGCTTGCTCCCGCTGGACTGCGTAGCGGCCCCCAAAAAAACGGGAGCGCTACGCACTCCAGCGCGAGCAAGCTCGCTCACTACAGGGATCGTGTTCTATAGGAAATACCGGGTATTTCTGAACCTGCGACTCAAGCGCTTCAACTTCCTCGCAAGACCCTCATTCATTGGCCTTCTCCCTTCCTGACAGGCGATTCTTAAATAGTGGCCTTTCATCTAACTGTCACATTCCAGACATAGAGTGTTCACACGGCCTCCCGATACTTGGCCCCGATCCAACTATCCCTATCTGCTAGGAGCAAGGCATGAAACTGAAACGTTTGATGGCGGCAATGACTTTTGTCGCTGCTGGCGTTGCGACCGCCAACGCGGTGGCCGCTGGTGTTGATCCGGCAATCCCGGCGTACGTGAAGACCACTGGTGTGTCGGGCAACTTGTCCAGCGTCGGTTCCGATACCCTGGCTAACCTGATGACCCTGTGGGCCGAGGGTTACAAAAAGGAATACCCGAACGTCAACATCCAGATTCAAGCTGCCGGTTCTGCTACTGCGCCACCTGCGCTGACTGAAGGCACCTCCAACCTGGGCCCGATGAGCCGCAAGATGAAGGACACCGAACTGGCGGCCTTCGAGCAGAAGTACGGCTACAAGCCAACCGCTATCCCGGTTGCCGTGGATGCCCTGGCCGTGTTCGTGCACAAGGACAACCCGATCCAGCACCTGACCATGGAACAGGTCGACGCGATCTTCTCCTCGACGCGTCTGTGCGGTGGCAAAGCTGACGTGAAAACCTGGGGCGAACTGGGCGTGACTGGCGACCTGGCCAACAAGCCAGTGCAGCTGTTCGGTCGTAACTCGGTGTCCGGCACCTACGGCTACTTCAAGGAAGAAGCCCTGTGCAAAGGCGACTACAAGCCTAACGTGAACGAACAGCCAGGCTCGGCTTCGGTCGTGCAGTCGATCAGCTCCTCGCTGAACGGCATCGGTTACTCGGGCATCGGCTACAAGACCGCCAGCGTGAAAACCGTGCCTCTGGCCAAGAAAGGCAGCACTGACTACATCGAAGACACCGAAGAAAACGCCCTGAACGGCAAGTACCCGCTGTCGCGTTTCCTCTACGTGTATGTCAACAAAGCCCCGAACAAGCCTCTGGCTCCGCTGGAAGCTGAGTTCGTGAAACTGGTGCTGTCCAAACAGGGCCAGGAAGTTGTAGTGAAAGACGGCTACATCCCACTGCCAGCCAAAGTGGCCGCCAAGGCCCTGGCTGACCTGGGTCTGAAAGAAGGCAACTGATTGCCTTCGCGGGGCCGGGATACCGGCCCCGCATCCGAATTTTCTAGTCCGCTGCCAGCTATGCTTCGCGGCGGATTTGTTGCGTCACTGCACTGTCATCTTTCTGTCATACAGGATCGCTAGGGTGTGCGCATGAATGATCTGGCCAATTCCACCATGACGACGACTTCTCCTCCCAAGCGCATTGATTTCAATACGCCTGAGCTGCAACGCAAGCGCCGCATTCGCGCGCTCAAAGATCGCCTGACCCGTTGGTACGTGCTGGTGGGCGGCCTCGCCGTCCTCGGTGCTATCACCCTGATCTTCTTCTTCCTCGCCTACGTCGTCGCGCCGTTGTTCCAGGGCGCGTCGTTGACCAAGGAAGACGCGCTCACCCCGGCCTGGATCCAGGACGCCGGCAAGCCGCTGATGATCTCCCTCGAAGAGCAGAACCAGGTCGCCATGCGGGTTTCCGATAAGGGCCAGGCACTGTTCTTTAATGTAGAGACTGGCGCCGAGCTCAAGCGCGTCGACCTGGCGCTTCCCGTCGGCACCAGCGTCGCGTCCATCGGTGAAGACCAGCCAGGCAGCCCGCTGGTGATCCTCGGTTTGTCCAATGGCCAGTCGTTGGTGTTCCGCCACACCTATAAAGTGTCCTACCCGGACGGCAAGAAGACCATCACGCCAGCGATTGAATACCCTTACGGTGAAACGCCGATCGTGCTGGATGACGCCGGTCGCCCGTTGGAGCATGTAGCCCTCAACGCCACCGACACCTCCCTGGTGGTGGCCGGTTCGGCCGGTTCGCACCTGAACGTGCTGACCCTGAGCCGCGAAGAGAACATGATGACTGGCGAAGTCACCAGCGAGCAGAAGCGTGTCGAGCTGCCGCAAATGACCGAGCCGGTGAAGGCGATCTTCATCGATCCGCGCCAGCAGTGGCTGTATGTGATCAACGGCCGTGCCCTGGCCGACGTGTTCAGCCTGCGCGACAAGAGCCTCAACGGGCGCTACAAACTGTTGGAAGATGGCAACGCCGAAATCACCGCCAGCACCCAACTGGTCGGCGGTATCTCCTTGATCATCGGTAACTCCAAAGGCGGCCTGGCCCAGTGGTTCATGGCCCGCGATCCGGATGGCGAGCAGCGCTTCAAGCAGATCCGTACCTTCCAGATGGGCACGGCGCCCATCGTTGAAATCACCGCCGAAGAACGCCGCAAGGGCTTCACCGCCCTCGACGCTTCCGGCCAGTTCGGCGTGTTCCACAGCACCGCCCATCGCACCTTGCTGGTCGACCCGGTGGTCGACGGCCAGGGCGTGTTCGGCCTGTCGCCACGGGCGAACCGTGTGATCGTGGAAGCCGGCGGCAAACTGCAACCGTTGCTGCTCGACAACCCGCACCCGGAAGTGTCCTGGAGCGCCTTGTGGAGCAAGGTCTGGTACGAAAACTACGACGAGCCTAAATACGTCTGGC
Source organism: Pseudomonas cyclaminis (assembly GCF_015163715.1). Lineage (GTDB taxonomy): Bacteria > Pseudomonadota > Gammaproteobacteria > Pseudomonadales > Pseudomonadaceae > Aquipseudomonas > Aquipseudomonas cyclaminis. The sequence continues at coordinate 29,037 of NZ_JADDUM010000208.1, forward strand.
AATCGACCGCCGCCAACACCGACTTCGAACCCAAGATGAGCCTGGCCCCGCTGACCTTCGGTACCTTGAAGGCCGCGTTCTACGCCATGCTGCTGGCTGCACCGCTGGCCGTCGCCGCGGCGATCTACACTGCCTACTTCATGGCCCCGAGCCTGCGCCGCAAGGTCAAGCCGGTGATCGAGTTGATGGAGGCGATGCCGACCGTGATCCTCGGCTTCTTCGCCGGCCTGTTCCTGGCGCCATACGTGGAAGGGCATCTGCCGGGGATTTTCAGCCTGCTGATGCTGCTGCCGATTGGCATCCTGGTGGCGGGCTTTGTGTTCAGCCGCTTGCCGGAGTCGATCCGCCTGCGTGTTCCCGAAGGCTGGGAAAGCGCAATCTTGATCCCGGTGATCCTGTTTGTGGGCTGGCTCTCGCTGTACATGAGCCCGTACCTGGAAACCTGGTTCTTCGGCGGCGACATGCGCATGTGGATCTCCCACGACCTGGGGATCACCTACGACCAGCGCAACGCCCTGGTCGTCGGCCTGGCCATGGGGTTCGCGGTGATCCCGAACATCTACTCCATCGCCGAAGACGCCGTATTCAGCGTGCCGCGCGGCCTGACCCTGGGCTCGCTGGCCCTGGGTGCCACGCCGTGGCAGACCATGACGCGGGTGGTGATCCTGACCGCCAGCCCGGGCATCTTCTCCGCCCTGATGATCGGCATGGGCCGTGCAGTCGGCGAGACCATGATCGTGCTGATGGCCACCGGCAACACGCCGGTGATGGAGATGAACCTGTTCGAAGGCCTGCGAACGCTCGCGGCCAACGTCGCGGTGGAAATGCCGGAGTCGGAAGTGGGCGGCAGTCACTACCGCGTGCTGTTCCTCTCGGCGCTGGTGCTGCTGCTGTTCACCTTCGTCATGAACACCCTCGCCGAGCTGATCCGTCAGCGTCTGCGCAAGAAATACTCGTCGCTTTAAGAAAGGTAGAAGTCTGTGAAACAGAACTCCCTGAATGGATGGTTCAAGAGCGGCGCCCCAGGCGTCTGGATCAGCGGTGGCGCGGTGTCCATCGCGGTCATCATGACCATTGGGTTGCTGGCCGTGATTGCGGTGCGTGGCCTGGGCCACTTCTGGCCGGCTGACCTGATCCAGGCCAACTACAACGTGCCGGGCCAGGAAAACCATATCGTCATCGGCGAAGTGGTGCAGAAAGAAGAAGTGCCCCGCGAGCGCCTGAAAAGTGCTGGCCTGCCGGTGCCCGATGAAGGCCCGGAATTCATGACCCGCGAACTGATCAAGGTCGGCAACCGGGACTTGAATGGCAACGACTTCACCTGGATCGTCGGCGAATGGTTGAAGGACCAGAGCACGCCGAAAAACCTGATGGCGATCGAGCGGCGTGAGTGGGGCAACTTCTACGGCACCCTGGTCAACGTCAAGCAGGATGGCAAGGTCATCGCTGAAGGCGAGGCCGCGTGGCCGGAACTGCAAGCCCGCGTCGACCGCGTCAACAAGCTGGCCGCCCAGCTCAAGAGCCTGGAAAAAACCGATATCGGCGCGATCAACGCCGGCCTCGAACGCATCCGCCTGCACGGTCGCAAACTGGAGCTGGAAGGCAAGCTCGATGCCACCGCCCAGGCTGATATGGATGCTGACCGCGCCGAACTGAATGCCCGTTACCAGGACATCGAAGCGCGGCTGGCCGACCTGCACGCCCAGTTCAACCGCGATGCGCTGACTGCTCGCGATGGCAACGGCAAGGAAATCGAAATCGGCATCGGCAAAGTGGTGCACGCCTACCAGCCGAACGCCATGGGCACGATGACCAAGATCGGCTTCTACTTCAGCAAAGTCTGGGAATTCCTGAGTGATGACCCGCGGGAAGCCAACACCGAAGGCGGGATTTTCCCGGCCATCTTCGGCACCGTGATGATGACCCTGATCATGGCGATGATCGTGACCCCGTTCGGCGTACTGGCGGCGGTGTACCTGCGTGAATACGCCAAGCAGAACACCCTGACGCGCATCATCCGCATTGCTGTGAACAACCTGGCCGGCGTACCGGCCATCGTCTACGGCGTCTTCGGCCTGGGCTTCTTCGTGTATGTACTGGGTGGCTCGGTTGACCGCCTGTTCTTCGCCGAAGCCCTGCCGGCACCGACCTTCGGTACGCCGGGCCTGCTGTGGGCCTCGCTGACCCTGGCACTGCTGGCGGTGCCGGTGGTGATCGTGGCCACCGAAGAAGGCCTGGCGCGGATTCCCCGCACCGTGCGTGAAGGTTCCCTGGCGCTGGGCGCGACCAAGGCGGAAACGCTGTGGAAGATCGTGCTGCCGATGGCCAGCCCGGCCATGATGACCGGCATGATCCTCGCCGTGGCCCGTGCCGCCGGTGAAGTGGCGCCGCTGATGCTGGTAGGCGTGGTGAAACTGGCCCCGTCGCTGCCGCTGGACGGCAACTACCCGTACCTGCACCTGGACCAGAAGATCATGCACTTGGGCTTCCACATTTATGACGTCGGCTTCCAGAGCCCCAACGTCGAAGCCGCACGGCCACTGGTGTACGCCACCGCCTTGCTGCTGGTACTGGTGATCGCCACGCTTAACTTGTCGGCGGTGTGGATACGTAACCACCTGCGCGAAAAATACAAAGCGTTGGACAGCTAAAGCTATTAGCCACAAGCGGCAAGCTACAAGCCGCTTTTGCTCAAATCTTGCAGCTTGCCGCTAAAAGCTTGCAGCTACGAACGGAGTGAGACCATGCAACACGACACCCATTCCCACGGCATCAACATGTCTGCCCTGGGTCGCGACAAGCAGAGCCTGAGCCTGGCCCAGGAAACCGTGGCCATCGAAGTGCCAGGCCTGAGCCTGTACTACGGTGACAAGCAGGCGCTGTTCGACGTCAGCATGAACATCCCCAAGCAGCGCGTGACCGCCTTTATCGGCCCGTCGGGCTGCGGCAAGTCCACGCTGTTGCGCACCTTCAACCGCATGAACGACCTGGTCGACGGTTGCCGTGTGGACGGTGCGATCAACCTCTACGGCACCAACATCTACCGCAAGGGCGAAGACGTGGCCGAGCTGCGTCGCCGCGTGGGCATGGTGTTCCAGAAGCCCAACCCGTTCCCCAAGACCATCTACGAAAACGTGGTCTACGGCCTGCGCATCCAGGGCATCAACAAGAAGCGCATCCTCGACGAAGCCGTGGAGTGGGCCTTGAAAGGCGCGGCGCTGTGGGACGAGGTCAAGGACCGCCTGCATGAGTCGGCACTCGGCCTGTCCGGCGGCCAGCAGCAACGTCTGGTGATCGCCCGCACCATCGCCGTGGAGCCGGAAGTGTTGCTGCTCGACGAACCCTGCTCGGCACTCGACCCGATCTCGACCCTGAAAGTGGAAGAGCTGATCTACGAGCTCAAGTCCAAGTTCACCATCGTTATCGTGACCCACAACATGCAACAGGCGGCGCGGGTTTCCGACTACACCGCGTTCATGTACATGGGCAAGCTGGTTGAATTCGGCGATACCGATACCCTGTTCACCAATCCGGCGAAAAAGCAGACCGAAGACTACATCACCGGTCGCTATGGCTAGTTGGGGCAGCTGCAAGCCGCAAGTTTCAAGCGGCAAGTAAAAGCAGTTCAACGGAACGACACACATCAGCTTGCAGCTTGTAGCTTGCGGCTTACAGCTTTTGCGGAGCAAACGCATGATTAGCAAAGAAGGCCTTACCCACCACATCTCCGCGCAGTTCAACGCCGAGCTTGAGGAAGTGCGCAGCCACCTCCTGGCGATGGGCGGCTTGGTGGAGAAGCAAGTCAACGACGCCGTGACCGCGCTGATCGAGGCCGACTCGGGCCTGGCCCAGCAGGTGCGTGAGATCGACGACCAGATCAATCAGATGGAACGCAATATCGACGAGGAATGCCTGCGCATTCTCGCCCGTCGCCAGCCGGCGGCCTCGGACCTGCGTTTGATCATCAGCATCTCCAAGTCCGTGATCGACCTGGAGCGCATCGGCGACGAAGCCACCAAGATCGCCCGCCGCGCCATTCAGCTCTGCGAAGAGGGCGAAGCGCCACGTGGCTACGTAGAAGTGCGCCACATCGGCGACCAGGTGCGCAACATGGTGCGCGATGCCCTTGATGCGTTTGCACGCTTCGATGCCGACCTGGCGTTGTCGGTGGCGCAGTACGACAAGGTCATCGACCGCGAATACAAGACCGCCCTGCGTGAACTGGCCACCTACATGATGGAAGACCCGCGCTCTATCTCGCGGGTCTTGAGCATTATCTGGGTGCTGCGTTCCCTGGAGCGGATCGGTGATCATGCGCGCAATATCTCGGAACTGGTGATCTATCTGGTGCGCGGTACCGACGTACGGCACATGGGCCTCAAGCGCATGAAGGCCGAAGTTGAAGGTTCTGCCGATCAAATCCCTAATGTTCCGGGCGAATCTGACGATAAGTAAGGTTGCCCGAGAAATTAACGCCCGGCCTTTGGCCGGGCGTTTTCGTTTCTGGCATCTGAATTTTTTGCGCAGCGGAAGAAATAAAGTCCAGCTGTGACTACCGAGTTTTGGCAAAATGCCATTAGTCAGGCGTTCTGCGTGCCGAAGTTTTTATAGGATGAAGGGTCAATGAGTAAAGTCAGTGTATTGGTGGTGGATGACGCCTCGTTTATCCGCGATCTGGTGAAGAAGTGCCTGCGCAATTACTTCCCCGGGATCAAGCTTGAAGATGCGGTGAACGGCAAAAAGGCCCAGGCCATCCTGATGCGCGAAACCTTCGACCTGGTGCTGTGCGACTGGGAAATGCCGGAGATGTCCGGCCTGGAGCTGTTGACCTGGTGCCGCGAGCAACCGCACCTCAAGGCCATGCCGTTCGTGATGGTGACCAGCCGTGGCGACAAAGAGAACGTGGTGCAGGCGATCCAGGCCGGCGTTTCCGGGTACGTCAGCAAGCCGTTCACCAACGAGCAACTGCTGAACAAGGTCAAGCAGGCCCTGCACAAGGTAGGCCGCCTCGACGCATTGGTCGCCAGCGCGCCGACCAAAATGAACTCGGCCTTCGGCAACGATTCCCTGAGCGCCCTGACGGGCGGCAAGCCTGAAGCGTTGCGTTCGGCCCCCGTTGCAGCTGCAGCGCCGGCGCCGAGCAAAGGTTTGCTCAGCAGCCCAGCGGTGCAAGCCCCTTCCGCCGCGCCGGCCGCCGGTCGTGGCCAGGGCCAACTGCGCCTGTCCAGCGGCACCCAGCAATGCGTCATCAAGGCGCTGAGCATCAAGGAAGCGCTGCTGGTGGTGCGCCGCACTGAAGTCCTGCCTCAGGTACTGGAAAGTGCCGTACTCGACCTGGAACAAGGTGACAACGCCGAAGTGGCCCGCCTCAACGGCTACCTGCACGCCATCGTCGCCTTCGAGCCCAAGCCTGACAGCGATTGGCTGCAACTGACCTTCCGGTTTATCGACCAGGATGCGCAGAAGCTCGACTACATCTCCCGCCTGATTGCCCGGGGCACGGCGCAGAAGCATTTCGTGCCGGGTGCGTAAGCGCGAGCATAGAGCTGTCATCCACACTTGCTAACCTGTCGCTCAGTCATCTCGGAAGGTTCACACCATGCTCCTTCGCCTTTTACTGTGCTGCGGGCTGGCCACGGTCACTACCTCGACCCTGGCCATGACCGTCTACAAATCCACCGACGCCAATGGTGTGGTGTTTTTCAGCGACCGGCACACCCCGGGCGCTCAAGCGTTTGAGCTGCATGAGCGCCGAGTCGAGCGTGTAAGACGACCGGTGCTCGACATGCCCAAACCCCTCTACCGACCACAAGCCTACCGCTACCCCTTACCCTGGCGCGGCGGCCCGTTCCGCCTGACCCAAGGCCCCAATGGCAGCTTCAGCCACACCGACGCCAAGAGTCGCTACGCCATGGACATCGCCATGCCCGAAGGCACGCCAATCATCGCCGCGCGCAGTGGCGTGGTGGTGAAGACCGAGAATGCGCAGGCCGGGCGCGGCAATGATGCATCGGGGAATTTTGTGCGGGTGCAGCATGATGACGGCACACAGGGCGTGTACCTGCATCTCAAGCAAGGGTCGGTCAGTGTGAGGGCAGGGCAGCGCGTGGCGGTGGGGAGCCCGCTGGCGTTGTCGGGCAATACCGGCAACAGCAGCGGGCCACACCTGCACTTTGTGGTACAGCGCGCCACCGAGGCAGGGCTGGTGTCGATCCCGTATGAGTTCAACCAGCCGGTGGGCGCCTTGCCCAACTTTGCGTTGGGCAATTGAGGCTCAGTCGAGCATCAACACCTTGGCCAGTACGATCTTCGGCCCTTTCATCTTCTTGATGATGATCCGCAGGCCTTCAACCTCCAGCACTTCTTCCTCTTCCGGCACCCGTTTCAGGGTTTCGTAGATCAGGCCGGCCAGGGTTTCGGCTTCGATATGGTCCAGGTCGATGCCCAGCAAGCGTTCGACCTTGAACAGCGGGGTGTCGCCGCGTACCAGCAGTTTGCCCGGCTGGTAGGCCAGGATGCCGCGCTCGGCCTTGCGGTGTTCGTCCTGGATATCGCCAACCAGCACTTCCAGCACGTCTTCCATGGTCAGGTAGCCGATGATGTTGCCGTCGGCCTCTTCGACCACGGCGAAGTGCGAGCCGCCCTTGCGGAACTGTTCCAGCAACTGCGACAGCGGCATGTGGCGCGATACGCGCTCCAGTGGGCGGGTCAGCTCGGCCAGGTTGAACGACTCGGGGATATGGTCGAGTTCGGCTAGTTCCAGCAGCAGGTCCTTGATGTGCAGCAGGCCGACGAACTCCTGGCGGACGCTGTCGTACACCGGGTAACGGCTGAACTTGTGGCGGCGAAACAGCGCGAGGATTTCCTTGAGCGGTGCGTTGAACTCAAGGGTCACCAGGTCTTCGCGGGAGTTGGCCCAGTCGACGACTTCCAGTTCGCCCATTTCCACGGCCGAGGCCAGTACACGCATGCCTTGGTCGCTCGGGTCCTGGCCACGGCTGGAGTGCAGGATCAGCTTGAGTTCTTCGCGGCTGTAATGATGCTCATGGTGCGGGCCGGGCTCGCCTTGGCCGGCAATGCGCAGGATCGCGTTGGCGCTGGCGTTGAGCAGGTAGATCGCCGGGTACATGGCCCAATAGAACAGGTACAGCGGCACTGCCGTCCACAGCGACAGCAACTCGGGTTTACGAATCGCCCAGGATTTGGGCGCCAACTCACCGACCACGATGTGCAGGTAGGAAATCACAAAGAACGCCGCAAAGAACGACACGCCTTTGATCACTTCCGGCGATTCGACGCCCACGGCGGCCAACAGCGGTTCGAGGATGTGCGCAAACGCCGGCTCACCGACCCAACCCAGGCCCAGGGAGGCGAGGGTGATACCCAACTGGCAGGCCGACAGGTAGGCGTCGAGCTGGCTATGTACGGTGCGCAGGATCTGCCCGCGCCAGCCGTTGGTATGGGCGATGGCCTCGACCCGGGTGGAGCGCAGTTTGACCATGGCAAATTCCGCCGCAACGAAAAATCCGTTGAGCAGTACCAGGATCAGAGCAAAAAGAATCATGCCGAAGTCGGCGAAGAGTGTGGCGAGGGTGATACCAGGGGAAGGGTCCATGATTGGGTTTTGCAGGTTCCGTGTGTTCAATAAGGGGTGACAGGCAGGCCTGAAAGGCAGGCGCAAGTCGGCCAATGTAGCGGCTGACGGGGCGCTTGCCTAGTGGTTGCTGCCGGGTGGGGTGTGGAATGCATTGTCCAAAACACTGGAGATCCATTGTGGGAGGGGGCTTGCCCCCGATGGCGGAGTGTCAGTCAACTTATCTATGACTGCTCCACTGCTATCGGGG
>NZ_JADDUM010000209.1 GCF_015163715.1 Pseudomonas cyclaminis
CAATGTATCAGCCAGCTTATCTGTAGCTGACCCACCGCAATCGGGGGCAAGCCCCCTCCCACATTTGGATCTTCACAAGATTTCAGGACAGTGCACCGCTTCAATGCACCATGAACCGGCATCGGGCATGGATCCAACGTCCCGAACGTCCGCCTCATTAAGAAAATATCAAACCGCAAAAACACCAAAGCCCCGTATTCCGGGGCTTTGCGCTTCCTGGTGAAATTATTTGGCACAACTTGGCAAGTCTGGCACGCGCCCTGCAATAACCCTTGTACAACCCAGTTTTGGGGACCTTGGTACAGGCAGGCCGAGAATCCCCCTCTTTACACCCGGAGTGCTTGACGCAAACGGCGTCGCGCTCCACACCGCTTTGGGGAACCTCGGTACAGGCAGGCCGGGGATTCCCTCTTTAATACCGAAGCCTTTGGCTTCGCCCCGTTTTGGGAGCCCTGGTACAGGCAGGCCGGGAACTCCCTCTTTTATTGCTCCTGGAGATGGATCTCCAACCGCCAGCGGTCATCGACCTCCTCCCCCTTCCACTCCCCGCGCAACGGCCGAGCCGCCACCAGGTTCAGCAGCAGGCCGCCATCGGTCTTGCGCACCCGCCAGTTCACGTCTTTGTCGTTGACCTTGAGTTGCCCGGTACCGGCCTTGCCTTGGGCGTCAAACAGCAACGCCACGGTGCCATCGATATGCTCGCCGTGCAGCTTGGGTTCGCTGTTGAACCACACCACGACGCCGTCCGCGGTCGTCTCCACCTGTTGCAGCTCGACCGGATCCGCCGTGGTCAGGCGGCCGATCATCAGGCCCACCATCAGGCCGACAATCGCCAGCGAGCCCATGACTCTCGGCAATAGCTTCGGTCTTGGGTCTTCTTCAGGGGTAGAATGCAGCGCATCTTTGCCTTCGGAGCCGTGCATGTTTCACGTCATCCTTTTTCAACCAGAAATTCCGCCGAATACCGGCAACGTTATCAGGCTGTGCGCCAACAGTGGCTGCCACCTGCATTTGATCGAGCCTTTGGGCTTCGACATGGACGACAAGCGCCTGCGTCGTGCCGGGCTGGACTACCACGAGTACGCCACGCTCCAGCGTCACGCCGACTTGGCCAGTTGCCTGGAAAGCCTGGGGCACCCACGGTTGTTCGCGTTCACCACCAAGGGTTCGCGACCATTCCATGATGCCAGCTTTGCCGAGGGCGATGCCTTCCTGTTCGGTCCGGAAAGCCGTGGCCTGCCCACCGAGGTACTCGATGCCCTGCCCGATGGCCATCGCCTGCGCCTTCCGATGCGCGAGGGCTGCCGCAGCCTGAACCTGTCCAACACCGTAGCCGTCGCCGTCTACGAAGGCTGGCGCCAGCTCGGCTTCAAGTAACACGCATAAAAAATGTGGGAGGGGGCAAGCCCCTCCCACATTGTTTACCGCATCGACTTATTGAACCGTCGGCGCGCCTTCCGATTGCATGCGCTGCAGCTCTTGAGCGTACAGGGCATCGAAGTTCACCGGTGCCAGCATCAGCGCCGGGAACGAGCCACGGGTGACCAGGCTGTCCAGGGTCTCACGGGCATACGGGAACAGGATGTTCGGGCAGAACGCACCCAGGGTGTGGCTCATGGACGCTTCGTCCAGTCCCTGGATCAGGAAGATACCGGCCTGTTGCACTTCAGCGATGAAGGCCACTTCTTCGCCGTTCTTGACGGTGACCGACAGGGTCAGCACGACTTCGTGGAAGTCGCCTTCCAATGCTTTTTGACGGGTGTTCAGGTCCAGCGCAACGCTTGGGGTCCATTCCTGGCGGAAGATGGCCGGGCTTTTCGGCGCTTCAAACGACAGGTCACGCACGTAGATACGCTGCAGCGAGAACTGTGGGCCTTGAGCTTCTGCTGCTTCGGTGTTCTGTTGGTCAGTCATCGCAGATCCTTCTTGATCTTGGGGTCTTTTAGGGTTTAGGAGTCAGACGAGCAGCAGCGCATCGAGTTTACCGGCGCGCTCCAGGGCAAACAGGTCGTCGCAGCCACCGATGTGCCTGGCGCCGATCCAGATCTGCGGCACGGACGTGCGCCCCGCTTTCTGGGCCATTTCGGCGCGCACCTGGGGCTTGCCGTCGACCTTGATCTCTTCGAAGGCAACACCCTTCTTCTCCAGCAAGGCCTTGGCCCGCATGCAGTAAGGGCACCAATCGCTGGAATACACGACAACCTGGCTCATATCACTTCACCAGCGGCAGGTTATCGGCGCGCCAGCTGCTGATGCCACCGGACAGCTTGGCGGCGGTGAAACCGGTCTTGAGCATTTCGCGGGCGTGGGTGCCGGCGTGCTGGCCCTGGGCGTCGACCAGGATGATGGTCTTGGCCTTGTGCTTTTCCAGCTCGGCCAGGCGCGCAATCAGCTTGTCCTGTGGAATGTTCAGCGCACCGACGATATGGCCGGCAGCGAATTCCTTGGCTGGGCGGATATCCACCACGATGGCCTCATCCTTGTTGACCAGTGCGGTCAGCTCCGATGTGCTCAGGCTGCGGCCACCACGGCTCAATTCGTGAGCGATCAGCAGCGCCAGCAGGATGACGAAGGCACCCACGAGCAGATAGTGGGCAGTGGCAAATGCAATCAGGTGATCAACCATCAAGGAGGTTCCAGGGCGTTAAAATGGCGGTAAGTATACACAGCCGTCAGGGGGGGCCAACCCCCGTAAAGCGGTGACGTGGTCGGAACTTCGCTTTAAACTGCCACTCACTTTTCAATTGCCTTCCTTTATTACCGCCGCGAGAGGATCTATGACTACCACGCCTAAACCTTTGGTCCTGATAATTCTCGATGGCTTTGGACACAGTGAAAGCCACCACGACAACGCGGTGTACGCGGCCAAGAAGCCTGTACTGGACCGCCTGACCGCCAGCGTCCCCAACGGCCTGATCTCCGGCTCGGGCATGGACGTTGGCCTGCCGGACGGCCAGATGGGCAACTCGGAAGTCGGCCACATGAACCTCGGCGCCGGACGAGTGGTATATCAAGACTTCACCCGCGTGACCAAAGCGATCCGCGACGGCGAGTTCTTCGAGAACCCGACCATCTGCGCCGCGGTAGATAAGGCAGTGGCCGCCGGCAAGGCCGTGCATTTCATGGGCCTGCTGTCGGACGGCGGCGTACACAGCCACCAGGACCACCTGGTGGCCATGGCTGAGCTGGCCTTCAAGCGCGGCGCCGACAAGATCTATCTGCACGCCTTCCTCGACGGTCGCGACACACCGCCAAAGAGCGCGCAATCCTCCATCGAGCTGCTGGACACCACCTTCGCCGCGCTGGGCAAAGGCCGCATCGCGAGCATCGTCGGCCGTTACTTCGCCATGGACCGCGACAACCGCTGGGACCGCGTATCCCAGGCCTACAACCTGATTGTCGACGGCCAGGCCGAATTCAACGCCGCCACCGCCCAGGAAGGCCTGGAAGCCGCCTACGCCCGTGGCGAGAGCGATGAATTCGTCAAAGCCACCACCATCGGCGAGCCGGTCAAGGTTGAAGACGGCGACGCCGTGGTGTTCATGAACTTCCGCGCCGACCGCGCCCGCGAGCTGAGCCGCGTGTTTGTCGAAGACGGCTTCAGCGAGTTCGAACGCGCCCGCCAGCCAAAAGTGCACTACGTCGGCCTGACCCAATACGCGGCCAGCATCCCGGCCCCCGCCGCGTTTGCAGCGGGCAGCCTGGACAACGTACTGGGTGATTACCTGGCGAAAAACGGCAAGACCCAACTGCGCATCGCCGAAACCGAAAAATACGCCCACGTGACCTTCTTCTTTTCCGGCGGGCGTGAAGAACCGTTCCCCGGCGAAGAACGCATCCTGATCCCGTCGCCAAAAGTCGCCACCTACGACCTGCAGCCGGAAATGAGCGCGCCGGAAGTCACCGACAAGATCGTCGACGCCATCGACCACCAGCGCTACGACGTAATCGTGGTCAACTACGCCAACGGCGACATGGTCGGCCACAGCGGCAACCTGGAAGCCGCAACCAAGGCCGTGGAATGCCTGGACCTGTGCGTTGGCCGCATCGTCGACGCCCTGGAAAAAGTCGGCGGCGAAGCACTGATCACCGCCGACCATGGCAACTGCGAGCAGATGTCCGACGAATCCACCGGCCAGGCGCACACCGCCCACACCACCGAGCCCGTGCCGTTCATCTATGTCGGCAAACGCGACTTCAAAGTGCGTGATGGCGGCGTGCTGGCGGATGTGGCGCCGACCATGTTGATGCTGATGGGGCTCGATAAGCCGGTTGAGATGACGGGCACTTCGATCCTGGTCTAAATCTGAGACACACTACAAAACCATGTGGGAGGGGGCTTGCCCCCGATAGCAGTGGATCAGCCAGCCTATATTTAGCTGACACACTGCCATCGGGGACAAGCCCCCTCCCACATTGGATCTTCAGTGTTTAGAAGATATCCCATTGCCATACCTGCGCCGCTCGGCACCTATCTTGCCTTCCAGCCCGAATTGGGCGTTTTTTTTGCCGCGCTTGGCGGGCATACTAGGCCGTCCCTTTCCCTGGTGTCGCCCGCCTCTATGCTTCGCGCCTTGATTACCCTTGCTCTTGTCTGCCTGCTCCAACCGGCGTTTGCCGACGAGCGCGCACAAACCCAACAACAGTTGGACGCTACGCGTCAGGACATTACCGAGCTGAAGAAACTGCTCGGCAAGCTCCAGGAAGAAAAATCCGGGGTGCAGAAAGACCTGCGCGGCACGGAAACCGAAATGGGCAAGCTGGAGAAGCAGGTCCAGGAGCTGCAAAAGGAACTAAAGAAGAGCGAGTCGGAACTGGAGCGACTCGACGCTGAGAAAAAAAAACTCCAGAGCGCACGCGTTGAACAGCAACGCCTGATCGCGATCCAGGCCCGCGCCGCCTACCAGAGCGGCCGCCAGGAATACCTCAAGCTGCTGCTCAACCAGCAGAACCCCGAGAAATTCGCGCGCACCCTCACCTACTACGACTACCTGAGCAAGGCCCGCCTGGAGCAACTCAAAAGCTTCAACGAGACCCTGCGCCAGTTGGTCAACGTGGAGCAGGAGATCGCCAACCAGCAGTCGCAGTTGCAGGATCAGAAAGTCGCCCTCGACGCCCAGCGCGACGAACTCGACAAGGTCCGCAAGGAGCGTCAGCTGGCCCTGGCCAAGCTAAACGACGACGTAAAGGCCCGTGACGCCAAGCTACAGGCCCGCGAGCAGGACCAGGCCGACCTGGGCAAAGTGCTCAAGACCATCGAAGAAACCCTGGCCCGCCAGGCACGCGAGGCTGAAGAGGCGCGGCAAAAAGCGCTGATCGCCCAGCAGGAAGCCGAAAAAAAGCGCCAGCGTGAGGCCGAACTGGCAGCCACCACGGACGCTCCGGCACCCCGTAAACCGGCGCATGCAGCGCCTGGCCCGCTGGTTTCCAGCGCCGGCGAGTCCTTCGGCGGCCCTTTTGCTTCAGCGCGGGGCAAACTTCCATGGCCAGTTGATGGTCGATTACTGGCACGCTTCGGTGAAACCCGTGGTGATGACACCCGCGCCAAGTGGGATGGTGTGATGATCAGCGCCTCCGCCGGCAGCCAGGTCCACGCTGTCCACGGTGGGCGCGTGGTGTTTGCCGATTGGCTGCGGGGTGCCGGTTTGTTGGTGATTCTCGACCACGGTAATGGCTATTTGAGCCTTTACGGCCACAATCAGACTTTACTCAAGTCGGCAGGTGATGTTGTAAAAGCCGGTGAATCCATCTCCACTGTCGGTAACAGTGGTGGCCAGGACACCCCGGCGCTGTACTTCGCTATTCGTCAGCAGGGTCGCCCGAGCGATCCCGCACAATGGTGCCGTTCCCAAGGATAGGGCCGCATCTACATTAGGAGTTCGTTCGACATGCTGCATTTGTCCCGCCTCACTTCGCTGGCCCTGACGATCGCCCTGGTGATCGGCGCGCCTCTGGCTTTCGCCGACCAGGCCGCTCCGGCTGCACCTGCCGCCACGGCCGCGAGCTCTGCCGCGACCACCAAGGCACCGTTGCCGCTGGACGAGCTGCGTACCTTTGCGGAGGTCATGGACCGGATCAAGGCAGCCTATGTCGAACCCGTAGACGACAAGACCCTGCTGGAGAATGCCATCAAGGGCATGCTCAGCAACCTCGACCCGCACTCCGCCTACTTGGGCCCTGAAGATTTCGCCGAGCTGCAGGAAAGCACCAGCGGTGAATTCGGCGGCCTGGGCATTGAAGTCGGCGCCGAGGACGGCAACATCAAAGTGGTTTCACCCATCGACGACACCCCGGCGTCCAAGGCCGGTATCCAGGCTGGCGACTTTACGTCAAGATCAACGGCCAGCCGACCCGTGGCCAGACCATGACCGAAGCCGTCGACAAGATGCGCGGCAAAATCGGCCAGAAAATCACCCTGACCCTGGTACGCGACGGTGGCAACCCGTTTGACGTGACACTCACCCGCGCGACCATCGTGGTCAAGAGCGTGAAGAGCCAGCTGCTGGAGTCGGGCTACGGTTACATCCGCATCACCCAATTCCAGGTCAAGACCGGCGACGAAGTGGCCAAGGCCCTGGCCAAGCTGCGCAAGGACAACGGCAAAAAGCTCAACGGCATCGTCCTCGACCTGCGCAACAACCCAGGCGGCGTGCTGCAGTCGGCGGTGGAGGTGGTCGACCACTTCATCACCAAGGGCCTGATCGTCTACACCAAGGGCCGTATCGCCAACTCCGAGCTGCGATTCTCGGCCACCGGCAACGACCTCAGCGAGAACGTGCCATTGGCCGTGCTGATCAACGGCGGCAGCGCCTCGGCCTCGGAAATCGTCGCCGGCGCCCTGCAGGACCAGAAACGCGGCGTGCTGATGGGCACTACCAGCTTCGGCAAAGGCTCGGTGCAGACCGTGCTGCCGTTGAACAATGACCGCGCACTGAAGATCACCACCGCGCTGTACTACACGCCGAATGGCCGTTCGATCCAGGCCCAGGGCATCGTGCCGGACATCGAAGTGCGCAAGGCCAAGATCACTAACGAGATCGACAGCGAGTACTACAAGGAGGCCGATCTGCAAGGTCACCTGGGCAATGGCAACGGCGGCGCCGACCAGCCGACCGGCAGCAGCAAGAAAGCCAAGCCGATGCCGCAGGACGACGACTACCAACTGGCCCAGGCGCTGAGCCTGCTCAAGGGCCTGAGCATTACGCGCAGCCGTTGATATGCGTTTTGCCCTGATCATCGCTGTGCTGTGCAGCCTGGCAGGGGTCGCCCAAGCGGCCCCTGCCAGCGAACCCCACAAAGCCTACCTGACCCTGATCATCGACGACCTCGGGCAAAACCTGCCCCGGGATCGGCGCGTGCTGGCCCTGCCGGGCCCGGTCACCACGGCGATCATGCCCGACACCCCCCACGCCGCCGAATTCGCCCGCGAAGCGCACAAGGCCGGCAAGATCGTGATCCTGCACATGCCCATGGACCCGGCCACCGGCCCGTTCGCCTGGCACCCTGAGCTGCCCATCGAAGAGCTGGGCAAACGCCTCGACGCCGCATTCAACGCCGTGCCCTACACGGCCGGCATCAACAACCACATGGGCAGCCGCATGACCGCGCAACCGGCCGCCATGGCCTGGTTGATGGCCGAGCTGCAACGGCGCAACAAGTTCTTCGTCGACAGCCGCACCAGCGCGCAGACCGTGGCCGCCGCCGAAGCGCAGAAGATCGGCCTGGCCCATGTCTCACGAGATGTGTTCCTCGATGACGAGCGCACCGAAGCCGCAATCACCACCCAATTACAGACGGCAATCAAGCTGGCGCACAAGCAGGGCTCGGCGGTGATGATCGGCCACCCTTATCCGCAGACGCTGGCGGTGCTGGAACGCGAGTTGCCCAAGCTCAAGGCCCAGGGCGTGGAGTGGATCGATATCAAGCTGATGATCAGCGTACGCAGCAACCAGGCCATGGACGCCCATGGCAAACATGGAATCTACCGCTAGATAGCTACCTCTTCCTTCCTCATGAACTCCTGAATAGTGACTCTCCAGCGTCGAACAAACACGGAGAACCACGAATGGAATCAATCAGATTTGGCAACCTGCTGATCAACTTTACGACAGAATTCACTTGGATCTGGGACAACAAAGGCTCCCCCAACGCCTCTCCCGTCGCCATCTGGCGGCCGCTTCCGTCCGCTGAGTTCCTGAAGGACTATTTCCCCCTCGGTGACCATGCCGTGGCCGACCACACCAACATCAACAAGAAAACCGTTGTGCCCGTGGTGGCCGAAGCCCCGCCGCTGACCGAAGAAGACCGCGAGAAGGGCAACGCCCTCATGCCACCTGACGAGTACGAACGGGTTTGGGACGACAAGGGCTCAAAAGCCTATACGGACGGGGCCATATGGCGCCCAATCCCTCCGGCGGGCTATGTGGCGATGGGACTTGTATCCTCCCACGGGTACGACAGGCCTTCACGCAACGCGGTTCGTTGCGTGCGGGCGGACCTGGTAATTGCCTCATACATCAGTGACCTGATCTGGAACAACCGACGCAGCCCGGCCAAACTCGACTTCAGCGCCTGGAGCATCAACCCACCTGGAGCGGCCTCAGGGGAGGTGTACCTGTCGCCGGGAACCTTCGTCGGTGCCGCCAGCTACACAAAACCTTCGATGCACATTGCCGCTTACTCACTGCGCATGCAGATCCCACTGCAAGTGAATCTCCCACCACCAGCCCCGGCACTCGCAGGGGATCGACAGCCCTCTCCTTTCGAAAAAGCCGAAGTCACCCACATATCAAAACTGACGTGGTTCACCATTAAAGACCCCAACCTGTCGCCTCTCGAACAACTGCGTACGTCACCTTCTTACCGCCTGGAAAGAACGGACAAATACGTACTGGTCGGATTTGGGCATAACCAAAGTTCTCTGAACCAGTCATTCAAATGGACCGCAACCCGCGGGCAAAACGGTAGCAGCCTTAAAACACTTACCCACACCACGGCCATCGAGATTGGCACCGAATGGGGCTTCAACGTGTGGGGAGCCTCGGGAAAGGTCTCTGCAAAGCTCAGTGGTGGTTTCACCCACACCCAGACAACGTCCGAGGGATGGACCACCTCGACGGCTTTTGAAATCAACGCCACGGTTCCGGCGCACAAAGCTGTAGCCGTTTACCTGGTGCAAAGCGATTACCGACTACTGAGGGAAAACGGTACTCAAGTCGCTACTAACATCAGCTACACCGACGGCGACAGTGTCTACTGGAGCGAATATCCGCCGGCTCGGGAGTGTGAGGTCGTCTGCAAGCCGTTACCGACGCCTGCCGCATGACCGCTAGAGATACTGCGCCATGATCTTGTCGATGGCGCCGTCTTCACGCAATTGATCCAGGGCGGCCTGCAACTTGACGACCGTCTCGTCAGGCACATTCTTGTTCAGCGCCAAGTAAAGCTGGGCACTGTTGAACCGCAGCACGGTCTTGAGCCCCGTCACACCGACCTGGCGCGCAAGATAACGCCCGGCCGGGTCGCCGGTGGCCCACAGGTCGATCTGGCCATCCACGAGCTTTTGCGCATTGTCCTGGTCGCGCAACACCACCACCGGGTTAAGGCCCTGCTTCTCCAGGGTCTCGGCGATGGCATCGCCTTTATAGGCGCCGATCTTGTAGCGCCGCGCTTGCTCAAGCTCGGCAAGCTGGATCTTGCTGTCGGCCTTGGCCAGCAGTACCCAATCATCCGGGCCGATGGGACCGACCCACTTGAACAGTGCTTCACGGTCCGGAAGGCGCGCCATCACGAACACGCCATAGCCGGGTTTCTCCAGGGCGAGTTTGTAGATTCGTTCCCAAGGAAAGCGCAGGGTGAGGTTGTAGGAAATGCCGGCACGCTTGAAGGTCTCGCGCACGATGTCCACGGCGATGCCTTCGATGTTCTCTTCCTTGGCGAAGTTCTTGCCATTTTTCGCCATGTTGTAGGGCGGGAAGTTTTCCGTCAGCAGCACCAGGGAGGCGTCAGACGGTTCGTCGGCTTGGG
Organism: Pseudomonas cyclaminis; assembly: GCF_015163715.1. Taxonomy (GTDB): domain Bacteria; phylum Pseudomonadota; class Gammaproteobacteria; order Pseudomonadales; family Pseudomonadaceae; genus Aquipseudomonas; species Aquipseudomonas cyclaminis. Next base: position 10,027 of record NZ_JADDUM010000209.1, read on the forward strand.
CGTTACCGACCATTAGCACGGAGGTACTGGCGAGGGCGAGCAGCAGGTGTTTGAACATGAAGGTTACCGGAATCCATGGCAAGCGCAGAGAGTGCCCCGCGCTTGCCAGGGTGTCCAGCAACGTTTAGCGAACGACGATTCCGCGGGCGGCCATGTAGGCTTTTGCCTCAGGAACGGTGTACTCGCCAAAATGGAAAATACTCGCGGCCAGCACTGCGCTGGCGTGGCCTTCGATCACGCCGTCGGCCAGGTGCTGCAGGTTGCCGACGCCGCCGGAAGCGATCACCGGAATGCCCAACGCATCGCTGATTGCACGGGTCACGCCCAGGTCGAAGCCGTTTTTCATGCCGTCCTGGTCCATGCTGGTCAGCAGGATTTCACCGGCGCCCAGGCCTTCCATCTTCATCGCCCACTCCACCGCATCCAGGCCGGTGGGCTTGCGCCCGCCGTGGGTGAAGATCTCCCAGCGTGGGGTTTCGCCCGGGCCGGAGACTTTCTTGGCGTCGATAGCCACCACGATGCATTGCGAGCCGAAGTGCTGCGCGGCTTCGCCGACGAACTCCGGGTTGAACACGGCGGCGGTGTTGATCGAGACCTTGTCCGCGCCGGCGTTGAGCAGGTTGCGGATGTCTTGCACGGTGCGCACGCCGCCGCCCACGGTCAGCGGGATAAACACCTGGCTGGCCATGCGCTCGACGGTATGCAGCGTGGTGTCGCGGCCATCAACGCTGGCGGTGATGTCGAGAAAGGTAATCTCGTCGGCACCTTGCTCATCGTAGCGACGGGCGATTTCCACCGGGTCGCCGGCGTCACGGATGTTCTCGAACTTGACGCCCTTGACCACGCGACCATTGTCGACGTCCAGGCAAGGGATGATGCGTTTGGCCAAAGCCATAGGCTTATCTCCGATAAGAGTTGCAAGCTTTGAGCTACAAGCTGCAAGTAGAAGCAAATCTGCTTTTACTTGCAGCTTGCAGCTTACGACTTGGAGCTGGCCGCGTAGCCATCACAAAAAGCCTGAGCTTCAGCCACGTCCAGCGTGCCCTCATAGATCGCACGGCCGGTGATGGCGCCGATAATCCCTGGCGCCTTGGCGTCGAGCAGCGACTTGATGTCGCCCAGGTTGTGAATACCGCCGGACGCGATCACCGGAATCTTGGTGGCCGCAGCCAGGGCAGCGGTGAACGGCACGTTGCAACCCTGCATCATGCCGTCTTTGGCGATATCGGTATAAACGATGGCGGACACGCCGTCGGCTTCGAACTGCTTGGCCAGGTCGATCACCTGGATGGTGCTGATTTCAGCCCAGCCGTCGGTGGCGACGAAACCGTCCTTGGCGTCCAGGCCCACGATGACTTTTCCCGGGAACGCACGGCAGGCTTCGGCAACGAAGGCCGGGTCTTTCACGGCCTTGGTGCCGATGATCACGTAGCTCACGCCTGCTTTGACGTAGTGCTCGATGGTTTCCAGGGAGCGGATACCGCCACCGATCTGGATCGGCAGGTTCGGGTAGCGCTTGGCGATGGCGGTGACCACTTCGCCGTTGACCGGCTGGCCTTCAAAGGCGCCGTTCAAGTCCACCAGATGCAGACGACGGCAGCCCCCTTCCACCCATTTGGCAGCCATGCTCACCGGGTCATCGGAGAACACGGTGGAGTCTTCCATACGGCCTTGGCGCAGACGGACGCAGGCGCCGTCCTTGAGATCGATAGCGGGGATAATTAGCATGCTTTTCCTTCGTCAAAGAGTTGCAAGCTGCAAGCTATTAGCTGCAAGCAAGCACGCGTATCAATTCTTGCAGCTTATGGCTTGAAGCGTTCAGCTGCTCTTTTCAAGCGACCACAGGTCGCTTTCGATGCTTTCGAACCTTTCTTTAAGGAGCGTCTGCGTGTCGAAAATCGCCCTGTTGTAATAGTGCGGAGCCACTTCGGTGGTAAACAGCTCAAGAATCTCGGCAACCTCGAACGAGCCCAGCTTGAGCTCGAAGCGATCCTCCATGAAGCGCTTGATCTTGTCGGTAGCCTCACGCTCCTGTTCGGGCGTGAGGTTCAAGATCGGCGGCTTCGGCTTCCTGGCCATTACCAGCGACCATCCCAGGCGGCGAAGTTCTGCAGCAATTGCAGGCCATGGGTATGGCTCTTCTCAGGGTGGAACTGCACGGCAAAACGCGACCCTTCGGCCAGCGCTGCGGCAAAATCCACACCGTAGTGTCCGCCACCCACTACCTGGCCCGGTTTACCGGCGGCAATGTAATAGCTGTGCACGAAGTAGAAACGCGCCATGTCGGGCACTTCGTGCCACAGCGGGTGATCCACCGTCTGGCGGACTTCGTTCCAGCCCATGTGCGGGACTTTCAGGTGTTCGCCGTCTTCATGCAGGTCCTTGCCGAAGAACTTCACCTGGCCGGGAAACAGGCCGATGCAGTCGACGCCGTCGTTCTCTTCACTGCTGTCGAGCAAGGCTTGCATGCCCACGCAGATGCCGAGAAACGGACGATCCTGGCTGACTTCGCGCACCAGGCTGTCAAAGCCCAGGCGACGGATCTCGGCCATGCAATCGCGAATCGCACCAACGCCAGGGAACACCACGCGGTCGGCTTCGCGAATCACGTTGGCATCGCTGGTGATCAGCACCTTGCCGGCGCCTACGTGTTCGAGGGCCTTGGCCACCGAGTGCAGGTTACCCATGCCGTAATCGATAACCGCGACCGTCTGCATTACAGAACGCCCTTGGTCGAGGGCATTTGCCCGGCCATGCGGTCATCCAGCTCTACAGCCATGCGCAGCGCACGGCCGAAGGCCTTGAACACGGTTTCGATCTGGTGGTGGGTGTTGGTGCCGCGCAGGTTGTCGATGTGCAGGCTGACCAGTGCATGGTTGACGAAGCCCTGGAAGAATTCCTGGAACAGGTCGACGTCGAAGCCACCCACGGTGGCGCGGGTGTAGGGCACGTGCATCTGCAGGCCTGGGCGGCCGGAGAAGTCGATGACTACGCGCGACAGCGCTTCGTCCAGCGGGACATAGGCGTGGCCGTAGCGACGGATGCCTTTTTTGTCGCCGATGGCCTTGGCAAATGCCTGGCCCAGGGTGATGCCTACGTCTTCCACCGTGTGGTGGTCGTCGATATGCAGGTCGCCCTTGCTGACGATATCCAGGTCGATCAGCCCGTGACGGGCGATCTGGTCCAGCATGTGCTCAAGAAAAGGTACACCGATATCAAATCGGGCCTTTCCGGTGCCATCCAGGTTGATCGAGGCTTTGATCTGGGTTTCCAGAGTGTCGCGCTCGACGGACGCCTTACGTTCGGCCATCACCAGCTCCGCAAAATCATTGGGCGAAAAAGGCAGCCATTATAGGGGCGCGGGCGCTAAACAGAAACATCGGAGGGGATAAGACTGACGAGTTGAAGCGAGGAATGTCGGGGATAGACATGTGTATACATGTGGGAGGGGGCT
>NZ_JADDUM010000021.1 GCF_015163715.1 Pseudomonas cyclaminis
CGGCGTGCGCCTGTGGTTTTGAGCTTTTTCCTATACCTATAACTCGCCGCCTGGAGCGGCCTGGAGCCTTGCATGTCTGTGTTGAAAACTGCGTTAGCGGGCGGTGCGCTGTGGACTGGATTACTCTTCAGCCTGCCGGCCTCGGCCCACCCGAAACTGCTGTCGTCCATTCCGGCGGCCGGCGCCCAGGGCGCGGCGCCGGCCGTGATTGAGCTGCGTTTCTCGGAGAACCTGCTGACGCAGTTCTCAGGCGCCAAGCTGACCATGACCGATATGCCCGGCATGCCCAATTCGCCGATGCCGGTGAAGGCCAGCGTGGCAGCCAGCGCCGACCCCAAGGTGATGCTGATCAAACCGGCGTCCATGCTGACGGGCGGCACCTACCGGGTCGACTGGCGGGCAGTGTCATCCGATACCCATCCGATCACCGGTAACGTGGTGTTCAGTGTCCAGCCATGAGTGAACTGAGCCAAATATTGCTGCGCTTTGCGCTGTATCTGGACTTGATGCTGGTGTTTGGCCTGGGGCTTTTTGGCCTCTACGGCCTCAATGCTGCACAACTTCCTTTGTTGAATTTCAAGAAGCTGCTGGGAGGGACGGCGAGCCTTGGCGTGCTGCTTTCGATCGCGTCGATGTTAAGCATCACCCAGGCCATGAGCGGCGCCACGGATTGGCCGACGTTATGGCCGCACCTGCAGATGATGCTGACGCAGACTGACCTGGGCTGGACAGCGTGCCTGCGCATTGTGGCGCTGGTGCTGGTCACCTTTGTCAACCTGCCTCTGGCCACGCTGTTTGGCGGTGTCGCACTGGTGACCCTGATGTGGACCGGGCACGGCGCGATGCACGAGGGCGCGCCTGGGGTGTGGCACATGCTCAGCGACAGTGCGCACCTGTTGGCGGCGGCGGGGTGGGTGGGCGCGTTGGCGGCGTTTGGACTGTTGCTGATGCGCGCATCATTGGGAGATGCCCGCCGCGTGGAGGCATTGGCTGCCGCACTGGCGGGTTTCGAGCGCATAGGTGCGGGGTTCGTCGCCGTGCTGATCGTCAGCGGCGTGGCGAATTATCTGTGGGTGGTCGGGCCGAATCTGGACGGCCTCACCGGCGGTATCTATGCGCGCCTGTTGAGCCTGAAACTAGGCGTGTTCGGCGTGATGCTGGGGCTGGCGGCGCTCAATCGCTTCCACCTGACGCCGTTTCTGCAACGCGCCGTGGCAGCGGGCGACCCGGCGCCGGCCATTGCCGCGCTGCGGCGCAGCATGGCCCTGGAGTTCGGCGCCGTGGTGCTGATTCTTGCACTTGTGGCATGGCTGGGCACTCTGTCGCCTACTTAGGACTCGGCGCTCTTCAGGCATTTGAGTGCCTTGAAGTCACTGCGTACGCCGTCGATTTTCTGCATGAGTTTCAAGCGTTGCTGCGGCGTACTTTCTGCCATCACGTCGACAATCAGGCTGCGCGCCGCGGCTTCGGTCTGGGCGTAAGCCGCACGATATTGCGGGGTCCACAGGCTTTCGCGGTCCACCAGCAATTGCTGCATTTTCTTCGGGAAGTCGGTGCTGTGGCGTTGCTGCACGGCGTCGATAAATTGCGCCTGCCAATGGGCGCGGTTGCCGATCCATTCCTGATTCTGCTCGCCCAGGGCGATGGACCAGGCGGTGACACGATTCTGCTGGCTGGTGCTCAGCGGGCCCATCCAGGTGTCCAGGCGTTTATTCATGCGCTCGGCGCGGTCCTTGATTTGCTGAGCCAGCGGCGGCTTCAGGTAATCGTCTTGGCGTTTGCGCAGGTCCTTGGCCAGGGCGTCGTTCATTTCCTTGACCTGTTGATCATCCAGCCCCTGGAGCAGTTCGATGGCCGAGGGAGTGATCTCACGGGCGATTTCAGCAATGGCTTGTTCGGCTTCGGCGGTACGCGTCTTCAGCGCCGCGTCGGTGACCTGGTTGTCGTCGACCATCTGTTGCAGGCGATCGAGCCAGTCCAGGTAACCGGGCAGTTGCGTGGTGCAGTGCCAGGCCAGGTGCTCCTTGAGTTTGTCGTTGAACCAGCTCTTCTGCCCGGCGTTCATGTCCAGGTAGTCATTGAGGGTCCAAGGGATGATCACGTCCAGGTTGCGATAGGCCAGCCCCACGCGATTGCAGCCGGCGAGCGCCAGGCTCAGGGTCAGGAGTACCACCAGCAGTTTGAGCCGACGCAGCATGGGCGTGTCCTTGGGCAGAGAGAGTCAATGCATGTGAACCCGCGCCGGGCGCGACAGTTCAGCCCATCAATAAAACGAGCGCACGGCCTTCAAGGTCAACAGGCCGTCGCATTGCGAATTGTGTCCGGAGTAGGCCGAGCAATCGCCGCCGCTGAGGCTGGAATCGCTGTAGATCAGGTCCAGGTCGATGCCCTTCCAGGCACGGGAGAATTGCACCGACCAGTCGCTGAAACTGCTGATGGTGCCGCCGTCTACCGAAGCCGGCGTGCCCAACTGATGAGTGGTGTACTTCATGCTGACGCCGATGCCGAAGGGCTGGGTGCCGCCAAGATCGGCAAAGATTGTGCTGTCCTGGCGGTCCGGGTCGTTGCTGAAAGAGGCGCCGAAGCGATTGCCCAACAGGTTCAGGCCGCCATAGAACTCCTGGCTGTCGAGGGGGCTGAGCTTGGGGTAGCTGTAGTGGATCAAGCCGACTTCATAGCCGAGCGTCTGGTCGAAGGGGTGTTTGAAGCCCATGTAGGAATCGACTTCGAGAGTGCTCGCCGAGGACAGGCCCATGTTGGGCGAGAATTGGCCGAAGTACAGGCCACTGTCGTGGCTGAGGTCCAGGCCGCCGTGGAAAGAATCGCTGCCCGGCGAGGTCGGCTTGACCAGGCCCTGGGCCATGCTGCGGCTGGGGGTGGTGCCCAATTTCAGGTCGAAGTCGCCCAATTCGCGCTGGAAGATCTGCGCTTCGGCAAGAGGGCAAGCCACTAATGTGCTGACCAGAAAAATGCAGGACTTGAGCATGCTTCACTCCATGAAAAGCGAGGAGCAGTAATGGAGAACATCGGGCAGATGCCCGTGCTAGACGTGTGCAAGGATACCGACGAATGCCAGGCGATGAGGCCCGTTCGTCGATTAGCGCAATATTGAATATAGGGGGAGGGTGCTTCGGGCTCTAGTCCTAGCGCCTTGAAGGCAAGACGCTTAGGGACCAGGTGTGCTGCGCGGTATTACTTTTTACCCAGGCTGATCTGCTTGGACGGGCCGAAAGTCTGGCCGCTCACGCCCTTGGCAATTTGCTGGATTTCACCACCGGATTTGAGGAAAGCAGCGATTTGGCTGTTGATCGATTCGCTGGTTTCAACGGCGGGAGCTGGCTTTGCTTTGCTGTTGGATGCTTTTACGCGCATGGCGGCCACTAACCTGTAGAAAATTAACTTGGCCAGGCATCGTACAGGAAATACTTGACAATTGCTTGGCAAATATCCCCTTGGAATAAGTCTCACGCCCGGAAATGGCCACCGTTCATCTTTGAAATAAGCAGCTAACTTGCTGTTTTAGCTCGAAACCCGGCGGGTAGTCGGTGGCGGCGGCACGGCCAAATCAGGTTGACCGATCAGACGAGCGGGGCAGTGCCATTGGAACGCCACCCATCCCGTAATTTTTGCGGCGCGCGCATACGGTTTAGAAGGCGGCCCACGCAATAAGGGCATTGGAAAAACTTGGTAGCCTCAATATAGCCAAGGGCAGCAGCTTTATCTGCTGTGCTCTACGAATGCGGAGTATTGAAATTTCCAGATGCTTCCGTTCTGAATCTCTAACTAATATCAGCGTGCATCATTTCGTCACACTCAAAATGAAAATTAATCTGCACATCTTAGTGCTGTAAAAGACGCTGTTTTTTCTTAAAAAAGCTGCGGAGTTAATGGCTTTTGGCGCTCGAACGCTCTTTCTTGGGGCTCTTGCTGTCGGTTGGTAAGTCTCTGTCGACTCGTTCGATCCAGTACGTTTCTTCAAAGCCTCTCCCGGTCCTGCAAGATGCGAAATCATTAGTACCCCATACAAAGCCACAGCGGGCCTAGCCCTACTGCAAACAGCGCCCCAGCCTCTGCCGGTATAAGCACTCGCCAACCCCCCCCATACCCGCAGTCCGCAAGGGCCCGGATGACTGCCTCAAAGTCTCGGCTAGAAGTGGCGCTACTTACAGCGCAAAACCAACGTACTGGGCCAAGTGCTGGAACTGGAACACCTGCCCGCATTGAACATGCGCAGAAAGGTCGGCGGTGGCTTCGTGCTGCTGATGCCCGGCGGCAAGTACCTGCATTTTGAAGAGGATCAGGTTGAGAATGTGATGGACGACGACGTGGAACAAAACATCTATGGCGTGCCCGACTACCTGGGCGGCATGCACGCGGGATTCATCTTCTACACCAATAATCTGAACCTATCGGAGGCGGATGAAGAGCGCAGGCAAAGCCAGATCGGATCGAGCAAGGGCGTGGGGGGGGGTTCGGTCGTTGTTTGTGAACATTCCGGGGGGCGGGGATAAGGCGATTCAGATTATTCCGATGGGGGACCTATTGCGACGAAGGATGAGTTTGAGCGGATTAAGAACATCACGCGATGGACTTTAAAGTAAAATTATAATTCTATTGTTGAAGATCAAAATAGGAATTAAGGTGTTTTGTGGTTTAAACGCAGCTATTTTTAATAGCACGCTGGACTGCAAGTCAGCGTGCTCTCAAGAGAAATCTAATACAGTTGTTTAGCTTGTGCGACCGCCATTGTAATATTCATCCCAGATCCATTGGGGCGTGTCATCCCCAGGTGGTTTCGGGGTGTAAGTGGACGGCTCAATTGCAGGTTCTCCACTGAGGTGCAAGCTGCAAACACGAACGTAGTCTTCTTTTGTTTTGACATTTTCACGGTTGAGAATTTCCAAAGCTTCACTCACCTTCCGTATGTTTGTGCTTGGATTTTTAACCATCCCACTAGCTAACATATTCAAATCGCCGGTCACGAGTCCGATAACCATAATAACCTCCACATTTATTAAGGTAAGATGCCATTCAAAGTTAGTTCAAAGTTAAGGTATTGATACCTGTGATAAATGACAGTATTTAAGAACGGTTTGTTATTAGCATTGGTGCTTTCGCGTCATAAATGTTTGAACGCGGGTTAGGGGGCACACCCTTCACTTGGAAAGTACTGTGGAACTGGCGTAAAAAGCACTACGGGCGGCTAAGCGTCGCACTCTGAGTACGCCAGCTTTGAAGGCTAGCCGCCGCTCAAAAAACCTTACCGTTCAATTTTCCGAGCTCTGTAAGCTCGCGTCATTCAGGCGCCCGGAGCTATGCACCGGGCGCGAAGTGCTTACTGCGAATCCCGTGCACTTGGCTCGAAGGAAAAAAGCAGATTATCGATGATGGCCTTGCCCATTTCACCCAAGTAATGCGAGGCGAACGCGAATTTCTCTGCTCGGGAGTCGATGGCGGCCTCCAGCGAGAGCATTTTTGCGTAGTAGAGGACTTGCGATGCGTGTTCAAGGGCCTCCCGAATTGGGACGCCTGCGTTGACGCGGAAGAGTTTTAGATCGCTTTTGTTCTCTCCGCAGTCTGCGAAGGTTACAGAGCCGATGGTTTCGACTGGGGGGAGGGTTGCTCATTGCTGATCTCCTGATTTTCGGAGGTTCTGAGCGGGCGGTGCGGGTTGAATCGAGGTTTTTTCGTACGGCATTAGCGTGCTCCTTGGTACTACCCAAAAGAGCTGCCAGTCACGATTCCAAGCGTGAGGGTGGCAGCTGTACGCAGGTTGGAATCCGAGAAGAAGCGCCTCGGCAGGCACAAGGCCTCCCACGCACAGCCGCCAAAAAGCGCAAAGCCCAGGCACAAAAAAAGCGCCTGCTCATTGTTTGACGACGCTATAGCGTCTTCTTTCTCGGGATTCCACGCCCGGTCGCTGGTGCAGCGACGTGAAGGAGGTTGGCGCGATGGGATGAAGGCTGCAACTAGCTGTGGATACCTTGCTTAGGCTGGCGATCTTCGGTTCCCAATACTGATGGCGAGGGATCAGTAGCAAAATTTCCATTAGCTGCTGGGCCTTGAGCGCTTCCACTTTGAATATGACCATGCGTTATGCGCATTTTAGCCTTGGGCATTTGGCAGAGGTGGTGAACCTTAGCCCCTTGGCAATCGACCGTGGACATTTTGTGGAGGATAGCCGTTGGATTGTGAAGGACGAAGCGAACGATGAGAGTACAATCGCTGCATAGTGGCGATAGGATTTGTTTTATAACTGTATGAAATTAATGGAATAATTTCTATTTTTTAGGGTTTTCTCGAGTGCGCGCTGCGCTGTTTACGCCGAGAAGGCCGGTTTTTTGAGGGTATTGGAAATGGCTCTAGTCGGGCGCTACAACAGCTTACAAGTGGTAAAACACACTAACTTCGGTTTGTACCTGGATGGTGCGCAAGATGGCGAAATCCTCTTGCCTAATCGGTATATCCCCAAAGATATTCCCAGTGAAGATGAAGACTGGCTTAACGTTTTCATTTACCTGGACAGCGATGACAAACTTATCGCCACCACCGAGAAACCCAAAGTTCAAGTCGGCGAATTCGCCAGTTTGAAAGTGGTGGAAGTCAACAGCATTGGTGTATTCCTCGATTGGGGTTTGCCAAAGGACCTGTTGTTGCCGTACTCGGAAGAAAAACGCCAGATGACCGCCGGTGAATATTGCGTGGTGCACGTCTACCTCGACAAGCACACCAGGCGCATCACCGCCACCGCACGTCTTGATCGCTACCTGGACAAGACCCCGGCCAACTACGTCGTAGGCCAGGAAGTCGACCTGCTGGTGGCCGAAGCCACTGACATGGGCTTCAAGGCGATCATCAATAACAAGCACTGGGGCCTGATTCACAAGAACGAAGTGTTCAAGTTCCTGCGCCCGGGCAAGGAAGAGAAAGGCTTCATCAAAGAGATCCGCGCCGATGGCAACATCAGCCTGAGCCTGCAACCGGTTGGCCAGGAAGCGGCCTCCAGCCTCAATTCGAAGATTCTTGCCAAGTTGCGCGAAAACAACGGCACGTTGCCGGTCAGCGATAAAAGCGACCCGACGGTAATCAGCAACTTGTTCGGCGTCAGCAAGGGCAACTTCAAGAAGGCTATTGGTGCGCTCTACAAGCAAGGTCAGATTGTGATCCACGCGGATCGTATTGAACTTAGCTAAGTAGGGTTTGCTCTTCTGTAGGAGCAATGGGCTCCTACAGAGGTTGCGTCAATGTCCAAAAAATCTGTGTTCGCTTACCTCGGCACCTTGCTTGCTTTCCTGGTGCTCGACGGCCTGTGGCTCGGCGTCCTTATGGGCCCCACTTACAAATCCCTGCTGGGCCCGCTGATGCTTGATCAGCCCCGCCTATTGCCCGCAGTGCTGTTCTATCTCCTGTATGTCCTCGGTTGTGTGGTGTTCGTGGTCTTGCCCAGCATCAGTTGGCAGCGCGCAGCGCGTATGGGTGCGCTGCTGGGGCTCGTGGCCTATGGCACCTATGACCTGAGCAACTGGGCCACGCTGCAAGGCTGGGCTGCTGGGTTGGCACTGATGGATATGGCCTGGGGTACCTTTTTGACGGCGGTATGCTGCACGGTTGGGCATCTGTGTGCACATCGGGTGCACCGATGATTGTGTACAGGATTTATGTGCACCGTTGCTGAGCGTGGTCCCCACCACGAAGGTACCTTCAGCTCCTTTGAAACGCCGTTGTAGAGGGATTGTGTGCTATTGGCACGTATTCTGCTGACTGTCTCGTATACAAAACTTGCCGCCTTCCGTATGCATCCCCGCGACGGAAGCGCAGGCCGGTATGACGAGGAGCCCAGCGATGACCGAACAATTGCCCAAAGGCTACAGCCCACGCCTGTACAACCAGGATCTGGGCCCGCTGCCGCAGAAATGGAACTGGTACAACATCTTCGCCTTCTGGATGAGCGACGTGCACAGCGTCGGCGGGTATGTATTCGCCGCCAGTCTGTTTGCCCTCGGGCTGGCCAGTTGGCAGGTGTTGATCGCCTTGCTCGCCGGTATTTGCATCGTGCAATTGATCGCCAACCTGGTGGCCAAGCCGAGCCAGCAGGCCGCCGTACCTTACCCAGTGATCTGCAGGCTCGCCTTTGGTGTCTTTGGCGCGAATATTCCTGCGGTGATTCGCGGTCTTATCGCCGTGGCCTGGTACGGGATTCAGACCTACCTGGCGTCCAGCGCGTTGATCATTGTGGTTTTGCGATTTTTCCCACAGATGGCGGTGTATGCAGAGCCGCATTTCGCCGGGCTGTCCTACCTGGGCTGGTTTGGTTTCCTCAGCCTTTGGGTGCTGCAAGCGGCAGTTTTCTGGGCCGGCATGGAGTCCATCCGCCGCTTTATCGATTGGGCGGGGCCGGTGGTCTATGCTGTGATGTTTGCCCTGGCCGGTTGGATCGTATGGAAGGCGGGCTGGTCGAACATCAGCTTTACCCTGGCGGAAAAATCCCTGTCGGGCTGGCAAGCGTTCGGCCAAGTGATCGTGGCCACTGCGCTCGTGGTGTCGTACTTCTCAGGGCCAACCCTGAATTTCGGCGATTTCAGCCGCTACTGCCGCAGCATGCAGGACGTGCGACGCGGAAATTTCTGGGGCTTGCCAGTGAATTTCCTGGCGTTCTCCCTGGTGACCGTAGTGATCGTCTCGGGCACTTTGCCGGTGTTTGGCGAGATGCTCCACGACCCGATTGCCACGGTGTCGCGTATCGACAACAACATGGCCGTGCTGCTGGGTGCGTTTGCCTTTGTGACCGCGACCATCGGTATCAATATCGTCGCCAACTTCGTGTCCCCGGCGTTTGACTTCGCCAACGTCGCACCGAGCAAAATCAGCTGGCGCGCCGGCGGCATGATCGCGGCGGTCGCCTCGATCTTCATCACCCCATGGAACCTGTTCAACAACCCGCTGATGATTCACTACACCCTGGATATCCTCGCGGCGTTTATCGGGCCGCTGTTCGGGATCCTGCTGGTGGACTTCTACCTGATCAAAAAACAGAAGATCGACGTGGATGCACTGTTCGATGACAGCCCAAGTGGCCGCTATTACTTCGACGGCGGCGTGAACTGGACGGCGGTCAAGGCCCTGGTGCCCGCGACACTGGTAGGCGTCGCGATCACCTTCACCCCGGCGTTGCAGGGCATGGCCAACTTCGCCTGGTTTACCGGCTGCTTCCTGGGAGGGCTGTTTTTCCTGGTGCTGGCACGGCGCGAGCAGGTGCGCACGCAAGCGCCGCTGGTTGCCGGCTGACCAATATTCCTCCCGCCAGGAACAGGCCTGTGCCGGCAATTACCAATGCCGGTCGCAGGCCACCGCTGAGGTGGCTGCTCACCGACGCCAGCAAGGGCCCGCTCAATTGGCCGATGGCAAAGCTGGCGGTCAGCAGCCCGGTACTGCGCTGGTAGCCGTGGGGTGCCACCTCCCGCAAGCGCGCCATTACGAGCTGCATGCAGGCCAGGAATGGCCCACCGCACAACAGAACCCCCAGTGCCAACCCCCAGCCATTACCCAGCAAGCACGCGAACACCCCGGCCGCTTGCAGCCAGAGGGTGGTCATCAGCCAGCGGCGGGTAGTGTCCGGGTCTTTGCGACGCAAGGTCGCCACCCCCACGCCCACTGCTGCGAGCAGGCCGAAGCACGGCCAGAACAGATCGGCTTGCCAGGCGCCTTTGAACTGGGCGCTGGCCATCTGCGACAGGAAGGTGGCTGGAATGATGTAACCCAGTCCGAAGAGTACATAAATCCAGCACAGGTGCGTGATGCTGCCATTACTGCCCGCGTCGTTGTGGCTGGTGACAGCGGCGCTGGCGCAGGGCTGCGGCAAGAACGGCAGGATCGCGAGCAACATCACCAATGCCACCGCGCCATAGACCAACCATAAGGTGGCGGAATCTTGTCCCAGCAGGTTTGAGCCGAGCGCCAATAACCCGGTCAATAGAATCCCCAGGCCCGGCCCGGCAAATACCAGGGCACCGAGGCGCGGCCGTCCGGCGGCGAGTGCCAGTGGCTGGCTCAAACTGGTGATCATCACCAAGGCCCAGGCGCTCGCCACACCCGTGCCAAAGCGCAACAGCAGGTGCGGCCAGAATGCGTGGGCCCAATACGATGCAAAGGTCAGCAACACACATAACCACAGCCCGCCGTACAGACGACCGCGCACATGGCGATGGCCGCGGGCGAAAATCGAATCCACCGCGCCCACGAAATAGCCGAGGTAGTTGGCGGCGGCGATCAGACCGGCGCCGGTCAGGTCGATCTGCCCTTCGCTGAGCATATGGGGCATTTGCGGGGTGAGGGCGAAGCGGCCAATGCCCATGGCCATCATCAGGGCGATGGAGCTGGCGAGTAAGCGAATGAGGGGTGACATGGTCAGGTGTCCTGCTGAGAAACGAATGACCGTCAGCCTAAGGTGCATTGACTTTCTGTAAAATTGAATAATAGTGAGCAACTTGTTCAGTTTTGGAGAAAGGTATGGAGTTCAGTCAATTGCGGATTTTCCAGGCCGTGGCGCAAGAGGGCTCCATCACCCGTGCGGCAGAGCGCCTGCACCGCGTGCCGTCGAACTTGTCGACCCGTCTCAAGCAAATGGAAGAACAACTCGGCGTAGAGCTGTTCGTGCGTGAACGCCAGCGCTTGCAGCTTTCTCCGGCGGGCAAGATATTGCTGGACTACAGCACTCGCCTGCTGGCTCTGCACGACGAAGCCCACGGCGCGGTGCAGGGTGGGCAACCGGCTGGCGATTTTGTGCTGGGCAGCATGTACAGCACCGGCGCGGTACATTTGCCCAAGCTGCTGGCGCGTTATCACAAGGCCTATCCGATGGTGAATTTGCAGGTGCAGTCCGCACCCAGCGGTGAGCTGCTCGAAGGTTTGATCACCGGGCGCCTGGACGCCGCGTTTGTAGACGGCCCGCTGACCATCGCCACACTGGACGGCGTGCAGCTGTGCGAGGAAAAACTGGTGCTGATCTGCGAAGCCGATCACCCGCCCGTGCGTGGTCCCCAGGATGTTGCCGGCCGCTCGGTGTTCACGTTCCGACGCAGTTGTGCCTATCGTACCCGCCTGGAAAGCTGGTTTGCCCACGAGCGCGTGGCCATGGGACGGGCGATCGAGATCGAGTCGTATCAAGGCATGCTCGCTTGCGTGATTGCCGGTTCCGGGGTGGCGTTGATGTCCCAATCCATGCTCGACAGCCTGCCGGGCAAGGACAGCGTGTCCGTTCATCCGCTGACCGGGCAATTTGCCACTGCGACCACCTGGCTGATGTGGCGAAAGGGTATGCTCGGCGCTAACCTCAATGCGTGGATTGATCTGCAGCAGGTCGGTCAGCCGGAGGTCATGAAAGACAGTCGCGCCATTGCTTGACCGGTTCGTCAGCATTTGGATGGATTTGGTAATAGTTCGTTGTGGTTTCGTTCAAGCAATACGTAGGACTTAGGGCTACTATCAATGTAGGAAAGGGCGACAGAACATGCGCCTACCAGCATTACCCTCAAAGGGGGCAACCATGAAAGAGAAAATTCAAAACTGGCTCCATGATCTGGGCGTTGCACTGGGCTTGATCGAGCCTCCGCTGCAGCCGGTGCCGATTCGTACGGATGATGAGCAGCGGCGTCCACGTCGTAGGTAAGCCCCGCGGCGCTCACACGATTGCGGCGTTGATCGTGCGGGCGTTGATGGCGTTGATGAATCTTCGGAGCCTGTCGTGTGTTCCGCCCGTAGCATGCAGGCGCGGATTTCCTTGTCGTTTTTAATGCCTGAATCCATAGTGAGTCAGGCACCGCCGTCGGATATTTCTTCTTATCTTGTAATCCTGCCTTTTTCCTTATTTGACCTTCTATATTTTTGTTTCCAGGAGGACAAATAGGCGTTGAGATGTCGAGCATTGATAGCGAAGGAATGATGGTTTCCGATCAGGTTAAGCCTCGTCGGTTCCAGTCCATAGAACATGGCGATTTACGCAGCGTACGGGCATTGGTCGTCCATCAGACAGACGCGCCGACTGCACAGCACACTTTCAATGGCTATCGATCCAAGGGAAGTGGCGCTCACTTTTTGGTTGAGAAGGATGGAGTCATTTACCAGACCGCCAGTTTGAGAAAGCGCTGTTTTCATGTTGGGCGCTTTATTCGATCCAAGTGCCTGGCAAACGACAAATCAACGTGTGACACCACTCAAATCAACAGCATTCAGGCGCTCACCTGGACGCTGCAGATCAGAGCGCTGGATAAATACGAGCGTACCAAGAACTATCCGGATCGTTACCCCATGAACTCTGACTCCGTAGGCATCGAGTTAGTGGGGAAGCATCTGGATGCGGTTCGTTACGAGGCGATTACGGCGATGCAGAATCAATCCCTTCAGTGGTTGGTGTCCGAGTTGTATCGCCATTTCAGCCTGACGTCGGCAGACGTCTACACCCACCCGCAAATCTCATATAAACATCCCGGTGAAGCCAGTAGCGCGGTGTGGCAATGAAGTGTTGGCACTTGTCCTTGAGTCTGTGGGTATTGCTCGTGGGGTGCGCTGCCCAGTATCAGAACATTAAGGACGTTTCTATCGCAGGCTTCCAATCCGACGAGCCGGAACGCTGTCGACCCTCCGACGTGAGCCTTGATGAACGGCAGATAACGTCCTTTTTCGAGCGGGCCACGGGTATTGATGGCCGCACGCTGCATGACCACTATGAGTGGGCGCCTTGTTACCTTGAAGGCACATTGAACTATAGGGGAGAGGCATGCACGTGGCGCGTCAGGGCGGGGGCCACAGGCGAAATTCAGTGCGCGGCGCAGGAACAGTATTTTGGATGCAACACGTGTGGCGATTTGTTTTGAGTCTATGCCGGTCGGCCAGACTTTGAAGTGGAAATGTCGGAATTGGACTACTAAGTTGTCGGAATCTGCTGGCTTATTTGTTTGTATAGATAGGCGTAGGTTGAGTTTCACCAAGCAAAGATTTGTATCATTTGTAGCCCTGCACATTTCTACTCATTAGAACGTAGAGGTAGGAGATTTTCCGGAGATAATTCAAGTGCATTTCCTTAGTGCCCAGACTTTATTGAGTTTGTCTCCCTCGAAACTTTAGTGAGCAAGTCAGAATCGTTGGAGGCAAAATTATGAGGCTCTCTTCCGTTCCGCCAGTTGCCGCCTCACTTATCGCCATAAGCGACACTATTTTACATATCGCACCTGTGTCGAGAGCCTGGCGGACTGATGCCCCCAGCAACGTTGTGTTTCTTCCTCCGACATTAGCCAAGCAAGCTCTGCTCCTGCAAATTGGACTCCTGCGCCCCCAGGCAATCGTTGTTGGCGACCAGGCCATTGATGCAGACGTCATTGATCAATGGCGTATATCTCACCCGTTTGGAGAACTCTATTTAGTTCGTAGAGGTACGAGTCTGGATAAGATGCGGTTGGATTTATGCGAGTCCAACGGCATTCAAGTGGTCAATACGCCTGGGGTCAACGCGCCCCATGTTGCAGCCTATATCACCCACTGGTTGTCACTGGCCGATGGCTCCATACCCCATGACATCCGTGTGCTGGGATACGGCACTGTGGGCAAAGAGTTGGTCAGGCTGTTACTTGATCGAGAGCCGGATGTTCGGATTAAAGTGTTGAGCCCACGCGGTCTGGCGCCGGGAACTGTCAGTACAGCTTGTTCCGATAGTCGCGTGTCATTTGTAACAAACTGGTTTGAGGCGCTGCAGGACGCCAGTGCTGTCGCCATCTGTTTATCCCTGAATGATGAGTCCACCTATCGTATCGACCAGGCCCTCATTGAGTGTATGCACAGGCACGCTCGCTTGATCTGCGTCGCTAAGCCGGACGTGTTCAGCGACGATGCTCTACAGGTCCTGTCAGTGGCTGAAGATATCCAGCTTGTCCTGGATTACGGGCCTACGACACTGGATGCGTTTCGGATGCGCACACACGCGCTCGGTTGCAGTGTCGCCGCGTGGCGCCGACCCGCGACGCTGACTGCACAGGCGGCAACCAGCGAAGACTGTCATTGCGACCTCGATTATGCCGTCTCTGTTCAGTTGAGCCTGATGGCCTTGCGCGGCCTTGTGAGACGCAAGCTTGCACACTCACTGACGATCCCTTCCCATCCGGCATCCGCCAATGCGCCGCGCGTGTCGATCATCGGCAGGGGGATTAACGGCTTGCTCCAAGCCGTGATGTTTCGCTTGGCAAATTATCAGGTCACGGTCTATGGAGGAAATCAGGAAAGTGATGGTGCCACGCGTAACAACGTGAATACACGCCATCCACTTCCTGAAAGTCAGTATTTGGCCGTGGAATGCAATGGCGCAGGTATCGAGTTGTTCGAACGGTTTCTGGCCGACAATCCATCGCTGGCATGGCTCGTTGGTACCTACAGGGAGGGTGCCAGTAGCGTAGAAGCCGTCATCGAGATACAGGCGCTGTTGCAGCGCTCTGGTGTTCAGTTCATGCCTTGGCATTTGAGTCTGATGCAAACTTCTGAGTTGAGCAGAGAACACTTCGTTGTGACAGTCGGGGTGGAAGAGGAAGGCGTCTCGATAGTTTATCGGTCTGCGTATACGCCAATCGCCGCCGGAGGAACCTATGCCGCGGGCACAACCCAAGGATTGGTCTGGGCCTCCCTGGTCCAGGAAATCATTCAGGCACACCAAAACCTGTCCGTTGAACGATAAAAAAACGGGCGCGACATCCGACGTCGCGCCCGCTGAAGAAACCGTTTCAATGCTTTGGACGTCAAGCCACCGGAGTCGCCACCGCCTGCGGCCGACGCGACAACAAGCTCACCAGCACAAAACTCACCAACCCAACCGCCAGGCTGTAGTAAATCGGCGTGTTCGCATCCAGCCCATCCTTGAACATGAACACTAACGCCGTCACAAAGCCCAATGCCATGGACGTAATCGCCCCCGACGTGGTGGCGCGCTTCCAGAAGATCGCCCCAATCAACGGGATCAACATGCCGCCGACCAACAGGTTGTAGGCCAGGGTCAGCGCGCTGATCACATCGCTCACCACCAGTGCGATACCCAGCACCGCGATGCCGGTCAGCATCGTGAACAGGCGATTGATATTCAGGCTCGATTGTTTGCCGCCACGCAAACGCGGCAGCAGGTCTTCGGTCAGTACCGTGGAGGCGGCCAGTAAACCTGCGCTGGCGGTGGACATCATCGCCGCCAGTGCTGCGGCAATCACCAGGCCACGAATCCCGTCCGGCAGCGACATTTTAACGATGGCGGCAAATGCGTTGTTGACGTTGTCCAGGTCCGGAATCAACACATGGGCGGCCATGCCGATCAGGGCACAGGCCAGGCCATAGAGGATGCAGTAGAAACCGGCGAAGGTGCCCGCGTACTTGGCGACCTTTTCGTCGCGGGCGGTGAACACCCGCTGCCAGATGTCCTGGCCGATCAGGATGCCGAAGAAGTAGATCATGAAGTAGGTGATGATCGTGTCCCAGCCGATCGCGGTGAAGCTGAAACTGGAGGCCGGCAACTTGGCCACCAGTTCATCCCAGCCGCCGACGCGGTACAGGCAGATCGGCAGCAGGATAAACATCAGGCCGACGGTCTTGATCACGAATTGCACGATATCGGTAAGGGTCAGCGACCACATGCCGCCGATGGTCGAGTACACCACCACCACACCACCGCCCAGCAGCACCGAGATCCAGAACGGCAGGCCGAACAGCACTTGCAGCACGGTACCGATGGCCAGGATCGAGGTCACCCCGATCATCAGCGCGTAGGCCAACATGATCACCGCGCTGGCCTGGCGGGCCATGGGGTTGTAGCGTTTTTCCAGCACCTGGGTGACGGTGAAGATCTTCAGCTTCAACAATGGCTTGGCCAGGAACAGGTTCAGCGCAATGATCCCCATGCCCAGCGCGGCACACAGCCAGAAGCCGGAGATGCCATGCACATAGCCCAGGCGCACGGTGCCGACGGTGGATGCGCCGCCCAATACCGTGGCGGCCATGGTGCCCATGTACAGCGTCGGGCCCAGGTTGCGGCCGGCCACCAGGTAGTCTTCGTGGGTCTTGGCGCGGCGCATGCCGTAATAGCCGAGCACGAGCATGCCGGCGGCGTAGATGAGTACGACGAATAAATCCAAAGCCATGACGGCGAGTCTCCGATATTTTTTATTGTGCTGAAGGCGCTTGCAGTGCAGAAGGAGCTTGCTGCGGTGAGGGCGCTTGCTTTGGCGAGGGGCCATAGACGGCCGCCGGTTCCGGAAACAGCCGCAGCAACGTCAGATACACCACCGACGCCAACCCCAACGTCACCGGCAGGCTGATATCAATGCCCTCGGCCAAATTGCCCAGCGGCCCGACAAACTGCCCCGGCAAATTGACGAAGCACAGCCCCACCAGCGCACTCGGAATCCATGCTCCCAGCCCGCGCCAGTTCCAGCCATGGCTGAACCAGTAGCGCCCGCCGGTTTCACCACGGGTGAACACTTGCAGGTCATCCGGGCAGTAGAAACCACGACGCACGATCAGGCCGATGATCATCATCACCATCCACGGCGTGGTGCAGGTGATGATCAGCACGGCGAAGGTCGACACGCTCTGCACCAGGTTGGCGGCGAAACGTCCGATAAAGATGAAGGCAATCGACATCACCCCAATCAGCAACGTCGCCTTGACCCGTGAGAGCAGGCGCGGGAACACGCTGGACATGTCCAGCCCCGTGCCATACAGAGAGGTCGTGCCGGTGGACATGCCGCCGATCACCGCGATCAGGCACACCGGCAGGAAGAACCAGGTCGGCGCCACCGCCAGCAAGCCGCCGACGTAGTTGTTGGCCGCGATATAGTCCGGTGCCTTGATCGCGACGATGGTCGCGGTGGCCAGGCCGAACAGGAACGGGATCAAGGTGGCGATCTGAGCCGCAACCACTGCGAGCATGATGCGTATCTTCGGCGTCTCACGCGGGATGTAGCGCGACCAGTCACCGAGGAATGCGCCGAAGGAAATCGGGTTGCTCATCGCTACCAGCGCTGCGCCGATAAACGCCGCCCAGAAGCCGGTCTGGCCCATGGCGACGCTGCCCGCGAAGTGGCTGTCAAAGGCGGGCGCGAACGCGAAGATCCCCAGCAGAAACAGCAGGCTCGCCGCCCATACCGCAATGCGGTTGACCCACAGCATGAAGCGAAAACCGTAGATGCACACCGTCAGTACGAGCAGGGCAAACAGGCCATAGGCCAAGCCCAGGGTCAGGTCAGTTTCCGGCAGGCCTATCAGACGTTTCGCACCACCGACCAACGCATCGCCTGAACTCCACACCGACAGTGAGAAGAAGGCAATCGCCGTCAGCAATGACAGAAACGAACCGACAATCCGCCCGTGCACGCCAAAGTGCGCCCCGGAAGACACGGCGTTGTTAGTGCCATTGATCGGGCCGAACAGGCCCATGGGCGCCAGGATCACAGCACCCACCAGCACGCCCAGCACAATCGCCCAGACACCGGCCTGGAATGACAAGCCAAACAGCACCGGGAACGAGCCCAGCACGGCAGTGGCAAAGGTGTTGGCACCGCCGAAGATCAGGCGGAACAGATCCTTGGGGCTGGCGGTACGTTCGTGGTCCGGGATCTGTTCGACCCCGTTGGTTTCAATCTTGCGAATACTGTTTTGGTTGTTTTTATTATTCATGATCAGCTCCGATCACATTGGCTAAGGGGGCGGCAGCCCTTCCGGCACAGCGGACAAATGTTCGTGACAGGCCAGCCACAGGCCTTCTTGTTGTTCT
The DNA here is from genome assembly GCF_015163715.1 of Pseudomonas cyclaminis. GTDB lineage: Bacteria > Pseudomonadota > Gammaproteobacteria > Pseudomonadales > Pseudomonadaceae > Aquipseudomonas > Aquipseudomonas cyclaminis. The sequence continues at coordinate 17,792 of NZ_JADDUM010000021.1, forward strand.
GTGCGTAGCCCTTGCCTTTTGAAGACAATGGTCTCGCGTTCCTGGCTAAAGAATTGCTCCCCGTTCATGCGCAGCTCGGTGGCCACGTCATGCACAAATATCGCCACGTCACCCTGCAGGCTGACAAAGGCATTGCTCGAGGTGCACGACAGCACCTCGAATCCCTCTTCCGTGCGCCAGCTGTCCCACAACGCCTGGTAGGCATCGCGACTGAGCAGCGGTTGGGGGAGGGTGTAGAACACAAAGCTGGCGTCGGCCGTGAACGCGCCGAAGTAGGCAGCGCGATCATTGCGGGCGAAGGCCGCCACCAGGTCGGCGGCGGCTTGCAGCACCTCTTGCGTGCTCATCAGCGATGCGCCACGCCGGGCAGTACGCAGAGCATCTCGTACAACAAGTTGGCGCCGAGCAGTGAGGTGTTGCCGGTGGTGTCATACGGCGGCGAAACTTCTACCAGATCACAACCAATCAGGTCGAGGCCCTGGCAGCCCCGGATGATCTCGATCGCCTGGATGGTGGTCAGCCCGCCGATTTCCGGGGTGCCGGTGCCGGGTGCCCAGGCCGGGTCGATGCCGTCGATGTCGAAGCTCAGGTACACCGGGCCGCCGCCGACTTTTGCGCGCACTTCGGCCATCAACGGCGCGAGGGAGTGGTGCCAGCATTCTTCAGCCTGGACCACACGGAAACCCTGTTTACGGCTCCAGTTGAAGTCTTCGGCGGTGTAGCCTTGGGCCCGCAGGCCAATCTGCACTACGCGGTCGCAATCGAGCAGGCCTTCTTCCACGGCGCGGCGGAAAGTAGTGCCGTGGGCGATTTTCTCGCCGAACATATGGTCGTTGACGTCAGCGTGCGCATCAATGTGCACCAGCCCGACCTTGCCGTGTTTCTTATGAATCGCCCGCAGGATCGGCAGGGTAATGGTGTGGTCACCGCCCAAAGTCATGGGGACCACGTTGTGTTCGAGGATCTCGTCGTAGGCTTCTTCGATGATGCGCACGGCGTCGAGCAGGTTGAAGGTGTTGATCGCCACGTCGCCGATATCGGCCACCGACAGCGAGTCGAACGGTGCGGCGCCGGTAGCCATGTTGTACGGGCGGATCATCACCGACTCGGCGCGGATTTCACGCGGCCCGAAGCGGGTGCCGGCGCGCAGCGAAGTGCCGATGTCCAGGGGCACGCCGACAAAGGCGGCGTCCAGGCCCTTGGCCGATTGCAGGTGGGGAAGACGCATCATGGTGGCGATGCCGGCGAAGCGCGGCATTTCGTTGCCGCCCAGTGGTTGGTGGAAAATCTTGTCCACGGGATTGCCTCATCGTTGTTTTGTTTATTAGAGGCCGATTCTGCGAAAAGCCCGTGGCGGGAAGAATCGGCAGGGGCAAATACTTAGTTCAGATTTTTCTAAACTATTGCCTGGGGTAAACTGCGTGCAAATGTGGGGGGCAAGCCCCTCCCACGGGATGTTGTGTATGCCTCTGGAGACCTCATGGCCAACGCCTTGCCCGACCTGAAACTCCTGCGCATCTTCGTCAGCGTCGTGCGGCACCAGGGGTTTGCCAATGCGCAGCACGAACTCAACCTGTCCACGTCGGCCATCAGTACGTATATGAGCCAGTTGGAGTCCGCGTTGGGCCTGGTGCTGTGCCATCGCGGGCGTGGCGGGTTCAGTCTCACCAGCAAGGGCGAGTTGTTTCATCAGGAAACCCTGCGTCTATTAGCCGAGCTGGAAGGCTTCGAGCAATACGCCGCCGCGCTCAAAGGCGAGCTGCGGGGCACCCTCAAGCTTGGCGTGCTCGACTCCACCGTCAGCGACAAGGCCCTGCCGTTTGCCGAAGTCATCGGCGCCTACAGCCTGGAACACCCGGCGGTGCACCTGCATCTCTCGGTGATGAGCCCCTACGAGCTGCAACTGGGCGTGCAGGACAACCGCCTGGACCTGGCCATCGGCGCCTTTTCCAACCGCATGAGCGGGCTGATCTACATGCCGCTGTACCGCGAGCAGCATTGGTTGTATTGCAGCACGCGACACCCGTTGTTCAATGAACGGCGCATTCCAGAGCAAGTGATCACCCAGCAACGCATGGTCGGCCGCGGCTACTGGAGCCAGGCGGAACTGGCGCGCCACGGCTTCAAGCACAGCGCCGCCACGGTGGAAAGCATGGAGGCGCAACTGATCCTCGTGCTCTCCGGCGCCTACATCGGCTACCTGCCGGAGCATTACGCCCAGGCCTGGGCCGACAAGGGCGATCTGCGGGTGCTGCTACCTGCCACCTTTGGCTACCAGGCGCCGTTCTCGATGATCATGCGCCGTGGCCGCAGCCGCGAACCGCTGATCCAGACCTTCCGCGATTTGCTCAAAGCCCAGCTCAACCAGGCCTGATAAACCATGTCCAGACCCCAATGTTCCCGTTGCCTCAGGCCCGTCACCCATTGTTTGTGTGCGCTGATACCCAGCCTCGACAGCCGTACCCGCGTGCTGCTGTTGCAGCACCCGAGCGAGGTCAACCATGCGCTCAACACGGCGCGGTTGGCGGCGTTGGGCTTGAGCAATGCGCAATTGGTGGTGGGGGAGGTGTTCGATGATTTGGCGACGTTATTGAGCCCACCCGGTTATCAGGCTCGACTGCTGTTCCCGGCGGATGACGCCCAGCCGCTGCACGCCTATGCGCCCGGCGATCAACCACTGCTGTTGGTGGTGCCCGACGGCACCTGGCGCAAGGCGCGCAAACTGCTGCATCTCAACCCGCTGCTGGCGGCGTTGCCACGGGTAACCTTGGCCGAGGGCGGCGTTTCGCGTTATCGATTGCGCAAGGCGCCGGGGCCGGGGGCATTGTCGACGGTAGAAGCCATCGTCCAGGCGTTGCAGGTGCTGGAGGCGCCGGTATCGTTCGGGCCGTTGCTTAAGCCCTTCGAGGCGCTGATCGAAGGGCAGATTTCGGCGATGGGTGAGGCAGTGTTCCTGAGAAATCACGTGCGATAAGAAGTTTTATTCAGATACGAGCTTTGAATAGGCAATCGGTTTTTGTGCCCCGGTTTTTAGTATCGAACTATTGTTATGTTGATCATCGGGTTGATAGAAAAAAAATGCGTCGTCACCCTCCGGCGTTTTTTTGTATATCATTTGAATACCTATCCCACCCAGCAAAATGCTGGATTCAAGTAATACTTTTCTCGCGTCATCAACATTGTCACATTTGAAAAAAGTCTCGGCCTGCTTGCTCAGCTTGAGGAGTACATGGGAGAAGTCGCGATTGGCGCCGTATTGCCTGAAGTCGGATGTGGAAGCATGTATGGCTTTTTTCCCTGACACCGCAAGGTCGACGATCGGTGCACGCAAATCCCACAGAATCCCGTCGTATCCTTGAAAATCGTTGCCCTCAACGAGATTACGCAAATTGTTCATGGCATCGGTCTGATACTTCGCGTTGGGATCTTTAAGGGAAAAATCCTCCTTCACATTTTCCTTGCCGAACAAATCCGCCGTTTTTATACCGGGGGCAATGTTTATTCCACTCAAACCTCGCTGTTTGGCCTCAGCCTTCAATTCCTTGAGCGCCTCATGTTTGAACGAACAGAAAATGATATTTTCCGGTGCGAGTTTCTGCATGTTTTGCCCCCCCTGTTCTACGAGATCAAGCATGGAAGAAACGGCGGTTTCATCTTTTAATTCGATATTCAGGATGACCGGTTTTTTACCGTACGCAGTCAGTGTCTGGTTGGCATCATTGACCAGTTCGATGACTGACGACAGAGTTGGTGTGACTTCACCCTTGCGCCCGATAGGTATTTTTTGCAGTTCATCGACCGTTTTTTGTCCAACCAGATAGGACGCCTTGGTTTCGCCCTCGGGCAGTTTGGCGCCGCTTCGATCAGCGTCGAATGCGTTTCGCCAAATCTCATCGTCATGAGTGACCATCACGGTGCCGTCTTTGGCTTTGAAAATATCGATTTCAATCGCATCGGCGCCCTGAACAATGGCAGCTTTGATCGCCTGGAGGCTGTTCTCAGGATGAAAACGCTGTGGAAATGTTGAGCCAAACAAGCTGGTTGGGCCTGTCCCGCGATGGGCGGTCAGCATTAGGTTATGCCCGGTGCGTTCTTTGAGAAGTTCGCTGTGGCCGCGAGATTGAAGCATCTGCTGTACGTCGGCGGAGTTCAGACGGGTGGGGAAAGAGCTGTCTGTCGGAGTGGTCGAGTCTCGCGCTGGCCGAAGGCTGGCAGCGTCGGACGTTGCAGGCGGGAGTTGAGACGTTGCGAAGGAGGTCATGGTTTTACCCTGTTTTTGAATAAAATTGACGTCCCTGTTATCAACACGGCAATTGGTGTAGGACCAGTCGTTGTTCCGCGACGTCCTTATTGCCTGGGATAAGTGGTGGGCAATAGCGTTCAGTTCCATTGACGTCACAGAGGTGCAACGGCTTATAGCTTTAGCTTATAAGCACCGCACTTTGCGTGATATGGCCCGCCGGCCTTTCCCGGTATGATGTGCGCCCCGCAGTCTGGATTGCGAATACGCCATGACCTTGCAGTACCCTACAATCGCCGATTGCGTCGGCAACACGCCCCTGGTCCGCTTGCAACGCATGGCGGGTGAAACCAGCAATACCCTGTTGCTCAAGCTCGAAGGGAACAACCCCGCAGGCTCGGTCAAGGACCGCCCGGCGCTGTCGATGATCACCCGTGCCGAATTGCGCGGGCAGATCAAGCCTGGCGACACCCTGATCGAAGCCACCTCGGGTAACACCGGGATCGCGCTGGCCATGGCCGCTGCGATCAAGGGTTACAAGATGGTGTTGATCATGCCCGACAACGGCAGCGCCGAGCGCAAGGCGGCGATGACTGCCTATGGCGCCGAGCTGGTGCTGGTGACCCAGGAAGAAGGCATGGAAGGCGCCCGCGATCTTGCTGAGCGCATGGCCGCCGAAGGCCGTGGTCAGGTGCTGGACCAGTTCGCCAATGGGGACAACCCCGAGGCGCACTACACCACCACCGGTCCGGAGATCTGGCGCCAGACCCAAGGCACCATCACCCATTTCGTCAGCTCCATGGGCACCACCGGCACCATCATGGGCAACTCGCGCTACCTCAAGGAGCAGAACCCGGCGATCCAGATCGTCGGCCTGCAACCGATGGAAGGCTCGGCGATCCCTGGCATTCGCCGCTGGCCCGAGGAGTATCTGCCGAAGATCTACAACTCCACGCGCGTGGATCGCATCATCGACATGGCCCAGCGCGAAGCTGAAGACACCACCCGCCGCCTGGCCCGTGAAGAAGGCATCTTCTGCGGCGTGTCCTCCGGCGGCGCCGTGGCCGGTATGTTGCGTCTGTCCAAGGAAGTGGAAAACGCGGTGATCGTCGCGATCATCTGTGACCGAGGCGACCGTTACCTGTCGACCGGCATTTTCGACGAACCCAACTGATGGCCAAGCACGAGAGAGGCCTGCGCTTCCAACCGACGGGCGGCAGCCGGGCCCCACAGATTCCAGTGGGCAAGAAACAGCGCCTGACCATCGAGCGCCTGGCCAATGACGGCCGTGGCATCGTGTTCTTTGAAGGTCGCACCTGGTTCGTCAATGGCGCGCTGGCTGGCGAAGAAGTCGAAGCACGAGTGCTGGGCGCCCACGGCAAAGTGGTCGAGGCTCGCACTGAACGGGTGTTCAAGGCCAGCGAATTGCGCCGCCCGGCGCCGTGCGCCCACGTTGGTCGCTGCGGCGGTTGCAGCGTGCAGCACTTGCCCCACAACGAACAACTTGCCCTGAAACAGCGCATGCTCGCGGAGCAACTGTCCCGTGTGGCCGGTGTCGAACCGCAAGAGTGGGCCGCGCCGTTAAGCGGCCCCGAGTTCGGTTACCGACGCCGTGCCCGCGTGGCCGTGCGCTGGGATGCCAAGGCGAAAAAACTCGAGGTGGGTTTCCGCGCCGTGGCCAGCCAGGACATCGTCGCCATCGACGATTGCCCGGTGCTGGTACAGGCCTTGCAACCGATCATGCAGCGCCTGCCGAACATGCTGCGGCGTCTGAGCAAGCCTCAGGCCCTGGGGCATGTCGAGTTGTTCAGTGGCTCGTCCGTCGCCGTGTTGCTGCGGCATATGGCGCCGCTGTCGGACGCGGACCTGTTGATCCTGAAAGAATTTTGCAGTTTCCATGAAGCCCAATTGTGGCTGCATGGCGAAGGCCAGCCGGAACCGGTTGAGCCCGATCAGTCACTAGGGTTTCGATTGGACGCATGGGACCTGCAACTGGCGTACGGCCGGGGGATTTTGTCCAGGTCAACGCCGGGGTCAACGAGGCGATGGTTGCCCAGGCCCTGGACTGGCTGGCGCCGCAGCCCGATGAGCGGGTGCTGGACCTGTTTTGTGGGCTGGGCAACTTTGCCCTGCCGCTGGCAAAACAGGTGCGAGAAGTAGTGGCGGTGGAAGGGGTGCAGACCATGGTGGATCGGGCCGCACAGAACGCTGTCAGCAACAATTTGCATAATGCGCAGTTTTTTCAGGCCGATTTGTCCCAGCCTTTGACTGACGCAGATTGGGCCAAACAGGGCTTTTCTGCGGTACTCTTGGATCCACCCCGCGATGGTGCCCAAGAGGTTGTGCGCAAGCTCGCCACCCTGGGGGCCAAGCGCCTGGTGTATGTGTCCTGCAACCCGGCGACGCTGGCGCGGGACACGGTTGAGTTGGTCAAGCAAGGCTACCGGCTAAAACGTGCCGGGATCCTCGACATGTTTCCGCAGACAGCGCATGTCGAGGCCATGGCGTTATTTGAAGCGGGCTAGGATGCCCGTTTAATCCGACTGGCCTGCATTCTCCAAGGCCGTGATCTGCCAGGGAGTTTGCAGCAAAAGGTCGGCATGATTTTTGGCGCATCCAAGGTGCGTCGTAGGGAAGGTAAGCAAGATGGTACAGGTGAGAGCACACCAGCCGATCAACACTGACGGCAGTATCAACCTGGAGGCATGGCTGGATCATGCCATCAGTGTCGACCCGGCACTGGACCGTGAAGCCTTGAAAGCAGCCTGCGAGTTCGCTCGCGAGTCTGAGCAGCAAGACAATGCGGCCAAGAACCTGTGGGCCGAAGGTACCTCCAGCTTTCGCACCGGGCTGGAGATCGCCGAGATCCTTGCCGATCTCAAGCTGGACCAGGATTCGCTGATCGCCGCCGTGCTGTATCGCGGCGTGCGTGAAGGGCACATCCAGTTGCCGACCGTCAGCCAGCGTTTCGGCGCGGTGGTGGCCAAACTGATCGACGGCGTGCTGCGCATGGCGGCCATCAGCGCCAGCCTCAGCCCGCGCCAGTCCATGGTGCTGGGCACCCAGGGCCAGGTCGAGAACCTGCGCAAGATGCTGGTCGCCATGGTCGACGACGTACGCGTCGCCCTGATCAAACTGGCCGAACGCACCTGCGCGATCCGTGCGGTGAAAACCGCCGACGACGAGAAACGCAATCGCGTTGCCCGCGAAGTCTTCGACATCTACGCGCCGTTGGCCCATCGCCTGGGCATCGGCCATATCAAGTGGGAACTGGAGGACTTGTCCTTCCGTTACCTGGAACCCGATCAATACAAACAGATTGCCACGTTGCTGCATGAGCGGCGGCTCGACCGCGAGCGCTTTATCAGCGACGTGATGGGCCAGTTGCGCGCCGAGTTGCAAGCCACCGGTGTCGACGCCGACATCAGCGGCCGCGCCAAGCATATCTATTCCATCTGGCGCAAAATGCAGCGCAAGGGCCTGGCCTTCAGCCAGATCTACGACGTGCGTGCGGTGCGTGTGCTGGTGCCGGAAATGCGCGACTGCTACACCGCGCTGGGCATCGTCCACACCCTGTGGCGGCACATTCCCAAAGAGTTCGACGACTACATCGCCAACCCCAAGGAAAACGGCTATCGCTCGCTGCACACGGCGGTGATCGGTCCCGAGGGCAAGGTGCTCGAAGTGCAGATCCGCACCCATGCCATGCATGAAGAAGCAGAGCTGGGGGTGTGCGCGCACTGGCGCTACAAGGGCACCGACGTCAAGGCCGGCTCCAACCAGTACGAAGAGAAAATCTCCTGGCTGCGCCAAGTGCTGGAATGGCATGAAGAACTCGGCGACATCGGCGGCCTGGCCGAACAACTGCGGGTGGATATCGAGCCGGACCGGGTCTACATCTTCACCCCCGACGGCCACGCCATCGACTTGCCCAAAGGCTCCACGCCCCTGGACTTCGCCTACCGCGTGCACACCGAGATCGGCCACAACTGCCGGGGCGCCAAGATCAACGGGCGCATCGTGCCGCTCAACTACAGCCTGCAGACCGGTGAACAGGTCGAGATCATCACCAGCAAGCACGGTACGCCGAGCCGCGACTGGCTGAACCCGAACCTGGGCTACATCACCACGTCGCGGGCGCGGGCGAAGATCGTCCACTGGTTCAAGTTGCAGGCGCGGGACCAGAACGTCGCTGCCGGCAAGACCCTGCTCGAACGCGAACTGGGCCGCCTGGGCCTGCCTCAGGTGGACTTCGACAAGCTGGCCGAAAAAGCCAACATGAAGATCGCCGAAGACATGTTTGCCGCCCTCGGGGCCGGCGACCTGCGCCTGGCGCAACTGGTCAACCTGGCCCAGCAACTGGTCGAGCCGGAACGCGGCAACGAACAGCTTGAGCTGATCCCGCGCAAAGCCACCGGCTATAAGCCCGGCAAGCGCGGCGATATCCAGATCCAGGGCGTGGGCAACCTGCTGACGCAAATCGCCGGATGCTGCCAGCCGTTGCCGGGGGATGCCATCGTCGGCTACATCACCCAAGGCCGTGGCGTCAGCATTCACCGCCAGGACTGCGCCTCGGTGCTGCAACTGGGCGGGCGCGAGCCGGAGCGGATTATCCAGGTCAGCTGGGGCCCGGTGCCGGTGCTCACCTACCCGGTGGACATCATCATCCGTGCCTACGACCGTTCCGGCTTGCTGCGGGACGTGTCGCAAGTGCTGCTCAATGAGCGGATCAACGTGCTGGCGGTCAACACCCGCTCGAACAAAGAGGACAACACCGCGTTGATGTCCCTGACCATCGAGATTCCGGGATTGGACGCATTAGGCCGGTTGCTGGGGCGGATTTCCCAGTTGCCGAACATCATCGAGACACGGCGTAACCGCACACCATGATGTATTCGCTGGAAGACCTGCTGCACCTGATGAGCCGCCTGCGGGACCCGAAATACGGGTGCCCGTGGGACATTAAGCAAACCTACGCGACCATCGTCCCGCACACCCTGGAAGAAGCCTATGAAGTGGCCGACGCCATCGAGCGTGGCGACTTCGATCACCTGCAAGGTGAGCTGGGCGACTTGCTGTTCCAGGTGGTCTATTACAGCCAGCTGGCGCGGGAAGAAGGGCGTTTCGAATTTGCCGGTGTGATCGACGGCATCACGCGCAAGCTGATCCGACGCCATCCTCACGTGTTCCCCACCGGCGATCTGTACGCGCCGCTGGATATCCCGCAGTTGAGCGAGGAGCAGGTCAAGAAACGCTGGGAGCAGATCAAGGCCGAGGAGCGTGCGGAAAAATCCGACGCGCCGGAGCAATTGTCCCTGCTCGATGATGTGCCCACCGCGCTGCCGTCCTTATCCCGTGCCGCCAAGTTGCAAAAGCGCGCCAGCCAGGTTGGTTTCGACTGGCCATCGGCCTTGCCGGTGGTGGACAACGTGCGCGAAGAGCTGGATGAAGTGCTCGAAGCCATGGCCGACAACGACTCGGTGGCCATTGCCGATGAAGTCGGTGACCTGCTGTTTGCGGCGGTCAACCTGGCCCGTCACCTCAAGGTCGACCCGGAAACCGCGCTGCGTGGCGCCAATGCCAAGTTCGAACGACGTTTCCGATTTATCGAACAGGCATTGCGCGACACCCGTCGTCCCATAGAAGATTGCACCCTCGAAGAGTTGGACGCCCTGTGGGGCGAAGCCAAACGTCAGGAAAAGAACGTGTCCAGCTGCGGTTGAGCAGTTGCCTAAGTGAGTAAGCACCATGAGCCTTTCCCTTCGCGACCAGTTGCTCAAAGCAGGTCTGGTCAACCAAAAGCAGGCCAAGCAGGTCGGCAAAGATAAACAGAAGCAGCAGCGCCTGGTCCACAAAGGCCAGATCGAGGCGGATGACACCCAGGCTCGCCTGGCCATTGAGGCGCACGCCGAGAAGGTCAAGCGCGACCAGGAGCTGAACCGCCAGCATCAGGAAAAAGCCGAGGCCAAGGCCCGCACGGCCCAGGTCAAGCAATTGATCGAAACGTCGCGCCTGCCCAAGCTGACCACCGAGGACTACTACAACTTCGTGGATGACAAGAAGGTCAAGCGCCTGTCGGTCAACACGCTGATGCGCAACAAGCTGAGCAACGGCTCCCTGGCCATCGTGCACCACGGTGGCGGTTACGAGGTGATCCCGCGTGAAGCGGCGCTGAAAATCCAGGAGCGCGCCCCGGAGCGCATCGTGCAGCTCAATATCCTCACCGAAAGCCAGGTTCCGGATGAGGACGATCCATACGCGGCGTACCAGATCCCGGATGACCTGATGTGGTAAGGCGGTAGCAACCAATTGTGCTGAGCGGGCTTGCCTGTGGTGAGCAGGCTTGCCCTGCGTTGGGCTGCGAAGCGGCCCTGAAAACCAAACGCCGCATTCTCTCTGAAAGAATGCGGCGTTTTTAGTGGGGCGGCTTCGCCACCCAGCGCGGGGCAAGCCCGCTCACTACAAGGTAGCTTCAGGAGCTTTGTGCCTGGCGTTTCATCTCAAGCGATTCAAGCTCGTTTTTATAATTATGAGCGTCGCTCTCATTGTGAAACATGCCGACCAGCAGGTCTTGCTGGTGTACATCCCAGATGTGAATCCCATGGCCCAGTGCTTCGTGGGACATATGTTCGTCGTCGCGTTCAGTCACTTTTACAGTCATCTGCTTGCTCCAATCTCTGGTAGGGCCTGCGGCAAGTCGTCGCAGGCCTTTTTTATACGATTTGTTAGCTTGCTAAGTAAACCGCTTTTGCGGTTTATGACAGAAGTTTCATGTTGGGCGACCTCCCACATTCGACCGCATTCTCATGCCGGAACCCGGCCCAGTGTGGGAGGGGCTTGCCCCCGATAGCGCCAGAAGCTTCAAGGCAAAACCTCCAGGCGAAAAAAAGCCCCGCATTCCGCGAGGCTCTTGTTCAACAACATCCGCGCACTCAGTTGCCTTTGACAGCCTTGCCGTCAACGGTACCGTCCTGCAGCATGATGTTGTACTCCTTGCCATCAGTCTCAACCTGACGCAGGGCAACCAGGATGCCGCCCTGGTCCTTGGCAAACCACATCTGGGTGATGCGCTTGCTTTGGGTCGGGTCACGCACGCGCTCGACCTTGATCGCGTCGATGGAGCCTACTTTGGTCTGGACCTTTTCCGGGCCGATCACGCGGAAGTCGTAGGTGTCGACGTCGGTGCCTTCCACCACGTTGTAGCTCATGCTCTTCTTGCCGGCCGCCACATCGCGTTGCAATGCCAGCTGGTAGGTCGACTTGTCGAGCATGCCGCTTTGCAGGGGCACGTTGACCGGGTCTTTGTTTTCAAAGCCGGTGACTTTCTTGGCGGTCTGGTCGAAGTCCAGGTTGATCTTCTTCGCCTTGCCCAGGCCGCCGCGTTCGAAGGTGTAGCTCTTCGGTTGCAGGGTGTCCTTGTCAAACAGGATCACGCTGGTTTCGGTCAGGCTGGCGATCATCATGGAAGCCTTGAAGTTCAAGGTCCAGGTGCCGTTGTCATTCTTGGTCAGGCTGCGTTCAGCCGAACCACTCATGGGCAACTGTTTCCAGTCGGCGGTGTAGCTGACGGAGAAGGGGTGAAGGTCTGCCGCTTGCACGGCAGGCAAGGCGAACAGCGCAAAAGCGAAGAGCAAGGCGCGACGCATAAAATCTCCTAGGTTCGAATCAAGTGGCCGCTGGCCGCGAGTAACTGACCGTCCAATAATGCACCCTGGTCACCGAGAATCAACCGCCCCTCGGCAAACCAGCGCACAGCCAGCGGGTAAATCCTGTGTTCCTGGGTATGAACCCGTTGCGCAAGTGTCTGCGCCGAGTCGTCAGACTCTACCGGAACCACTGCCTGTACGACCAGAGGCCCGCCATCGAGTTCCTCGGTGACAAAGTGCACGCTGCAGCCATGCTCACTGTCACCGGCGTCGAGGGCGCGCTGATGGGTGTGCATGCCTTTGTATTTGGGCAGCAGGGAAGGGTGGATATTCAGCAGGCGCCCGTCGTAATGCCGTACGAAATCAGCGCTGAGAATGCGCATGAAACCAGCCAGTACCACGAGTTTGGGATTGAAGGCGTCGATGAGTTCGACCAAGGCGCTGTCGAAGGCCTCGCGGCCCTCGAAAGCCTTGTGATCCAGCGAGCGGGTATCGATACCCGCGTCCCTGGCGCGTTGCAGGCCGTAGGCGTCGCTGCGGTTGGAGATCACCGCCGCGATGCGCACCGGGCTGTCGCCGGTGCGCGTGCTGTCGATCAGGGCCTGCAAGTTACTGCCGGTGCCGGAGAGCAGCACCACGACATCACAGGTCTGGGACATTAATGAGCCTTGAGGTTCTTCAGTTCAACCTGGGCCGCGCCTTCCGGTGCGGTGGCGATCTGACCGATGACCCAAGGCTGCTCGCCGGCTTCACGCAGGACGTTCAGCGCGGTTTCCACGTGCTCTTGCGCCACGCAGATCACCATGCCCACGCCGCAGTTGAGCACGCGGTGCATTTCGGTTTCGTTGACGTTGCCTTTCTCTTGCAGCCAGTCGAACACAGCCGGGCGAGTCCAGCTGGCCACGTCGACAATCGCCTGGGCGCCTTTTGGCAGCACGCGCGGGATGTTGTCCAGCAGGCCGCCGCCAGTGATGTGGGCCATGGCCTTGACCGCGCCGGTGTCCTTGATCAGCTTGAGCAGTGGCTTGACGTAGATGCGGGTCGGGGCCATCAGCAGGTCGGTCAGCGGCTTGCCGTCGAGTTGGATGTTCTCGATGTCGGCGCCGGACACTTCGATGATCTTGCGGATCAGCGAGTAGCCGTTGGAGTGCGGGCCGGAGGACGGCAGGGCGAGCAGGGCGTCGCCGGCAGCCACTTTGGAGCCGTCGATGATGTCGGCTTTCTCGACAACGCCGACGCAGAAACCGGCCAGGTCGTAGTCTTCGCCTTCGTACATGCCTGGCATTTCAGCGGTTTCGCCGCCGACCAGGGAGCAACCCGACAGTTCGCAACCCGCGCCAATGCCGGTAACCACTTGGGTAGCGGTCTCGACGTTGAGCTTGCCGGTGGCGTAGTAGTCCAGGAAGAACAACGGCTCAGCGCCGCATACCACCAGGTCGTTGACGCACATGGCAACCAGGTCGATGCCGATGCTGTCGTGCTTGTTCAGGTTCAGTGCCAGGCGCAGCTTGGTGCCCACGCCGTCGGTGCCGGACACCAGAACAGGCTGCTTGTAGCCGGCCGGGATTTCGCAGAGGGCGCCAAAACCGCCCAGGCCGCCCATGACTTCGGGGCGCGCAGTGCGCTTGGCGACGCTCTTGATGCGTTCGACCAATGCTTCACCGGCGTCGATGTCTACACCGGCGTCCTTGTAGCTCAGGGAGGGTTGCTTGCTCATGATCCAGGCCTTTAGGGGGGATTCAGGGGTAACGACCGAGCGGGCAGGCGCTTTTGGTAAAAGGCCCAGCCGGGGACGGTCTGCGAAGGCGCGCGATTTTATCAGGCTTGAGGGGCAGCGGCCATCCTCGGGCGACGGGCAGGGCCATATAGGTTAAAAAAATGCTAATCGCCTCAGCCGTGGTGCGTATTAAGGTATAGCCTTGAACCCGCTATCGTTATGACAGCATGAAAACTTACCAGGACCCTGTGAATGTTTTGCCGGTCGCCGTGGTCACAGCCATGGCAAACCGAGTTCACGCGGTCTGTTCCAGCCGCTAAATTTGTCGTTCGGGAATCTTCCATGCGTCTGTGTAAATTCTTCTTTGTGGGCTGCTTGTCGTTGGTCAGCCTGGCGAGTCATGCCGAAACCCTCAATGGCCTCTATCAAGTACTTGAACCTGTCAGCAGCCAATCGCCCCAGGAGCGCGACCAGGCGACCCAGCGCGCTGTGCAGACCCTGGTGATCCGCCTGACCGGCGACGCCAAGGCCGCCGATGGCGCAGGCCTGGCGGCGATTCGCAAGGATCCGCAGCAAATCATCACCCAGTACGGCTACGACGCAGGCCCGCCCGAGAGCCTGCAAGTGGACTTCGACCCCGTCACCACTGACCGTGCGCTGCGTGATGCGGGCCTGTCGATCTGGGGCAGCAATCGGCCGTCGATCCTCGGTTGGTGGCTGAACGACTCCACCGAAGGCAGCAGCCTGGTGGGGGATGGCCAGACCGTCGCCCAGGCGCTGCGGCGTGCCGCGCAACACCGTGGCTTGCCGTTGCGTCTGCCGCTGGGGGATCTGGATGAGCAGGTCGTCGCCACGGCGCCGAACCTGGAGAGTGCCGATGCCACGCCGTTGCGCGCCGCGTCCGAGCGTTATGGCGCTGACGCCTTGCTCGCCGTGCACGCACGTCAGGAAGGCAATCAATGGCAGGCCAAATGGCGTCTGTGGCTGGGTGAGAAGAGCGATCAGGGCACTGTCCAGGGCGCCGACACCGGCGCGGTCGCCGATGCCGTGATGCTGGCGGTCAGTCAAAAACTGGCGCCGCGTTTTGCGGTCAAGCCGGGTGTGAGCAGCGAACAATTGCTGGAAGTGCAGGGGATGACCCTGGAGCGTTATGCCGCGCTGGGTCATCTGCTGGAGCCCTTTGGTGGCCAGCCGCAGTGGGTGGATGGCAACCGCATTGTGTACCGGGTCAACGGCAGCGCCGATCAGTTGCGCACCCAGTTGAGCCTGGCCAAGCTGCAGGAGATTCCTGCGGGTGAGGCGCAGGCCGCGCAGCCGGTCGCTGAAGGCGCGCAACCGGCTGTCGCACCTGAGCCTCAGGCCCAACTGCGTTTTCGTTGGTAACAGTTCTTCCTTATATAGAAACAATGGAGTGGCTTATGGCGGATACGCGTCGTTGGGTGTGGCTTGGCGGGATCGTCCTGCTGTGCGTTTTTGTGTTCTTGCTGCATTCGATCCTGACGCCGTTCCTGGTTGCGTTGTTGCTGGCCTATCTGTTCGATCCGGTGGTGGATCGCCTGGAGAAAGCCGGCCTGTCGCGGACCTTGGGCGTGGTGGCAGTGTTTGCGCTGTTCACCTTGATCATCACCGCGCTGGTGTTGGTGCTGGTACCGATGCTGGCCAAGCAACTGTTTCGCCTCTATGAACTGGCGCCGCAGATGCTCGACTGGTTGCAGCACACGGCGATGCCGTGGGCCCAGGCCAAGTTGGGGCTGTCGGACGGTTTCTGGAAGTTCGACAAGGTCAAGGCGGCGATCAGCGAGCATATGGGGCAAACCACCGATATCGTCGGCGTGATCCTCAGTCAGGCCACGGCGTCGAGCCTGGCATTGATCGGCTGGTTGACCAATCTGGTGCTGATTCCCGTGGTTGCGTTCTACCTGCTGCGCGACTGGGACATCATGATGGCCAAGATCCGTAGCCTGCTGCCGCGTGATCGTGAGGAGCGCATCGTGTCCCTGGCCGGTGAATGCCATGAAGTGCTGGGTGCATTCGTGCGTGGCCAGTTGTTGGTGATGTTGGCCCTGGGGGTTATCTACGCCGCCGGCCTGATGGCCATCGGCCTGGAGCTGGGCCTGTTGATTGGCTTGATCGCTGGTCTGGCCGCCATTGTTCCTTATATGGGCTTTGTGATTGGTATCGGTGCGGCGCTGGTGGCAGGTCTGTTCCAATTTGGCGGCGACCTGTACCCGATGCTCGGGATTGTCGCGGTGTTCATGGTCGGCCAGGCCCTTGAAGGCATGGTGCTGACGCCCTTGCTGGTGGGCGATCGGATCGGGCTGCACCCGGTGGCGGTGATCTTTGCGATCCTGGCGGGCGGCGAGCTGTTTGGTTTTACTGGCATCTTGCTGGCATTGCCGGTGGCGGCGGTGATCATGGTGCTGGTGCGCCATATGCACGATCTGTACAAGGATTCGGATGTGTACACGGGCGTCGAAGACCCCGACCTTTAACCGCTGCGTCACAAACCCGGCTCCGGCCGGGTTTGTCGTTTATGGGGTGGTGGCGTCAAACAATCCGCGTAAAACCGGCAAGTTAACGCAAACCTTTGATTTTGCTTGTGGTCTGCTGCATTGTGCGCCCGGCTTCACGGGTATAAACTTTGCAAACTTTACACAGAGGCCACTAGCGGTTCGATGGGAGCCGTTCAGTCAGCATGAAACCGATTCAGCTGCCCTTAGGTGTGCGTCTGCGTGATGACGCCACCTTTATCAATTACTACCCAGGCGCCAATGCCGCTGCACTCGGCTATGTCGAGCGGCTCTGCGAAGCCGACGCCGGGTGGACTGAAAGCCTGATCTATCTGTGGGGCAAGCACGGCGTGGGGCGTACTCACCTGTTGCAGGCCGCTTGCCTGCGCTTCGAGCAGATCGGCGAGCCGGCGGTGTACCTGCCCTTGGCTGAGTTGATGGACCGCGGCATCGGCATCTTCGATAACCTTGAGCAATACGAGCTGGTGTGCCTGGATGACCTTCAGGCGATTGCCGGCAAGGCCGACTGGGAAGAGGCGCTGTTTCATCTGTTCAACCGCTTGCGTGACAGCGGTCGGCGCTTGTTGATCGCTGCTTCCACCTCGCCGCGCGAGTTGCCCGTCAAGCTGGCCGACCTCAAATCGCGCCTGACCCTGGCACTGATCTTCCAGATGCGCCCGCTGTCCGACGAAGATAAATTGCGCGCCCTGCAATTGCGCGCCTCCCGTCGCGGCCTGCACCTCACCGACGAAGTCGGGCACTTTATCCTCACCCGTGGCACTCGCAGCATGAGTGCGCTTTTCGACTTGCTCGAACAGCTCGATCAGGCCTCTTTGCAGGCCCAGCGCAAGCTGACCATCCCCTTCCTCAAGGAAACCCTCGGCTGGTAGCCCGCCCTTTGTTTTCAAGGGTTTTGGCAAATTCCAGGCGTCAGAAAACCCGCGTTTGGGCCGGTTTGGCCACGCGAAAGGCGTCTATAGGGTGTTAAGGGCTTAGATGTCATAGTCCAAACAAGAAGTCACATAGATCACGATTGAATTTGCAAATCGATGTGATAGAGGGCATAGTCTCGGCTTCTTTACACATCAGCCACGGTCGTGCCCATGCTAAATCGCTTCGCACCCCTCGTGCCTCTCGCACTCGTTACCCTGTTGTTTGGTTGCGCCTCCCACCCTCAACAGGTGGTTGAGCAGCAAAAGCCTCAACAACATTCCCAGGCAAAATTCGTTGCAGCGCAGTCTTCCACTGTCTATCAGGAAGCGCTTTATAAAGAAGAGCAGGCAACCGAGAAAGAACTGGCCGACTTCTCCGGCAACAAGCCTTACCAGCTTCCAGTTCTGGCCGACAGCATCCTCGAACGTGGCATGTCCCTGATCGGTACCCGTTACCGTTTCGGCGGTACCTCTGAAGCCGGTTTCGATTGCAGCGGTTTCATCGGCTATCTGTTTCGTGAAGAGGCTGGCATGAACCTGCCACGCTCCACTCGCGAAATGATCAACGTGAAAGCACCGTTGGTCGCACGCAACAACCTCAAGCCCGGTGATCTGCTTTTCTTCAGTACTGCAGGCCGTGGGCGTGTCAGCCACGCCGGTATCTACCTGGGCGATAACCAGTTCATCCACTCCAGCAGCCGTCGCAGTGGCGGTGTTCGAGTCGACAGCTTGGGCGACAGCTACTGGAGCAAAACCTTCATCGAAGCCAAGCGTGCACTCGCCATGGCCCCGACGACCGTTACCGCTAGCAAGTAAACTTAAAGTGATACTTGAAGTTTGACGTGTAAGCGCTAGAATCCCTGGACATTGTTGTAATCCGTTCGCGCGAGCCTTGCTTGCGCGTTCTGGTTTTCAGCGTTCGGCAGCGAAAGCCGCATCCAGACCAGGATTGTTTTGCACATGTCGACGTCAGCCCGCCTTGTTCTCCTCGTGTGCGCCGCGCTGCTCAGCGCTTGCGCCAGCCGTCCACCGCCCGCTCCTGTCGCGGTCAAGCCCAAGCCGGTGTTCAACTACTCCACCCAGAATTTCTCACCTGCTGCCGAAGACGTGCTCTTCCGTGCGCTGGGCCTGGTCGGCACGCCTTATCGCTGGGGCGGCAACACGCCGGACTCGGGCTTTGATTGCAGCGGCCTGATCGGCTTTGTGTTTCGCGATGCCGCCGGGATTTCCCTGCCGCGCACCACCCGCGAACTGATCGTGATGCGCGCCCAGGACGTGAGCGAGCAGAACCTGCAAACCGGCGACCTGCTGTTCTTCGCCACCGGCGGTGGTTCGCAGGTCAGTCATGCCGGGATCTACGTGGGCGAAGGCCGCTTTGTCCATGCGCCGCAAACCGGCGGTACGGTGAAGCTCGATACCTTGTCCAAAGCGTATTGGCAGAATGCCTACCTGAGCGCCAAGCGCGTGTTGCCAGGCAATCTGGCGCGAAATCCTTAAAAGCCGCTGCAAGCCTCAAGGTTGAAGCTTGCAGCTAGCCCCCCAACCCACTAACCTTCGCCGCTTGTTCCAGGTGCTCTGTGGCCCATGGGTCGACAGAGTGAAACAGGGAAGCCGGTGAGTGAGCGCGCTTGTACACAGCGCCGCCGCAATTCCGGCGCTGCCCCCGCAACGGTAAATGAGTCAAGACGCTGCTTTTGCCACTGTATCGCTCGCGATATGGGAAGGCGCAGCGTTGGCCTGCGTGCTCTCCATAAGAGCAGCGCCACTCATGAGCCCGGAGACCGGCCTGGATCATCCAACAGCATCACGGTGGGCGATGCTTGGCTGTCTGTTTTTTCTTTTTCCTGCCCGCCGTTTTTGTCCAGCCCCAACGGAGAGCTGCCATGACCGATACCCCCGACCGCGACGAACGCCACCTGGCGCGCATGCTGCGCAAAAAAGCCGTGATCGACGAGCGCATTGCCAATTCCCCCAACGAATGCGGCTTGCTGCTGGTACTTACCGGTAATGGCAAAGGCAAGAGCAGCTCGGCGTTTGGCATGCTTGCCCGCGCCATGGGCCATGGCATGCAGTGCGGCGTGGTGCAGTTCATCAAGGGGCGCAACAGCACAGGTGAAGAGTTGTTCTTCCGCCGCTTTCCCGAGCAAGTGCGTTTCCACGTCATGGGCGAAGGTTTTACCTGGGAAACCCAGGACCGCCAGCGCGATATCGCCGCCGCCGAGGCCGCTTGGACGGTCTCCCGCGAACTGCTGCAAGACCCAGCCATCGGCCTGGTGGTGCTGGACGAACTGAACATCGCCCTCAAGCACGGCTACCTCGACCTGGACCAAGTGCTCAGCGACCTGCAAGCCCGCCCTCCGATGCAGCACGTGGTGGTCACCGGCCGTGGCGCCAAGCCAGAACTGATCGAGATGGGCGATACCGTCACCGAAATGGGCATGCTCAAGCACGCGTTCCAGGCCGGTATCAAGGCACAGAAGGGCGTCGAACTTTGAATCAGCCCCGTCATTGCCCAGCCGTATTGATCGCCGCACCGGCGTCCGGCCAGGGCAAAACCACCGTCACCGCTGCGCTGGCGCGTTTGCACCGCAACCTGGGGCGCAAGGTGCGTGTGTTCAAATGCGGCCCGGACTTCCTGGACCCGATGATCCACGAGCGCGCCAGCGGGGCGCCGGTGTATCAATTGGACATGTGGATGGTGGGCGAACAGGAAAGTCGCCGCCTGCTGTGGGAAGCAGCGGGGGAGGCCGACCTGATCCTGATCGAAGGCGTAATGGGCCTGTTCGACGGCACGCCCTCCAGCGCCGACCTGGCGCGCCACTTCGGCGTGCCGGTGCTGGGCGTGATTGATGGCACCGCCATGGCCCAGACCTTTGGCGCCCTGGCACTGGGCCTGGCGCGCTACCAGCCGGACCTGCCATTCGCCGGCGTGCTGGCCAACCGCGTCGGCACGTTGCGCCATGCGCAGTTGCTTGAAGGCAGTCTCACCGAAGGCCTGCGCTGGTACGGCGCGCTCTCCCGCGAGACCGGAATCGAGCTGCCGAGCCGTCATCTGGGGCTGGTGCAAGCCAGCGAACTGAATGACCTCGATGCACGCCTGGATGCCGCCGCCCAAGCCTTGGGCAGCAGTTGCGAAGTCGCCTTGCCGCCACCGGTGACCTTCGCCGCGCCTGAAGTGATCGACGCCGAGCCGCTGTTGGCCGGTGTCCGCATTGCCGTGGCCCGCGACGAAGCCTTCGCCTTTACCTACGGTGCCAGCCTCGACCTGTTGCGGGCGATGGGCGCCGAGCTGACGTTTTTCTCGCCGATCCATGACCCCGCATTGCCTGACGCCGACAGTCTCTATCTGCCCGGCGGTTACCCGGAATTGCACCACCAGGCGCTGGCGCAAAACACCTCGATGCTTGATGCCATCCGTGCGCACCACGCGGCGGGTAAACCGCTGCTCGCTGAGTGCGGCGGCATGCTGTATCTGCTGGACTCGCTCACCGACGTCGACGGCCATCGCGCCGAACTGCTTGGCTTGTTGCAGGGGGATGCGGTGATGCAGAAGAAACTGGCGGCACTGGCCCTGCAAAGTGTCGAGTTGCCGGAAGGCACATTGCGCGGGCATACCTATCACCATTCCTTGACCACCACCGCGTGGGAGCCCATCGCTCGCGGCCTGAGCCCCAATGGAGGGCGCGGCGCCGAGGCGGTTTACCGACAAGGGCGCATGACTGCTTCCTACGTGCACTTTTACTTTCCGTCGAACCCGCTTGCGGTGGCCGCATTGTTTTTGCCTCTCACAGGGGAATGCATTCGAAATGTGGGAGGGGCGGTGCGACGATTCGACTTGCCCCAGATGAAGCCATGACAGACAACGCCTTCCCCGAGTCCGACCGCCAGGCCGTCTACCGCGCCATCGCCGAGCGCCGCGACATGCGCCATTTCAGCGGCGGCACGGTCGCCCCGGAGTTGCTCCACCGCATGCTCCAGGCCGCGCACCAGGCCCCGAGTGTGGGCCTGATGCAGCCGTGGCGTTTTATCCGCATCAGCAACCGCCACCTGCGCGGGCAGATCCAGCAACTGGTCGAAGAAGAGCGCGTGCGCACCGCCGAGGCCCTGGGCGAGCGCTCCGATGAATTTATGAAACTCAAGGTCGAGGGCATCAATGACTGTGCCGAAGTCCTGGTGGCGGCGTTGATGGATGATCGCGAGCGCCATATCTTCGGCCGGCGCACCTTGCCGGAAATGGACATGGCTTCGCTGTCCTGTGCGATCCAGAACCTGTGGCTGGCCGCTCGTGCGGAAGGCCTGGGCATGGGCTGGGTGTCGTTGTTCGAACCCCAGGCCCTGGCCGATCTGCTGGGCCTGCCGCCCGGCGCCAAACCCCTGGCCGTGTTGTGCCTGGGGCCGGTCGCCGAGTTCTATCCGGCACCGATGTTGCAGCTCGAAGGCTGGACCGAACCGCGTCCGCTGAGTGACATGTTGTATGAGAATACGTGGGGAGTGAGTCAATGAGTGTGGCCTTGCTGTGTGTCGCTGCAGTGGCGCTGGATGCGCTGTTGGGCGAGCCCAGGCGCTGGCATCCGCTGGTGGCGTTCGGCAATTTCGCCGGGCGCATCGAGCAGCGTTTCAATAGTGGTGGTCGTGGCTGGCGCAGCCACGGCGTGACCGCCTGGTTTATCGCCGTGGTGCCGTTGACCCTGCTGGCCACCGCCTTGTCGTGGGCGCCGTATATCGGCTGGGTACTGGAGATCCTGGCGCTGTACTGCGCCCTCGGCATGCGCAGCCTCGGCGAACATGTGATCCCGGTGGCCCAGGCGTTGCGCAGTGATGACCTGGATCAAGCGCGCACACGGGTCAGCTACCTGGTGAGCCGCCAGACCAGCGAGCTGGACCGCACCGAAGTTGCCCGCGCCGCCACCGAATCGGTGCTGGAAAACGGCAGCGACGCGGTATTCGCCGCGATTTTCTGGTTTGTCGTCGCGGGCGTGCCGGGTGTGGTGCTCTACCGCTTGAGCAACACCCTCGACGCCATGTGGGGCTATCGCAATGAACGCTTCGAGCGCTTCGGCTGGGCCGCAGCGAAAATCGACGACGCGCTCAACTACATTCCTGCACGCCTGGTGGCGTTGACCTACGCGGTACTTGGCAACACCCGCCTGGCCCTCAAATGCTGGCGCACCCAGGGGCCGACCTGGGACAGCCCCAACGCCGGGCCAGTGATGGCGGCCGGCGCAGGCGCGTTGGGTGTTGAATTGGGCGGCGCCGCGATCTATCACGGTGAAGTGCACCAACGCCCGCAATTGGGCGAAGGCCCGGCGGCGGATGCCGATTCCATCGACCGAGGCTGGCAACTGGTGCAGCGCGGCGTATGGTTATGGCTGCTGATCCTATGTGCGGGGGCGCAATTCTATGCTTGAACACGGTGGCCGGTTGCGTAAGGCGTCCATTCAATATGGGATCGCCGAGGCCGATTGGCTCGACCTGTCCAGCGGCCTCGCGCCCTGGCCCTGGCCGATCCCGGAGATTCCCCTGCGGGCCTGGGCGCGGTTGCCGGAGACGGACGACGGCTTGGAGCAGGCCGCCAGCGAATACTACGGTGCCGCGCATTTATTGCCGGTGGCCGGTTCCCAGGCGGCGATCCAGTTGCTGCCGCGCCTGCGCCGGTCCGGCAAAGTCGGTGTGCTCTCGCCGTGCTACGCCGAGCATGCCGAAGCCTGGCGCCGCGCCGGGTATGTGGTGCGCGAAGTGCAGGAGCAGGAAGTCGACTTCTTCCTCGACGGCCTCGACGTTTTGGTGGTGGTCAACCCCAACAATCCCACGGGCCAGAGCCTGACGCCCCAGCGCCTGCTGGACTGGCACACACGGCTGGCCCAGCGCGGC
>NZ_JADDUM010000210.1 GCF_015163715.1 Pseudomonas cyclaminis
GCATTGGGGCAAGCCCCCTCTCACATTAGCCCGGCAGTGTGCTTCAGGGCTTGCGGGTCTCATGCATCCGCGCCAACTGACGCTCCAGCATCGACGGGTACGGTTCCATCAATCGCTCCACACAGCTGGCGCCTTCAGGGCTGGCAATCGGGCGGATGCGGGCGCGTTGGCGGATCAGCGTGTCTTCGCTGATCTTGCGCTCCACCAGCAGCAGGTTGCGGCTGTGTTGCGACAGGGCCAAGGCGTCCTGGGCGATCTCGGTCAGCAGCAGATCGATCTGGCTCATGCCGAACAAGTCGTCACCCACCGTCAAGCCAAGCTGCAGTTGCAGGGTGATGCCGCTGTCCGCCACTTCGATCTGCAGGGCATGGCCCAGGGCGCGCAGTAACTCGCCGCAGCAGATGGCGTTGGTCAGGTAGTCTTCGCCGCTGTCTTCGCTGTGGAACAGCATCAGCGTGCTGCCATCGTTCAGGGTGTGCAGTTCGCTCTGGTACAGCGAGGCGGCCTGGTCGAGGCAATCGCGGTAACGTTCCAGCAATTCGGTCAGGCGTGCGCGGGGCAGGCGGCGCAGTTGGTCCTGGGCACCGAGTTGCACGGCCAGTACGGCGCTGTGCTGGGGCTCGGTGTTCCTTGCCGGTACCGGCTTTGGCGCGATGGCCGGGCTGCTGACCGAGGTGTCGCGCAGGTCGGCGAAGGGGTCTTCGTCGTCCAGCTCGTCTTCTTCGGCCTGGATTACCTTGCGCGTAGCGGGTTTGAGGCCTGCCACCGGTGCGCTCTCATCGAAGCCTGGATCACGCAGGTCGCGCACTTCAAACTCGGGTTCGTCGTCGTAATCGGTGTCGTCGAACTCAGGCTCCGGTTCAGCCTTGGGCGCTGGCTCCGGGGCGAAGCTGGCGTGCAGTTGGCGGGCGAGGTCGCCGATTTCATCCTGGCGGTCGGTGGCCGGGGTATGTTCGTCGATATCCCGCAGCCAGATGCGCAGTTGCATCAAGGGCGTGGAGATATGCCGGCCCAGGCGCAGGCTCAAGGCCAGTGCCAGTGCCAGCAGGATCGCGCTGAGGATGCCCATGCTTTGCAGGCTGATGGTCATCGGCTGCTGGAATTGCTGCATGTCCAGGCTGATGCGCAGTTGGCCGGCCTTCACATCCTGGAATGTGATATTGCTCTGGTACAGGCCTTCGGCTTCACCCAGCAGGCCATTTTTCGGGCGCTGCCCGGCTTCGGCCATGATGCGGTTGTCCACGCTGTAGATCGCGGCGTGAGCCACCAGCGGGTTCTTGGTCAGGTTGTTGAGCAGCACGTTGAGGCTGAGGATGTCGTTGGACACCAACAGCTCAGTCGCCGAGGTGGCGGTCTGGGTGGTCAGGCTCTCGCCCAGGGCGTCGGCTTGCTCGTGCATGGCCTGCTTGAACTGCAAACCCATCACGCAGGCGTAGATCACCAGGGCCAGGGCGACCAGGATCACGTTATGGCTGGCGATGCGTAATGCGATCGGTACACGGCGGTGGCGCAGTGCCCGGAAGATCAGCAGGAAGAAGTTATCGGTTTTTACTGGCGTGGGCCGGTTCACTTGCGCTCGGCTCTCGGTCCGTGAAGTTGACGCGCAGTATAGCGACAGGCCCAAGACCGGCAAAGCGCTGGCTGTGCCCGATGGTCACTGAAAGTGGGTAGAATGCGGTTTTTTTCCAGCCTGGGGGTGCGCCTTGCGCGAAATTGTCCTGATTAACATCACTGGCGAAGACCGTCCGGGTCTTACCGCTGCCATTACCGGTGTGCTGGCCCAGGGTGGTGTGAACATTCTCGACATCGGCCAGGCGGTGATCCACGACACCCTGTCGTTCGGCATCCTGGTGGAAATCCCTAGCACCGAGCAGGCCTCGTCGGTGCTCAAGGACATCCTCTTTACCGCGTACAAGCTCGACCAACAGGTGCGTTTCACCCCGGTGTCCGAAGAGGATTACCAGCACTGGGTGGCCGGCCAGGGCAAGAAGCGCCATATCGTTACGTTACTGACCCGCAAGGTCACCGCCGAACAGCTGCAGCGCGTCAGCTCGATCACGGCGCAGTACGGCCTGAATATCGATCATATCGACCGTCTGTCGGGCCGCATGCCCCTGGACACGCCTGCTGACCAAGGCAAGGGCTGCATCGAGTTCTCCGTGCGCGGCGAACCGGCCGACCCGCAGGCCCTGCGCGCAGAATTCCTCAGCGTGGCCCAGGAACTGAATGTCGACATCGCCTTCCAGGAAGACTCGCTGTTCCGTCGTAACCGTCGCCTGGCGGTGTTCGACATGGACTCCACGCTGATCGAAGCTGAAGTCATCGACGAACTGGCCAAGGCCGCGGGCGTGGGCGAGCAGGTTTCGGCGATCACCGAACGCGCCATGGCCGGTGAGCTGGACTTTCGCGCCAGTTTCAAAGAGCGTCTGGCGCTGCTCAAAGGCCTGGATGTCAGCGTGCTGGACTCTATCGGTGCCTCGTTACGCCTGACCGAAGGCGCCGAAACCCTGTTCGCCGAACTCAAGCGCCTGGGCTACAAGACTGCGATCCTGTCCGGCGGCTTCACCTACTTCGCCAAGCAATTGCAGGCCAAGCTGGGCATCGACTATGTGTTCGCCAACGAGCTGGAAGTGGTGGATGGCAAGGTGACGGGCGTGGCGGTGGAGCCGATCGTCGATGCGCAGCGCAAAGCGGATCTGCTGAAGGAATTGGCCCACAAGGAAGGTTTGCGTCTGGAGCAGACCATTGCGGTCGGCGACGGGGCGAATGACCTGCCGATGCTGGCGATTGCCGGGTTGGGTGTAGCGTTCCGTGCCAAGCCGTTGGTCAAGCAATCGGCCAAGCAGGCGATTTCGACGTTGGGGCTCGATGGCGTGCTGTATCTGCTCGGCTTTCGCGACCGCGACGGTCAGCTCTAACGGGCGAAACTCGGTCAAAAATGTGGGACGGGGCTTGCCCTCCCACATTGGGTTCTACATCAGGCTTTAGGTAAAGCCATGCCTTGGCCCATCTGCACAGGCGAACCCGCCAGCAGTTCTTCAGACCACTTAACCTGATCCGGCCCGAACAGCACAATCGCGGTCGAACCCAGCTTGAAGCGGCCCAGCTCCGCGCCTTTCTCCAGGTGAATCGGCGCACGTGCGGCTTCGTCGTAGCGGAAGGTTTTCAGCTCGCGCTTCGGTGGCGTCACCAGGCCAGCCCATACGGTTTCAATCGACGCGACGATCATCGCGCCCACCAATACCACAGCCATCGGCCCACGCTCGGTGTCGAAGATGCAGGCAACGCGTTCGTTACGCGCAAACAGCTCCGGCACATTTTCGGCGGTGGTCTGGTTGACCGAGAAGATGCGGCCCGGGATATAGACCATTTCCCGCAGGGTGCCGGCCAGTGGCATGTGCACGCGGTGGTAGTCCTTGGGCGACAGATAAACCGTCGCAAAATCCCCGCCCATGAACGGTGCTGCTACAGCCGCATCGCCACCCAGCAACTCCAGCACGCTGAAGCTGTGGCCTTTAGCCTGGAACACACGACCATGCTCAATCGGACCCAACTGGCTGACCGCACCATCGGCCGGGCTGAGCACTGCGCCTGGAGTTTGGTCCAGTGGGCGCGCACCCTCTTTGAGGGCACGGGTGAAGAAGGCGTTGAAATGCTCGTAGGCGGTCACGTCTTCAACCAGCGCCTGGGACATGTCCACCTGGTAGCGCTTGGCGAACCAGGTGGTGAAGGCGTTCTTGAACCAGCGCACGCGGCACTCGGCAATGCAGCCCGCCAGGCGCGACAGCAGGTGGTGCGGCAGCAAGTACTGGCTGAGGATAAACAACTGCTTTTTCATAACTGTCCTTAAACCTTAAATCTCAACGGGGGTGTCGGGGTGGTTGCCCCATTCGCCCCAGGAACCGGCATAACCTTTGACTCGCGGATAACCGAGCGCCTTGGCCACCAGGTAGGTGAAGCCAGAGCGGTGGTGAGTCTGGCAGTGGGTGATGATTTCTTTATCTTTCGTCAGCCCGAGGTCTTCGAGGATTTGCGGCATGTCGCGGCGGATGCGCAGGTTGCGTGCCTTGTCCATGCCGGCGGTCCACTCGAAATTCACCGCGCCGGGGAT
>NZ_JADDUM010000211.1 GCF_015163715.1 Pseudomonas cyclaminis
AGGTGGAGGGGGCTTGCCCCCCGATGGCGGTGTATCAGCTGGATATGAGCTGACTGACACACTGCCATCGGAGGCAAGCCCTCTCCCACACTTTTTCCCGCATTTCAGGCCGCGAGCTTGCCGCTGGCGATTGCAGCAGAAGCGGCCACCATCGCACGCAACAACACCGCACACCCCGCCGCCAAATCATCCGGTGCGGCATTTTCGATTTCGTTATGGCTGATACCGCCCTCGCACGGCACAAAAATCATCCCCGCCGGGCCCAGTTCTGCGACGAAAATCGCGTCATGCCCTGCCCCGCTGACGATGTCCATGTTCGACAAACCCAGCCCGTTCGCCGCATCGCGCACGGCGTCAACGCAGCCTTTGTCGAAATACAGCGGTGGGAAATCTGCAGTGGGCTCCATTTCAAAGCTCAGGCCATGCTTGGCGCAGGTGTCATCAATCACCTTGCGCACCTGGGCAATCATCGAATCCAACCGCGCCGGTTCCAGGTGACGGAAGTCCAGGGTCATGCGCACTTCGCCAGGAATCACGTTGCGCGATCCCGGGTACGCTTGCAGGCAGCCCACGGTCCCGCAGGCATGGGGCTGATGCCCCAGCGCCGCCGCATTTACCGCCGCCACCACCGCTGCTGCACCCACCAGGGCATCCTTGCGCAGGTGCATAGGTGTCGGCCCGGCATGCGCCTCAACCCCGCGCAGTTTCAGGTCAAACCATTTTTGCCCGAGGGCGCCAAGGACCACGCCGATGGTTTTCTTCTCATCCTCCAGAATCGGCCCTTGTTCGATATGCGCCTCGAAATACGCACCCACCTTGTGCCCACTTTCAGGCCGGGTGCCCGCGTAGCCAATCGCATTCAGCGCATCACCCACGCTGACGCCATCCGCATCGACCTTGGCCAGGGTATCGGCGAGGGTGAATTTCTCGGCAAATACGCCGGAGCCCATCATGCACGGCGGAAAGCGCGAGCCTTCCTCGTTGGTCCACACCACCACTTCCAGCGGTGCTTCGGTTTCCACGTTCAAGTCATTGAGGGTGCGCAGCACTTCCACGCCGGCCAACACGCCAAAGCATCCGTCGAACTTGCCGCCCGTGGGCTGGGTGTCGATATGGCTGCCGGTCATCACCGGCGGCAGGTCGGGATTACGGCCAGGGCGACGCGCGAAGATATTGCCGATGCCGTCGACGGTCACCGTGCAACCGGCGTCTTCGCACCATTGCACAAACAGATCGCGGGCCTTGCGGTCGAGGTCGGTAAGGGCCAGGCGACACACGCCGCCCTTGGGGGTGGCGCCGAGTTTGGCCAGGTCCATCAGCGACTGCCACAAGCGGTCGCGGTTGATGTGCGAGTGGGTCGATTGCAGAACGTCGAGGGCAGCGTTCATGGGGATCTCCTCAGGCTGGTTTTTTATAAGTGGAACAGGTGGAACACGGTCCAATGTGGGAGGGGGCTTGCCCCCGATAGCAGTCATTCAGCCAATGCCTGGGCGACTGCCCCGCCGCAATCGGGGGCAAGCCCCCTCCCACATTTGGATTGCATTCCACTTCCGTTACAGCGGTGACTTAGCAGTGACCGGGCTGATACCACGCTTGGCATTCAAGCCGTAATACAACACCCCGCCCAGCGCCGAACCGGTAAACCAGCCATAGCTGTAGAACCAGCTGAACGCGTCACTGCCCAACGACAGCAAGGTCAGCACCACCGGCACGCCAAAGGCGACAAAGCCGCTCCAGTTCCATGCCGGGTACACGTCGTCGCGGTACAGCCCCGCCAGGTCAAGCTGCTGTTTGCGGGTGATGAAGTAGTCCACCACCATGATCCCGGCGATGGGGCCAAGCAGGCTGGAATAGCCCAGCAACCAGTTGGAATACACCGTCTCCAGGCTCACATCGGAAACGATCAACCCGAGTTTTTTCAGCAATTCATGCCCCATCAACAGCAGCCCCACCAACCCCGTGAGGATCACCGCCGTGGTGCGGTTGATCAGCTTGGGCGCGATGTTCTGGAAGTCATTGGTCGGCGAGACAATGTTTGCCGCCGTGTTGGTGGACAAGGTCGCGATGATGATCAGCGCCATGGCAATAGCGACCCAGACCGGGCTCTGGATATGCCCGATCAGGGTCACTGGGTCGGACACGCTGACGCCCACCAGTTTCACCGACGCGGCGGTCATGATCACGCCGAGGGCGGCGAACAGGAACATGGTCAGCGGCAGGCCGAAAATCTGCCCGAGGATCTGGTCTTTCTGGCTTTTGGCGTAGCGGCTGAAATCGGGAATGTTCAGCGACAAGGTGGCCCAGAAGCCGACCATCGCGGTAAGGCCTGCCATGAAATAACCGGTGAGGCTCGCGCCTTCCGGGCGCTTGGGCGGGATCGCCATCAATTCGCTGATCGATACATTCGGCATGGCCCAGACCAGCAGACCAATCCCCACCGCCACCAGCAGCGGTGCGGACAAGGTCTCCAGACGCTTGATGGACTCGGCGCCCTGCAACACCACCCACAAGTTCAGGCACCAGAAAATCATGAAACCAATCACTTCACCGGTGCCGCCGAGGGACTTCCACCCCTCGAAAATCGAGCCCAGGAACAGGTGAATCGCCAGCCCGCCAAACATGGTCTGGATGCCAAACCAACCACAGGCCACCAGCGCTCGAATCAAACACGGCACGTTGGAGCCGAGGATGCCAAAGGACGAGCGCAACAACACCGGGAACGGAATGCCGTACTTGGTACCGGGGAAGGCGTTAAGGGTCAGCGGGATCAGCACCACGATATTGGCCAGCAGAATCGCGACCAGCGCCTCGCCCACCGATAATCCAAAGTACGCAGTCAGTACGCCGCCCAACGTATAGGTGGGCACGCAGATCGACATGCCGACCCACAGCGCGGTGATGTGCCACTTGTTCCAGGTGCGTTCGTGCACCTTGGTGGGTGCCATGTCGTGGTTGTAGCGAGGGCTGTCGAGGACGTCGGGGCCGGCGTCGAGTTCGTACAGGCCGTTGCGTTCAATGACTTGCGATCTGTTCTGTTGCATGGCCGCTCCACGGTTTTTTCGAATTATTGTTGCTCACCTGCGGGGTTGATGCAGGTGGCCGGAGTACCTCGTAAACAACATGACATCACGGGCCCGGCCAGCCGTTCCTGCACTCAATAACCGTGCCGAAAACCGCCGCCATACCCTTACCGCTTATATAACTCGCTGATGTTAATCAGCTTTCCGATTAAACCTACGGTACTTGCCACGCGACTCAGGCTGGATAACGTGGAAGTTGCCCGAACTGTCAGGACTCAATCTGGTGCGACACAATTATTTTTATTTACCAACCCCGTCAAGAGGCATATCTCAACCGCCTGATTTGCAATAAGAAATGTTGCTCATATTGGGAACCTGTCAAGTGCGTCAAAATGGTGAGAGGCCGCCACATTTTGGTGATTTTTATTTTTTATACTTATAAATCAAATAGTTAATACAAATATAAGCTTATAAAAAATCTCCTTGCTCAATCGAAAAACTCGGGCTAGTTTCTATTCCTGTCACCGATGACAGGAATTAACCGACCATCGGCAGCCGCATTACAACACTTAGAACTGGCACAAGCCGGTCAAGCCTGTGAGGAACTCGACATGTCGCTGTTGATCCGTGGCGCCACCGTTATTACCCATGATGAAAGTTACCGCGCCGATGTGTTGTGCGCGGGAGGTCTGATTCGCGCCATTGGCACGGACCTGGAGATTCCCGCCGGCACTGAGATACTTGATGGCAGCGGCCAATACTTGATGCCCGGCGGCATCGACCCCCATACCCACATGCAATTGCCCTTCATGGGCACCGTGGCCAGTGAAGACTTCTTCAGTGGCACGGCAGCGGGTCTGGCCGGCGGCACTACGTCCATCATTGATTTTGTGATTCCCAACCCGCAGCAGTCCTTGATGGAAGCGTTTCACCAGTGGCGCGGCTGGGCCGAAAAATCGGCGTCCGACTACGGTTTTCACGTGGCGATCACCTGGTGGAGCGAACAGGTGCGCGAGGAAATGGCCGAGCTGGTCAGCCATCACGGCATCAACAGCTTCAAACACTTCATGGCGTACAAGAACGCGATCATGGCGGCCGACGATACCCTGGTCGCCAGCTTCGAACGCTGCCTTGAGCTAGGCGCAGTGCCCACCGTGCATGCGGAAAACGGCGAGTTGGTGTACCACCTGCAACGCAAGCTGATGGCCCAGGGCATCACCGGGCCGGAAGCGCACCCACTGTCGCGTCCGTCCCAGGTGGAAGGCGAAGCGGCCAGCCGTGCGATCCGCATCGCGCAGACCATTGGCACGCCACTGTATCTGGTGCACGTTTCCACCAAGGAAGCGCTGGATGAAATCACCTATGCCCGTGGCAAGGGCCAGGCGGTGTACGGCGAAGTGCTCGCCGGCCACCTGTTGCTGGACGACAGTGTCTACCAGCACCCCGACTGGCAAACCGCCGCCGGCTATGTGATGAGCCCGCCGTTCCGCCCACGCGGGCATCAGGAAGCCCTGTGGCATGGCCTGCAATCCGGCAACCTGCACACCACCGCCACCGACCACTGCTGCTTCTGCGCCGAGCAAAAAGTCGCTGGCCGGGACGATTTCAGCAAGATTCCCAACGGCACCGCCGGTATCGAAGACCGCATGGCGCTGCTGTGGCACGAAGGCGTCAATACCGGGCGCCTGTCGATGCAGGAATTCGTGGCGCTGACCTCCACCAACACCGCGAAGATCTTCAACCTGTACCCGCGCAAAGGCGCCGTCCGTGTGGGTGCCGATGCCGACCTGGTGCTGTGGGATCCCGAAGGGACCCGAACCATTTCCGCCAAGACCCACCACCAGAACGTCGACTTCAACATCTTCGAAGGCAAGACCGTGCGCGGCGTGCCGAGCCACACCATCAGCCAGGGCAAGCTGGTCTGGGCCGATGGCGACCTGCGCGCCGAGCGCGGTGCCGGGCGGTATGTGGAACGGCCGGCGTATCCGTCGGTGTTCGAGCAGTTGAGCAAACGGGCTGAGCACTCCAGGCCGGTTGCTGTTAACCGCTGAGACCGCTATCGACGACTCGACTTGCCCCCGATGAGGCCATTACAGGCAACAAAAAATGCCCACTTAGAGGCAATCCCAAAAAACCGTGAGGCCACCACCGTGATCCAGACCCTGACCCACCTCCCCCATCCCCATGAGGATGGCGCAACCCTCGCCAGCCACTTCACCGACCTGGCGCCGCCCCTCAACGCCCGCCAGGCCCAACTGGAATCCTCGCGCTGCCTGTACTGCTACGACGCGCCTTGCGTGAACGCGTGCCCCAGCGACATCGATATTCCGTCGTTTATCCGCAACATCCACACCGAAAACGTCCAAGGCGCCGCGCAGAAAATCCTCTCGGCCAACATCCTCGGCGGCAGCTGTGCGCGGGTCTGCCCGACGGAAATCCTGTGCCAGCAAGCCTGCGTGCGCAACAACAGCGAAGAATGCGCCCCCGTGCTGATCGGCCTGCTGCAACGCTACGCCATCGACAATGCGCACTTCAGCGAACACCCCTTCCAGCGCGCCGCCGCTACCGGCAAGCGCATCGCCGTGGTGGGTGCCGGGCCGGCCGGTCTGGCCTGTGCCCATCGCGCCGCGTTGCATGGCCATGACGTGGTGATTTTCGAAGCCCGCGAAAAAGCCGGCGGCCTGAATGAATACGGGATCGCCAAATACAAACTGGTGGATGACTTTGCCCAGAAGGAACTGGATTTCCTCCTGCAGATCGGCGGCATCGAGATCCGCCACGGCCAGCGCCTGGGCGATAACCTCACGTTGAGCGAACTGCACCAGCAATTTGATTCGGTATTCCTTGGCCTGGGCCTCGCCGCCAGCAAACAGCTGGGGCTGCCCCACGAAGACGCCCCCGGCCTGCTCGCCGCCACCGACTACATCCGCGAACTGCGCCAGGCCGATGACCTGACCCAACTGCCCCTGGCCGACCGCTGCATCGTGCTCGGCGCCGGCAACACCGCCATCGACATGGCCGTGCAAATGGCCCGCCTCGGCGCCCGCGATGTCAACCTCGTCTACCGTCGCGGCCTGGCGGACATGGGCGCCACTCACCATGAACAGGACATCGCCAAGGCCAATCAAGTGCGCCTGTTGACCTGGGCCCAGCCTGAAAAAGTGCTGCTCGATGACCAGGGCCATGTACGCGGTATGCGCTTCCAGCGCACACACATGGAAAACGGCCGCCTGCACCCCACCGGCGAGACCTTCGAACTGGCCGCCGATGCGATCTTCAAGGCCATCGGGCAAGGGTTTGACGGCGCAGCGTTACACGATCCACTGGCCCAGCAACTGCATCGCGTGGGCGAGCGAATCTTTGTCGACGAACAGCTGCGCACCAGTATTCCCGGCGTGTATGCCGGCGGCGACTGCGTCAGCCTCGGCCAGGACCTCACCGTACAAGCGGTGCAACACGGCAAGCTGGCCGCCGAAGCCATGCACGCCCAACTCATGCTGACTGTGGAGGCTGCGTAATGGCCGATCTCTCGATTGTCTTCGCCGGTATCAAGGCCCCCAACCCGTTCTGGCTGGCCTCCGCGCCGCCCACCGACAAGGCCTACAACGTGGTCCGCGCCTTCGAGGCAGGCTGGGGCGGCGTGGTGTGGAAAACCCTGGGTGAAGACCCGGCGGCGGTCAACGTGTCGTCACGCTACTCGGCGCACTACGGCGCCAACCGTGAAGTGCTGGGCATCAACAACATCGAGTTGATCACCGACCGTTCCCTGGAGATCAACCTGCGGGAAATCACCCAGGTGAAAAAGGACTGGCCCGACCGTGCGCTGATCGTGTCGCTGATGGTGCCCTGTGTTGAAGAATCCTGGAAAAACATCCTGCCGCTGGTGGAAGCCACGGGCTGTGACGGTATCGAACTGAACTTCGGTTGCCCCCACGGCATGCCCGAGCGCGGCATG
Source organism: Pseudomonas cyclaminis (assembly GCF_015163715.1). Taxonomy (GTDB): domain Bacteria; phylum Pseudomonadota; class Gammaproteobacteria; order Pseudomonadales; family Pseudomonadaceae; genus Aquipseudomonas; species Aquipseudomonas cyclaminis. The sequence goes on from NZ_JADDUM010000211.1 coordinate 6,976, forward strand.
GGCGCGGCGGTAGGCCAGGTGCCGGAGTACGTGGAACAGGTGACGCGCTGGTGCAAGACGTACTGCTCGCTGCCGGTGATCGTCAAGCTCACGCCAAATATCACCGACATCCGGGTGGCGGCGCGGGCGGCGTATCGCGGTGGTGCGGACGCGGTGTCGCTGATCAACACCATCAACTCCATCACCAGCGTCGACCTGGAGCGCATGGTCGCCCTGCCCATCGTCGGTACGCAAAGTACCCACGGCGGCTACTGCGGCTCGGCGGTCAAGCCGATTGCCCTGAACATGGTCGCGGAAATCGCCCGCGACCCACAGACACAAGGCCTGCCGATCTGCGGCATTGGCGGCATCGGCAACTGGCGCGACGCAGCAGAATTTGTCGCCCTCGGTTGCGGCGCGGTGCAAGTGTGCACCGCGGCGATGCTGCACGGGTTTCGTATCGTTGAAGAGATGAAGGACGGGCTGTCGCGTTGGATGGACAGTCAGGGCTACACCAGCCTGCAGGACTTTTCCGGGCGGGCGGTGGGCAATACCACGGATTGGAAATACCTGGATATCAACTACCAGGTGATCGCCAAGATCGACCAAGAGGCATGTATCGGTTGCGGGCGTTGCCATATTGCCTGTGAGGATACGTCGCACCAGGCCATCGCCAGCTTGAAGCAGACGGATGGTACGCATGCATACGAGGTGATTGATGATGAGTGCGTGGGCTGCAACCTGTGCCAGATCACCTGCCCGGTGGCGGATTGTATCGAGATGGTGCCCATCGACACGGGCAAGCCGTTTTTGAATTGGACGCAGGATCCGAGGAATCCCTATAGGGAGGCTGTGTAGTCCCTTAAGCCGCTATCGGGGGCCCCTCCCACATTTTGGAATGCATTCACTTGTGGGAGGGGGCTTGCCCCCGATAGGGCCATCAGCCTCACCACAAGACTCAAGGCTCCAACCCAATCCCGCGCAAAATCACACTGGTCACGGTCTGGATCGCTTTCTCAAACTGCATGTCCGACAACGGCTGGTGATCATTCAGAATCTTCACCTGATGGTCAAAGTCGGCATAGTGCTGGGTCGAGGCCCAGATCATGTACAGCAGGCTCGACGGCTCCACCGGCAGGATGCGTTTGTCTTCCACCCATTGACGAATTTTCGCTTCCTTCATCTTGGCCCAGTCGTACAGGCTTTCGTCCAGCGCCTCACCGAGTGTCGGCGCGCCGTGGATGATTTCATTGGCCCAGACCTTGGAGCCATACGGCCGTGTGCGGGAGCGCTGCATCTTGGCGCGGATGTAGCTGCTGAGCACCACCCGTGGGTCATCGAAGGTTTCGAAGCTCAGGGCGTCCTGTTTCCACAGGTCCAGCAGGTCGAACAGCACGGCGCTGTACAGCTCGCTTTTGGTGGTGAAGTAGTAATGCAGGTTGGAGCGCGGCAGTTGCGCTTCTTCGGCAATGTCGGCCATGGCGGTGCTGCCGTAGCCTTTCTCGGCGAAGATTTTCTCCGCCGCCAGCAGGATTTTTTCGACGTTGGCCCGACGAATTCCGATCTTGTGATTGCCCATAAGGGCTCCCTGACAAAGACATACGCCAAAGACTACCACCCGCTCTAGATCGGGGCGACAGGCGCAGCTGAAACTTCGTACACTGCCCGCTCCTACCCATTGATTGGTATTGAACAATGTTGATCAAGAAAACCCTCACCGCCGTCGCCCTGCTCGCGTCCCTGCTGGGCGCCTCGGCGGCGTTTGCCCATGCTCACCTCAAGGCGTCCGATCCGGCCGCAGACAGCAGCGTGAGCGCACCGGCCGCCCTGCGCCTGACCTTCAGCGAAGGCATTGAAGCCACCTTTACCAAGGTGTCCCTGAGCAAGGACGGCACCGAAATCGCGATCAAGGGCCTGGACACCGAAGGCACCGACAAGAAAGTCCTGGTGGTCACCCCGGCCGCGCCACTCGCGGCGGCAACTACAAAGTGGTGTGGAATGCCGTGTCGGTCGACACCCACAAGAGCAACGGCGAATACAGCTTCAAGGTTGGCCAATAATCCATGGCGACGCTGCTGGTGCTGTGCCGCTTTGTGCATTTCATCGTCGTGTTGCTGATGTTCGGGGCCTGCGCGTTCAGGCCCTGGCTCCTGGGCGCTGAACCGCAGCCGGTGCTGGACCGGCAATTGCTGCGCATGACCCGTGGGCTGGCATGGACGGCCCTTGCGTCGGGGGCGATCTGGTTACTGTTGATTACCGTCAGCATGGCGGGTTCATGGTCGGCGGCGCTGGAACCGTCGACCGTGCAGTTGGTGCTGGGCAAGACCTTTTTTGGCCAGGTGTGGACCTGGCATCTGATCGTGAACGGGTTACTGGTCATCAGCCTGATGACCCGGTGGAGGGCCCCTCGCCTGCCGCTGATCATGCTGTTGCTGATGACCCTGGCCCCGGTCGGCCATGGCGCCATGCTCGATGGGCTGAGCGGGCAGTTGTTGATCCTCAACCAGGTGGTCCATCTGATGTGTGTGGGCGCGTGGTTGGGCGGGTTGTTGCTGCTGGTCTTGATCCTCAGGCAGTCACAGCGTTTTGAGTTGGCGCCCGTCCTGCATCGTTTCAGTGGCGTGGGTTACGGCCTGGTCGCGGGCTTGCTGGTGACCGGCCTGATCAATGTGCGCGTACTGACCGGGCAGTTGTGGCCCACGCCGTTGTTCAGTGGTTTTGCCCTGATTCTGTTGATCAAGGTGATGCTGGTGCTGGGGATGTTGGCGCTGGCGTTGCTGAACCGGTTACGCCTTGATAGCTGCGCACAACGGCTGGGCAGCTTGAGGGCCAGCGTGATGGTGGAATGGCTGCTGGGTGTTTGCGCAGTGGCCGCCGTTTCACTCCTGGGCACCTTGCCGCCGATGCTGCTGGCTGGCTAAAACAACATTGACCCTGCCCGCTTCAGATCGGCACCCAGCCTGTCATCGTATAACTTCTGCTTGACACCCCCGTTAAAACCCCGCAAATATTCGCCCCAATGTTGTACGACGACGTATAACAAATAATAAAAACAACAAACAGAAAGGGAGCATCACTGTGAGTCAATTCGCCCGCAATTCGTCTGCGCGTCTCGGTCTTATCGGTCTCGGCAGCCTGGCCTTCACCCTCCCGCTCACCGTCCAGGCCGAAGGGTTTGTCGACGACGCCAAGGCCACGCTCAACCTGCGCAACGCCTACTTCAACCGCAACTTCACCAACCCTGCCAATGCTCAGGGCAAGGCCGAAGAGTGGACGCAGAGTTTCATTCTCGATGCCAAGTCAGGCTTCACCCGAGGCACCGTGGGTTTCGGTCTTGATGTGTTGGGCCTGTATTCCCAGAAGCTCGACGGCGGTAAAGGCACCGGTGGCACGCAGTTGTTGCCGATCCATGATGACGGTCGCCCTGCGGATAATTTCGGGCGCCTGGGTGTGGCGTTGAAAACCCGGCTGTCGAAGACCGAACTGAAGGTCGGTGAGTGGATGCCGGTGCTGCCGATCCTGCGTTCCGACGATGGTCGCTCCCTGCCCCAGACCTTTCGTGGCGGCCAGGTGACGTCCAACGAGATCGCCGGCCTGACTCTTTACGGCGGCCAGTTCCGTGGCAACAGTCCGCGTAACGACGCGAGCATGGAAGACATGTTCATGAACGGCAAAGCGGCGTCACCTCCGACCGCTTCAACTTCGGCGGCGGCGAATACACCTTCAATGACAAGCGCACCCAGGTCGGCCTGTGGTACGCCGAATTGAGCGATATCTACCAGCAGCGCTACGTCAACCTGACCCACAGCCAACCGGTCGGCGACTGGACCCTGGGCGCCAACCTCGGCTTTTTCAGCGGCAAGGAAGACGGCAGCGCCCTGGCCGGCGACCTCGACAACAAGACCACCTTCGCCCTGCTCTCGGCCAAATACGGCGGCAACACATTCTATGTAGGCCTGCAAAAACTCACCGGCGACAGCGTGTGGATGCGCGTCAACGGCACCAGCGGCGGCACCTTGGCCAACGACAGTTACAACGCCAGTTATGACAACGCCAAGGAAAAGTCCTGGCAGGTGCGGCATGACTTCAACTTCGTGGTGCTCGGCGTGCCGGGGCTGACCCTGATGAACCGCTATATCAGCGGCAGCAACGTGCACACCGGCGCGATCACCGACGGCAAGGAATGGGGGCGCGAGTCGGAACTGGCCTACACCGTGCAGAGCGGCGCGCTGAAGAACCTCAACGTGAAGTGGCGCAACTCGACCATGCGTCGGGATTTCAGCACCAACGAGTTTGATGAGAACCGGATCTTTATCAGCTATCCAATCTCGCTGTTGTAGAACTCAGCCTCCCGGCCCCAGAAAATCCGCTGGGGAGGGGCGGTGCGACGATTCGACTTGCTCCCGATGGCGGTGGGTCACTAACAGATGCATTCACTGGCATGCCCTCATCGAGGGCAAGCCCTCTCCCACATTGTGCGCCGCACTCTGTCCGCAAGAACGTTGACAACCTGGGGCATCCCTAACAATACTTCGGCATAGTCATACGACAACCTACAACAAAAATCTGGAATCCCCATGACCACGACCACCCCCGTTCCCTTCAACCGCCTGCTCCTCACCGGCGCCGCCGGCGCCTCGGCAAAGTCCTGCGCGAGCGCCTGCGCCCCTACGCCCACGTCCTGCGCCTGTCCGATATCGCCGCCATGGCCCCGGCTGCCGATGCTTCGGAAGAAGTCCAGCCTTGCGACCTCGCCGACAAACAAGCCGTGCATCACTTGGTGGAAGGCGTCGACGCCATCCTGCACTTCGGCGGTGTCTCGGTAGAGCGTCCGTTTGAAGAAATCCTCGGCGCCAACATCAGCGGTACCTTTCATATCTACGAAGCCGCCCGTCGCCATGGCGTCAAACGCGTGATCTTCGCCAGTTCCAACCATGTGATCGGCTTCTACAACCAGACCGAGACCATCGACGCCCAGTCGCCACGCCGCCCGGACAGCTACTACGGCCTGTCCAAGTCCTACGGCGAAGACATGGCCAGTTTCTACTTCGACCGCTATGGCATCGAGACCGTGAGCATCCGCATCGGCTCGTCGTTCCCAGAGCCGCAGAACCGCCGGATGATGCACACCTGGCTTAGCTTCGACGACCTCACCCAACTGCTCGAACGCGCGCTGTACACGCCGAACGTCGGCCACACCGTGGTCTACGGCGTGTCGGATAACCAGGGCACCTGGTGGGACAACCGCCACGCCGCGCACCTGGGGTTTGCGCCCAAGGACACTTCCGAAGTGTTCCGCGCCCAGGTCGAAGCCCAGCCGCCCGTGGCTGCCGATGACCCGGCCAAGGTCTATCAGGGCGGCGCGTTCTGCGCGGCCGGGCCGTTCGGTGACTGAGTTCACATCAACCCAAGGGAATGAGTTGCCATGACTGCTGAATTGATCGTCGACGCCCGCAATGCCGTGGGCGAATGCCCGGTGTGGGTGCCTGAGGAAAACGCGCTGTACTGGGTGGACATTCCCAACGGCGGCCTGCAACGCTGGAGCGCCAGCAGCGGCCATGTCGCGGCGTGGAAAGCCCCGCAGATGCTCGCCTGCATCGCCCGCACCACGGCGGGCAATTGGGTCGCGGGCATGGAAACCGGCTTTTTCCAACTTACCGCACACAATGACGGCAGCCTCGACACCACGCCGCTGGCCAGTGTCGAACACCCGCGCCCGGACATGCGCCTCAACGATGGCCGCTGTGACCGCCAGGGCCGCTTCTGGGCCGGCAGCATGGTGCTCAACATGGGCGCGAATGCGGCCGAAGGCATCCTCTACCGCTATGCATCGGGCTCTGCCCCCCATGCCCAACTGAACGGATTTATCACCCTCAATGGCCTGGCCTTCAGCCCCGATGGCCGCACGATGTACGCCTCTGATTCGCACCCGCTGGTGCAGCAGATCTGGGCCTTCGACTACGACATCGAGACCGGCACGCCGTCCAATCGCCGGGTGTTCGTCGACATGCACAACTTCCTCGGTCGACCCGATGGCGCCGCCGTCGACGCCGAAGGCTGCTACTGGATCTGCGCCAACGACGCCGGTCTGATCCACCGTTTCACCCCGGACGGTCGCCTGGATCGCTCCCTGAGCGTGCCGGTGAAAAAACCCACCATGTGCGCCTTCGGCGGCAGTCGCCTGGACACCTTGTTCGTCACCTCGATCCGTGATGACCAGAGCGAACAGTCGGTGGCCGGCGGTGTGTTCGCGCTCAACCCCGGCGTCGCCGTTTGCCGGAGCCCACCTTCATCCTCTAGCCGTATCGCTGTGCCTTGAATACAACAATAACAAGACAGGAGTGACCCCCATGGACTTCAAACGCACCTTGCTCGCCGCCGCAGTGTTCACCCTCAGCAGTGCCGCCCACGCGCTGGAAATCAAATTCGCCGACATCCACCCCGCCGGCTACCCGACCGTGGTCGCCGAAGAAAACATGGGCAAGGCCCTGACCAAGGAAAGCAACGGCGAACTCACGTTCAAGTACTTCCCCGGCGGCGTGCTGGGCTCCGAGAAAGAAGTGGTCGAACAGGCCCAGGTCGGCGCCGTGCAGATGACCCGCGTCAGCCTCGGCATCGTCGGGCCGGTGGTGCCGGACGTGAACGTGTTCAACCTGCCGTTCGTGTTCCGTGACCAGGCGCATATGCGCAAGGTCATCGACGGCGAGATCGGCGATGAGATCCTCGCCAAGATCACCGACTCCGAGTTCGGCCTGGTGGCCCTGGCCTGGATGGACGGCGGCACGCGCAACCTCTACACCAAGAAACCGGTGCGCAAGATCGAAGACCTCAAGGGCATGAAAATCCGCGTGCAGGGCAACCCGTTGTTCATCGACGCCTTCAACGCCATGGGCGCCAACGGCATCGCCATGGACACCGGCGAGATCTTCAGCGCCTTGCAGACCGGCGTGATCGACGGCGCGGAAAACAACCCGCCGACCCTGCTGGAACACAACCACTTCCAGAACGCCAAGTACTACACCCTCACCGAACACCTGATCCTGCCCGAGCCCATCGTGATGTCGAAAATCACCTGGAACAAACTCACTCCCTCCCAGCAGGACATGGTGAAAAAAGCTGCCAAGGCCGCCCAGGCCGATGAGCGCGTGCTGTGGGACGCCAAGTCCGCCAGCAGTGAGGAAAAACTCAAGAAGGCCGGTGTCGAGTTCATCACCGTCGACAAAAAGCCCTTCTATGACGCCACCGCAGCAGTGCGTGCCAAGTACGGCGCGCCGTACGCCGACATCATCAAGCGTATCGACGCCGTTCAGTAACGCCCTCCTCCCTGATAAGGCCTGGCGCGGTCGGCATCGACGCGCCCGGTTACGGTGAACGCCATGAAGAATCTGCTGCTGCGCATCAACGACCGTATCTACATGACCTGCATTTGGGTCGCCGGCCTCTCGGTCCTCGGGGTCGCACTGATCATCCCTTGGGGCATCTTCGCCCGCTACATCCTTGGCACCGGCTCAAGCTGGCCGGAGCCCACCGCCATCCTGTTGATGCTGGTGTTCACCTTTATCGGCGCGGCCGCCAGTTACCGTGCCGGTGCGCATATGTCGGTGGCGATGGTCACTGACCGCCTGCCGCCCGCCCAACGCCGAATCGTCGGCATTTTTTCGCAACTGCTGATGGCGACCATCTGCCTGTTCATGACCATTTGGGGCACCAAGCTGTGCCTGTCCACCTGGAACCAGTTCATGAGCGCCATCCCTACCCTGCGCGTGGGCATCACCTATATGCCGATCCCCATCGGTGGCGTGCTGACCCTGGTTTTTGTGCTGGAAAAACTCCTGCTCGGTGACCAGAGCAACCGGCGCGTGGTGCGCTTCGACCTGGTGGAAGAAAGCGAAGGGGCTGCCTGATATGGACGCATTGATTCTGCTGGGCAGCTTTATCGCCTTGATCCTGATCGGCATGCCGGTGGCCTACGCCCTGGGCTTGTCGGCGCTGATCGGCGCGTGGTGGATCGACATCCCGTTCCAGGCCCTGATGATTCAGGTGGCCGGCGGCGTGAACAAGTTTTCGCTGATGGCGATTCCGTTCTTTGTGCTGGCGGGGGCGATCATGGCCGAGGGCGGCATGTCGCGGCGGCTGGTGGCGTTTGCCGGGGTGCTGGTGGGCTTTGTGCGCGGCGGGCTGTCCCTGGTCAACATCATGGCCTCAACATTTTTTGGCGCGATTTCTGGCTCGTCGGTGGCGGACACCGCCTCGGTGGGCTCGGTGCTGATTCCGGAAATGGAACGCCGTGGCTACCCACGGGAATTTGCCACGGCGGTGACCGTCAGCGGCTCGGTGCAGGCCTTGCTCACGCCGCCCAGCCACAACTCGGTGCTCTACTCCCTGGCGGCGGGCGGCACCGTGTCCATCGCCTCGCTGTTCATGGCCGGCGTGGTGCCGGGGCTGCTGATGAGCGCGTGCCTGATGGTGCTGTGCCTGATCTTCGCGAAGAAACGCAACTACCCTAAAGGCGAAGTCATCCCGTTGAAGCAGGCGCTGAAGATCGCGGGCGAAGCACTCTGGGGCCTGATGGCCATGGTGATCATCCTCGGTGGCATCCTGTCGGGCATCTTCACGGCCACCGAGTCTGCGGCGATTGCGGTGCTGTGGGCATTCTTCGTGACCATGTTCATCTACCGCGACTACAAGTGGCGCGAGCTGCCCAAGCTGATGCACCGCACGGTGCGCACGATTTCCATCGTGATGATCCTGATCGCCTTCGCCGCCAGCTTCGGCTACATCATGACCCTGATGCAGATCCCCGCGAAGATCACCACGCTGTTCCTGACCCTGTCGGACAACCGCTACGTGATCCTGATGTGCATCAACGCCATGCTGCTGTTGCTCGGCACGGTGATGGACATGGCGCCGCTGATCCTGATCCTCACGCCGATCCTGTTGCCGGTGGTGTTGGGGATCGGCGTCGACCCGGTGCACTTCGGCATGATCATGCTGGTGAATCTGGGCATCGGCCTGATCACCCCGCCGGTGGGCGCGGTGCTGTTTGTCGGCGCGGCGGTGGGCAAGACCACGATCGAGAAAACCGTGAAGGCGCTGCTGCCGTTTTATGCGGTGCTGTTCCTGGTGCTGGTGGCCGTCACTTACGTCCCGGCGTTGTCGCTGTGGTTGCCGAGCGTGGTGCTGTAATGCTGATTGAACTGGAAGACAACCTGACCCACCTCGGTATCAACCCAGCCGTGGGCGGCAGCCTGGTCAACTGGACCGTGCGCGCCAGCGGGCAACCGCTGTTGCGGCCTAACGACCCGCACAGCGGGCTGCCTGGAAAGCTGGGTTGTTATCCGTTGGTGCCTTGGTCCAACCGCATTGCCCAAGGGGGGTTCGACAACCCCGAGGGCTGGCTGGCGCTGACCCCCAACAGCCCCAACGATCCCTTTCCGATTCACGGCTCGGCCTGGCAGCAGCCGTGGCAAGTAGTCAGTCAAACGGCGGATGAAGTGGTGTTGGAGGTGCAGTGCGAAACGCCGTTCGCCTATCGCGCCGAGCAGCGGATTCGCTTGAGCGACGGCGAACTGAGCATCGCATTGCGCGTGACTCATCTGGCCGAAAAAGCCGCGTGGCACGGACTGGGTCTGCATCCCTACTTCCCGCGCCGGCCAGACACACAGTTGCAGGCCTCGGCAGCGCAGGTGTGGTTGAGTGATGGCACGAAGTTGCCGACAGGCTTGGCGACAGTGCCGCACGAGTGGGATTTCCAGGTATTGAACGCGCTGCCCGAAGGTCTTGTGGACAACGGCTTTTGCCAGTGGGACGGGCGTTGCCGGATCGAACAACCGGAGCTGGGCTATGCGCTGGAATGCCAGGCCAGCGGCGCCGATTACTTCCTGCTGTACTGCCCGCCGGGGTTGGGGTTCTTTTGTATTGAGCCGGTGAGTCATCCGGTGAATGCGCATCACCTGCCGGGGCGACCGGGCCTGAAACTGCTGGAACACGGTCAGTCAACCCAACTCAATTTCACCCTGAAATACCTCCCACATTGACCGAGTTCATTCAGGGTGGGCTGTTTTTGAGCCGCCCTGCGGTATCAATACTCACCACCACAGACAACCCAGGCCGCAGCCGCTCACTCTCGGCCTGATCCGGATCGACGGTAATCCTCACCGGCACGCGCTGGGCAATCTTCACAAAATTGCCCGTCGCGTTGTCCGCCTGCAACAGGCTGAATTCCGACCCCGTCGCCGGGGAAATATGCTGCACCGTGCCGTGAAACCTGCGGTGGTTCAGGGCATCCACGGTGAAGGTCACCGGTTGGCCGACCTGCACGTTGTCCATTTGGGTTTCTTTCATATTGGCGATCACCCACAGCTGTTTCGGCACCAGGGCCATCAGCTGCGCGCCGGAGTTGACGTAGGCCCCCAGACGCACGCCAATCTGGCCCAACTGGCCGTCGCGGGGCGCGGTAATGCGCGTGTTGGACAGGTCGATCCGTGCCAGCTCGACCGCCGCATCGGCACTCGCCACCGCCGCCTCCAAAGAACCGCGATTGACGATCACCGTCTGCAGATCCTGGCGGGCGATTTCCAGGCTGGCCTGGGCTTGGGCGACAGCGGCAACCGTCTGCGCATTGGCCGCACGGGTCACATCCAGCTCGCGCCGGGACACCGAACCGTCGCGGATCAGCTCCTCGTTGCGCCGCAAATCCGCAGTGCTTTTACGCGCCTGGGCCTGGCTGTCCACCAGCGCGGCTTGACGCAGCTTGATGGTCGCTTCGGCACTGTTGCGCTGCTGCACCACATTGGCCAGCGCGGCTTTCTGCACCGCCAGTTGCGCCAGGGCCTGGTCAAGGCGCTGTTTGTAGATACGATCATCCAAGCGCACCAAGAGGTCGCCAGCCTTGACGTACTGGAAGTCCTGCACAGGCACTTCGAACACATAGCCGCTGAGTTGCGGGCCGATGATCGTCACCTGGCCGCGTACCAGGGCGTTTTCAGTGGTTTCCACCGCGCTGCTGAACGGCGGCAATTGCCAGGCGTAGAGCACGATAAACACGCCGACGATGGCAATCGCGGCAAACCCCAGGGACGACAGGATGCGCACCCGCAGTGGCCGCAGCTCGGTGGGTACGGCGCCGGGCGGCGTGTTGCCTTCCGGGGTGGAGGCGATGGCGGTGGTGGTGGTCGTTGATGGTTCGGTCATGAAGAAACGCCGCTGGGTTGAACGGGAGGGGCTGCTTGAGTGGTACTCATCAGCCACAGACTGCGGATAAAGATCCAGAGCATGGTCAGGATCGCGATGATCGCGATCAGCATGAAGACATCGTTGTAGGCCATGACATTCGCCTCACGCGTCGCCGCCGTGGCCAGGCTGCGAATGCCCATGAGGTTGCGCAGTTCCGGGTCGGCGACAATGCTGCCATAGGCCGCACCACCGCTCTGCACCCGCGAGGCCACACGCGGGTCAAGCAAGGTCAGGTGTTCGACAATCATGCTGGAGTGAAACTTCTCGCGCACGATCTGGAACGTGCCCAACAACGCCGCGCCAATAAGGCCGCCGAGGTTCTGGCAAATACCGAACATCACCGAAAAACTCACCAGGTTGCGTGGGTTGGTCAGTACGTTCCTGGTGCCCAGCACCATGGTCGGTCCGAGGAAAAACGTGCCGCCAAAGCCCAGCAGGAACTGGCTGATATACAGGTTCTCCGGCCGGTCAGGTTGCTGGAGAAACTGTCCATCACCGAGCCCACGGCCATCAGCGCCAGGGAAATCACCAGCGGCATCAGCAGGTGCGCCGGGTTGATGGTCAGCGCACTGACTACCAGCCCACTGATCGCGCCGGCCAGCATCACCACGTACAGGGTGTGCATCTGCTGGTAGCTCATGTTGAGCATCTGCATGAAGCCCACCGCGCCGGTGGATTGCTCGGACAGCACCATGCGAATCAGGATCACCGCCAAGGCCAGCCGGATCATCGTGCCGCTGCCCAGCCAGCGGGTCATCAGCATCGGGTTGGCGCGGTTATGCTCGATGGCCAGCCCGGCCATGATCAGCACCAGGGAACAGGCCGAAGCGATACCGATCCACGGCGCTTCCAGCCACCAGTCGATACGCCCCAGGGACAGCACCGCGCAGAGCAAGGCCACGCCGGTGGCGAGGATGCCAAAGGTGAGGAAGTCGAGTTTTTCGAAGGTTTTGAAACGGTCGCCGGGGGGTAACTTGAGCAGGAATACACAGCCCAGGCAGATCAGCGCCATGCCCAATTCAAACAGGTACAAGCCGCGCCATTCGGCGATTTGCAGCAAGTCTTCGGAGAACAACCGCGCCAGCGGCAACGCCAACTGCGCCGTACCCAGGCCCAGCACCAGGGCTTTGAGCCGCCACTTGGCCGGGAACGCCTGGATCATGTAGTACAAACCCAACGAACTCAGCGCCGCGCCCACCATCCCGTGGGCGGCGCGTACCGCGATGGCCGAGCTGAGGTCATTGACGAACAAATGGCCGAAGGTCACCAGCGCGTACAGCACCAGGAACACTTCGGTGAACACCCGCAGGCCGAACTGCTGGCGGAACTTCACCAGCAGCAGGTTCATGCACACGTTGGTCATCACGTAGGCGGCGGGCAGCCAGGCCATTTCCGCCGTGGTCGCCCCCAGGGCGCCTTGCAGGTATTGCAGGTTGGCGATGACCAGAGCATTCCCCAGGCCACCGGTGATCGCGACCAGCACACCGACCAGCGCATACAGCCAGCGCTTGTGCGTAGGGTGCCACGGGGTCGACGGCGAACCGGGCAGGCTCGGGCGCTCGTGGGGTTCCCAGGTGTGGGGGGTGTATTTGTCCATTCAATGACCTAGATGGGCCGACGGGGTCGGTCGGAGAAACCAGTACTCAGAGTAGTAAACCTGAGTGGGGTTCATCTTGCCATCTTGGGGGGTGGTTGGGGGCTTCGGTGGTGGTGGTCGGTCGGTGTACATATCCATTACTGGGGTAACGGCTACTTGCGGTTCCGCCCTTACGGCGGCTCACTTTTGGAAGAGCCCAAAAGTAAGCAAAAGGCTCTCGCCCCAACACTCGGTGCC
>NZ_JADDUM010000212.1 GCF_015163715.1 Pseudomonas cyclaminis
CCAAGGGGGCGCACAGCCATCGGCAAAGCTGCTTGAGGTTGTCCCAGAGTGTGTACAGCGCGTCGCCAAACCCACGGGCATAGGCTTGATGCAAGGAGAGATAACGCTTGAGGAAGTCCGCCTCGGAATAGCCCTTCCACAATGGTTCAAACGTTTCGCTCCATTCAGTACGCAACCACGCTTCCAGTGGCGTGATCACCGACTGATAAGATGCGTAGAGCGCCTTGAAGTGTTCCTTGGAAACGTTGGGGTAGAAGCTGACCCGGTACTGCTGGTTGCGATCACATTCTTTGATTTCAAGAATGCCGCTGGGGCCAATGGTTTTATGAATGGGCTCGCCCAACGGGCCGCCGTTTGGGTCGATGCGCTGCAGCACCACCGGCGTATTGCCAATGGGCACGAAGCGTGAACTTTGAAACATATGCACCAGCGTCAACGTCCCGCTGGCTTGACACTGTGCGACGGTCGCACTGGGGAAGAGGGAGCGGTTGATCGGCGCCACCAGCGCCACCTCATCCCCAACCTTGAACACCTGCTCGATATCCAGCGCCGAAAAACTGAAAAAGCTTTCGGCCCACGCATCGTAGTGATTGAGGCAGCGTTGGAAGTCGCTGAGCACGGACTCGACGTCACGCGTCTTTGAATCCATGGCCGCCAGCACCAGATACCCAATGGCTTGGCTGGTGGCGCTGATCATGAGACAGCCCCGTCAACCAGGGCCTTAACGAAAAGAACCATCTGCAATCCTTCGCACTGTGTATTCAGGCGAAGGACTTTGCAGAGGTTTTCAGGGAGAAGCTGTAGAGCTTATCCGGCGCTTACGTGGGAAGCTTCGACAACTTTCGTCTTCTCCCGGCCCAGCACCAGACTGCACAGCGCCGGCAAGAACAACAGTGTCAACAGCGTGCCCACCAGCACCCCGCCGATCAGCACGTAGGCCAGGGACGACCAGAATACCGACAACGTCAGCGGAATAAACGCCAGCGCCGCCGCCAACGCGGTCAAGATCACCGGCCTGGCCCGCCGCACCGTGGCTTCGACGATGGCCTCGCGTATCGCCATGCCCTGTTCCTGGTTCTGGCGGATCTGGTCGGTAAAGATCAGCGTGTTGCGCATCAGAATGCCGCCGATGCCGATCAGCCCCAATATTGCGTTGAACCCGAACGGCTGGTTGAACAGCAACAGCGTCGGTACTGCACCGATCAAGCCCAAGGGTGCGGTGGCGAAGACCATGAACATCACCCCGAAGGAGCGCACCTGGAACATGATCACGGTGAGGGTCAGCAGGATCATGATCGGGAACAGCGCGGCCAGGGCGACGTTGGCCTTGGCGCTTTCTTCCACCGGGCCGCCGATGTCGAGCGTGTAGCCCGCCGGCAGTTTGGCGATCAGCGGTTGCAGGTCTTTGTACACGGCCATTTCCACATCGGGCGGTTGCACGCCGTCGATGATGTCGGCGCGCACTTCCACGGTGGTCGCGCGGTTGCGGCGCTTGAGGATCGGTTCTTCCATCACCGCCTGGAAATGCCCGACCTGGGCCAGGGGCACTGAGGTGCCGGCGCTGTTGGTCAGGGTCATGTTGTTGAGGTTGCCGAGGTTCTCGCGTTGGTTGCCCTGGGCGCGGGCCACCACGGACACGGTGCGATTGCCTTCACGCACCTCGGTGATCGGGTTGCCGCTGAGCAGGGCGTTGAGCTGGGACTTGACCTCATTGGGGGTGAAACCCAGCAGGCGAAGGCGGTCTTGATCGAGCACCAGGCGATAACCGCTGGTGCGCTCGCCCCAATCGAGGAAGGCGTCTTTGGTCAGTGGGTTGGCGGCGACGACGTTGCGCACGTCTTCGGACAGGCCGCGCAGCACGTCCAGATTCGGGCCGGACACGCGAAATACCACCGGGAAGGGCACCGGCGGACCGAACAGCAATTGCGTGACGCGTACCCGCGCTGCGGGGAATTCGCCGGCTGCGATACGTTCGCGCATGCGCAGTTTGAGCGCATCGCGGGCGTGGGAGTCCGGGGTCTGCACAATTAATTTGGCGAAAGCCGGGTCGGCAGCTCAGGGTTCAGAGACAGGAAAAACCGTGGTGCGCCGCCGCCCACGTAGGTGTCGACCATGCTCGTCTGCGGTTCTTGCTGCAGCGCCTTCTCCAGTTGCGCCGCCACCGCCTCAGTGCTTTTGAAGGCGCTGCCGGGCGGCATGTACACCTCCAGAATCAGTTCGGACCGGTCGGAGTCGGGGAAGAACTGTTTCTTCACGACGCCCATGCCCAGCCCGCACAGCACAAATGCCGCCACCACCAACCCGGTCACCAGCCAGCGCCTGCGCACGCAGAGTTCCACCAGGGTGCGCAGTTTCTGGTAGTAGCGTCCGGCGTAGATGGCGTCGTGGCCACCGGGCACCGGTTTGATGTTCGGCAGCAGCTTGACCCCCAGGTACGGGGTGAACACCACCGCCACCAGCCACGATGAAATCAGCGCGAAGCCGACAATCCAGAAGATATTGCCGGCGTACTCCCCGGCGCCCGAGCGCGCAAACCCCACTGGCAGGAAGCCGATGATGGTCACCAGGGTGCCGGTCAGCATTGGCGCAGCGGTCGAGCTCCAGGCGTAAGTGGCGGCGTGAATGCGGTCAAAGCCTTCTTCGAGTTTCACCACCATCATCTCGATGGCGATGATCGCGTCGTCCACCAGAAGGCCAAGGGAGATGATCAACGCGCCAAGGGTGACGCGGTCGAACTCACGCCCCGTGACCAGCATGATCACGAACACCACGGACAGCGTCAGCGGCACTGCAGCCGCCACCACCAGGCCCACGCGAAAGCCCAGTGCCAACAGGCTGATGATCATCACCACCGCCAAGGCAACGAAGAATTTCAGCATGAATTCATTCACCGCCAGGCTGATATTTTTCGCCTGGTCTGAGACCTTGGCGAAGTTCACCCCCAGCGGCAGGTCGGCGTGGATCCGCGCTTCCTCGGCCTTGAGACGCTTGTCCAGCTCCAGACCGTTCCAGTGTTTCTCCATGATCACCCCAAGCATCAGCGCCGGATCGCCCTGATGGCGGATGCGGTAGCTCGGCGGGTCTTCATAGCCGCGGCTGACGGTCGCCACATCGGCAATGCGCAGCAACCGGCCGTTGACTTCCAGCGGCACGTTTTCAATCAGCGCCAGGCTGTCAAAAGCCCCGTCGATACGGATATAGGCTCGCGCCCCGGCGGTTTCCACAAAGCCCGACGGCGCTACGGCGTTTTGCGCGGCGAGGGCGGCGAAGATCTGGTCGGGCTTGATGCCCAGAGTCGCCAGGCGCTCGTAAGAAAACTCGACAAAAATGCGTTGGGCCTGTTCGCCAAGAATGTTGACCTTCTTCACCCCCGGCAGATCAAGAAAACCTTGGCGCAGTTCCTCGGCCATCTGCACCTGCTGGCGATGAGGCAGGTGCTCGGCCTCCAGGGCGTACAGCGCAAAGTACACAATCGGAATATTCATCGTTGAAGAACGGCCCGATCACCCCGTTGGGCAGCCTCGATGCTTCATCGCTGAGCTTTTTGCGGGTCTGGTAGAACAGCTCCTGGATCTCGCCGGGGCGGGTGGATTCGAGAAACGTCATGCGCATCGACACAAAACCGGGCTGGGCGATGGTCTCGACGCGGTCGTAGTAATCCAGCTCCTGCAAGCGTTTTTCCAGGCGGTCGGCGACTTGCTCCTGCATTTCCTGGGCCGTGGCGCCGGGCCAGGCGGCGGTGATGGTCATCACCTTGACGGTAAAGGACGGGTCTTCGGCGCGCCCCAGTTTGCCGAACGAGAAAATCCCGGCGGCAAGGATCGCGATGATCAGGAACAACGTGACGGCGCGGTGCTTGACCGCCAGTTCAGAGAGGTTGATGCCGCGCATGTTCATTGGTCCTGTTTACGGTTGAGGGCCAATGCCTGGGCGGGCAGCAGGCGTACCGCATCGCCGCTGTGCAGCAGGTGCGCGCCAAGGGCGACGATGACGGTGTCCGGGTTCACGCCGCTGTTGAGCAGGGCGTCTTCCTGGCCGAGGCTGGCGACGCTGACGTGCGCGAAGGTGACTGTGTTATCCGCGCCTATCACCCATACCCCAGTGCCTTGCCCTGCATCGTGCAATGCGCCGATGGGGACGCGGGTCTGTTGCGCCTGGCCATTACCTTGCAGGCGTACGGTAATGGTCGAGCCGAGGGCGAAGCGGTCGACGGCGCCGTGCAGCACATACCGCGCACGGTAGGTGCGGGTGGTGGGGTCGGCGCTGGCGGAGAGTTCGCGCAAGGTGGCCGCTACGGCCTGGTCAGGCGCGCCGAACGGGAAGGCCAGGGCTTTTTGCGAGGCTTGTTCGCGCTGGTTTTCCGGCAGGTTGACGATGGCTTCGCGGGCACCATCACGGGCCAGGCGTGCGACGATCTGGCCTTCGGCGACCACTTGGCCGGGGTCGACGCGTACGTCGGTGATGATGCCGTCGCCATCGGCCTTGAGCACCGAGTAAGTGCGCCGGTTTTCGATCTGGCTGGCGTCGGATTGCGCCGAGGCCAACTCCGCTTCGGCGACGCGCAGGTTGGTCGCCGACTGGTCGAAGATCTGCCGCGACACGGCGCCGGTACTCGCCAGGCGCTGATAGCGGTTGGCATCATCGCGGCGTTGACGCAGTTGCGCCTGGGCGGCATTGACGCGGTTTCTGGCCGAGCGCAGGGCCAGTTCGAAGTCGCCGATATCCAGGACCAACAGGGTGTCGCCACGGGAGACATGCTGGCCGGGATCGACCTTGCGCTCGATCACCTTGCCACCCACGCGAAAGCCCAGGTCGCTTTCCGTACGAGCTGCGACCACACCGGTGTAGGCGCTTTGTTGGGTGCCGGCGGCTTCGACCTTGGCGGCGAGTACCGGGCGCGGTTGGGGCGCCTGGGCGACGGGGTCGGCCTGGCTGTTGCAGCCGCTGAGGATCATCAGCACGGCCAGGGGCGAGAGAAGACGCAGGGGGAGAGGGTTCATGTCGGGCTCCAGGGGGATGACCATTGGGCAAAAAATTATGGACATAATTTTTTACGCATATTATGGTCGAAATATAAATTAATCCAGCCCCCGGATAATCCCCATGTCGAATGCCCCGGTTCCGTCGCGAAGCCTGCTCTTGCTACTGGTTGCCCTTACGGCACTCGGCGAAGTCTCGACCCAATTGATCATCCCCGGCCTCGGCGCCATCGAGCAGGCGCTTGTCGCACCGCCGGGCTCGGCACTGATGGCGCTGTCGGCCTTCGTGGCGGCGTTTGGCCTGGGGCAATTGGTGTTTGGGCCCTTGTCGGACCGCGTTGGCCGGCGTCCGGTCTTGATCGGCGGGTTGCTGCTGTATGTGCTGGCGACTTTGTCGATGCTGCTGGTCAGCGACATGCATCAATTTATCGCCGCCCGCGTGCTGCAAGGGCTGGGCGCCTGCGCAGCGCTGGTGTTGGCACGCACGGTGGTGCGCGATGTGTGGAAAGCCGAAGCGGGGCCGGCGCTGGCGCTGACCATGATCGGCATGCTCTACGCCATTGTTATTGCGCCGATGGTCGGCGGCCTGCTGATCAAGTTGTTGGGCTGGCGTGCGCCGATCGTGCTGGCACTGGTGATCGGTAGTGTGGTGTTGTTGCTGGCGCTGCGGTTCTTTCGTGAAAGCAACGCTTACCTCGACCCGAAGGCCGGCCATTGGCGCACGCTGGGCCGTCAGTATCTGGATCTGCTCAAAGGCCGCCCATACCGTGCATTCGCCGTGGCATTGGCGTGCACCTATGGCGCGATGTTCGCGGTGATTGCCGGTTCATCGGCAGTGTTTATCAACTTGCTGGGCTTTAGCAGCCTGGAGTACGGCATCAATTTTGGCGTGATCGTGTCGATGCTGATCGTCGGTTCCACCTATACCCGGCGCAATATCCTGCGCCTGGGGCCGCAGCGGATTGTATCGATGGGGGTGACGCTGGTGGCGCTTGGCGGGGTGTCGGCGGCGGTGATTTATGGGCTGTTTGGCTTGTCGGTGCTGGGGCTGGATATTCCAATTGCCCTGGCCACGCTCGGCGGCGGCCTGGTGTTGCCCGGCTCGGTCACGGGCGGGGTGATGCCCAACGCGCACCGCGCCGGGTTGGCGGCAGGCTTGATGGGCTTTGCGCAGATGTTCGGCGCCACTTGCAGTGGCCTGCTGCTGAGCCAACTGCGCGATGGCAGCGCTACACCGATGATCATGATCCAGGCGGGTTTTGCGGTGATGGCGTTTGTGGCGTTTCATGTGTTGCGTGAGCGGCGTGTGGCGCCGGTTCTTGTGGCAGATGTCTAGTTTTGGCGAGGCTGAACGACCGCTATCGGGGCAAGCCCCCTCCCACATAGGCGAAACAGAGCTCCCTGAAAATCCGCACCAGTTGTCACACTTTGTCCAAGTTATTCGGGGCTGGATGATTACGATTCTCTTTTGAGTCGAATCCTAAGGTCCACGCCCATGCTTGCTGCTTTTCGCTTTACGCCCCTGGCCATGCTGGTTGCCGGCAGTTTCAGCGCCCATGCCGACGAACCCGTTGCCCTGGAACTCAACGATGTGGTGGTGACGGCTGCCGGTTATGCCCAGAGTGTGGAGGACGCGTCGGCTTCGGTCACGGTGATCGACGGTGAGCAATTGCGTCGCAAGTCCTATCGTGACCTGGGCGATGCGGTGCGGGATGTGGAAGGCGTGACGGTCAACGGCGGGGCGAATGAAACCGACATCTCCATCCGTGGCATGCCGGCCGATTACACCCTGATCATGGTCGACGGCAAACGCCAAAGCGCGAGGGAGTCGCGGGTCAACGGCAACAGTGGCTACGAGCAGAGCTTCGTGCCGCCCGCCGCTGCCATCGAGCGGATCGAAGTGGTGCGCGGGCCGATGTCATCGCTGTACGGCTCGGACGCCATCGGCGGGGTGATCAATGTGATCACGCGCAAGGTGTCGCCGACCTGGGGCGGCTCCATCGGCTACGACTACTCGGCCCGCCAGCACAGCGACCAGGGCAATGCGCGCCAGACTCAGTTCTACCTCAGCGGTCCGCTCAAGGAAGACTTCCTCGGCTTGCAGGTGTGGGGCCGTTACCTCGACCGCCAGGCCGACGATGACATCGAACAGACCAATGGCTTCAGCAAAGCCGACCACCGCGACCTCACCGCGCGCCTGGCTTTCACCCCGACCATTGACCACGACATCCTGCTGGAAGCCGGCGCCACGCGCCTGAAAAACGGCGACGGGATGAGTGCCAACTGGGCCACCCGTGAGCAGGAAAACAACCGCGATCATTGGTCCCTGTCTCACCAGGGCCGCTGGGGCTGGGCGACCTCGGACATTGCCCTGTCCCAGGAAACCTCGACCCGCGAAGGCAAGGCCACCCCGGCTCAAACCGATATCTACGGGCGTAAACCCGAGATCAAGAACACTGTGTTCGACGCCAAGCTGGTGGTGCCCACCGCCCATAACGTCAGCACCGTCGGCGTGCAATGGAATGAAAGCGAGCTGACGGACTGGAACCAGGGCCTGGGTGACCGCGTCGACTATAAATTCTCGGTGGTGCAAAAAGCCCTGTTCGCCGAAAACGAATGGTCAGTCACCGACCGCTTTGCCCTGACCACCGGCCTGCGCCTGGATGAACACGAAGAGTACGGCGCGCATCTGAGCCCGCGGGTCTACGGCGTGTGGCGTGCCACCGACCAGTGGACTTTCAAGGGCGGTATCGCCCGTGGCTTCAAGGCGCCGGAACTGCGCGCCGTGGTCGAGGACTACGCTTACTTGCGCCGCAACCGCTTCGTGATGTTCGGTAACCCCGATCTCAAGCCCGAAACCAGCACCAACTACGAAGTCTCCGCACTGTGGAGCAACCGCGATGACCTGTCGGGCGGCGTGACGCTGTTCTACAACGACTTCCAGGACAAGCTTTCCACCGTCACCACCGACCGGCGCTGGAACGGCTACACCATCATGGAACGGGTCAACGTCGACAAGGCGATCATCCAGGGCGTGGAACTCAACGGCCAATGGGATATCAGCGCCAGCGTGTTGCTCAAGGCCAATTACACCTACACCGATTCCGAGCAGAAAAGCGGCGCCAACAAAGGTGCACCGCTGGCCCTCACACCGGAGCAAAAAGCCAACGTGCGCACCGAGTGGAGCATCAACGACCGCACCCAGGCCTGGGCGTCGCTGAGCTACTACGGCGAAGAAACCGGGAATACCATCACCGACGAGCCGGCGCCGGGCTACACCACGGCTGACCTTGGCGGCTCCTACGATGTAAACGATGCACTGACCCTCAACGCCTCCCTCAACAACCTCACCGACAAGCGCCTGGACGATGAAACCTACGGCACGGTGAACTACGGCCGTACCTTGTGGATGGGCGCCACGTACAACTTCTAAAGCGCCGCGGGCAATCGCACCACCGCGCACAGACCCGCCGGTGGGCGATTCTGCAACACCAGCTCGCCGCCGTGGGCCTGGATGCACGACCGTGCAATCGCCAGGCCCAACCCCACACCGCCATCGCTGACGCCGCGTTGTACAAAGGGTTCGAAGACTTTATCCAGCCAGTCTTCTGGCAGGCCTTGGCCGTGGTCGAGAATCTCGATGCGCAGCCAGCCATTGTCTTCCCGGATCAGGCTCAGGTGGGCATCGCCGGCATGGTGCAGGGCGTTGTCGATCAGGTTGGTCAAGGCGCGTTTCAGTGCCAGGGCGCGGCACGTCAGCATAAGGGGCGGTGCACCTGCCCAACTGACGGGTTGCCGCAGGCGCTGATAACGCTTGGCCAGGTCATCCAGCAGGCTGCTCAACGATAGCGTGGCGGTCGCTTCCTGCACTGCGTCATCGCGCACGAAACTCAGGGTTTCTCGCACCATCGCGCTCAGTTCCGCAAGGCTTTCGAGCATGTCATCCCGGGCGTCACCGGGCTCCAGCAATTCCACTTGCAGGCGCAGTTCGGTGATCGGCGTGTTCAGGTCGTGGCTGACCGCCGCAAGCATCCGCGTGCGGCCTTCGACATGCCGGGCAAGATTGGCCTGCATGGTGTTGAAGGCGGCAGTAAGGTCGCGGGCTTCCTGCGGGCCGCGCTCCGGCAGAGGCGCGATCCATTCACCCCGGCTGACCCGCTCCGTGGCCTGGGCCAACGTCTTGATCGGGCGCACCACGCGAGCGATGAAAAACATCACGATCAACAGCACCGGCAGCGTCGTCACCGGCAGGCTGTAGGCCAGCACGCGCCCCCATTCATAGGCGCCGGCGGGGTATTGCACGGCATTCAGGTAAGTGCCGTTGGGCAACACAACACTGCTGCGCAAGCGTAACGGCGCCCAGCCGGCGGGGCTGAACACATGGGTACGGGCGTCGGCACCGCTGATACGCTCCAGCTGCATGCCGATGGCGGTCGTGTCATCCAGTTTCAGGTGGCGGCGCAGCTCGTTGGCCAGCCGCTGTTCTTCCGGGCGCAGTTCAAATGGCGCCACTTCCGGCGTGGGCGCAATCCAGAAGCGCGTGTCGTCGTGGCTCATCCCGGCCAGCAGGTGTTCGGTTTCCGTCGGGGTCAGGTCGATTGCCGTGTGGTGCGCAATCCCCAGGCGCTCCAGGCTGAAACTGCGTGACAGCGGGTGGATCAGGCTGCCGGTGCGCTGCAAAAACAACATCGCGATGGCGTTGGCGGCGAGTAATGCCAGCAATAACAACAGGCTCAACTGCCGCGCCAGGGTGCGCGGCCACAGCCGGTTCAGGGCGTACATTCATTGACCTCGGCCGCCAACAGATAGCCGCCGCCCCAGATCGTGCGCAGCAGGTCCGCTGCGGCATCGCCCTGGGCCAGTTTGCGGCGCAGGCGGCTGACCTGGCGGTCGATGGCGCGGTCGCTGACGTCGCTGTCGGCGGCAGCGGTGAGGTCGATCAAGCGTTCGCGGGGCAGCAAGGTGTTGGGGTGGGCGAGGAATACCTGCAACAAACGGCTTTCCGCTGTACTGAGCTGGATCGCCGGGCTGGCGTCGCGGCACAACATGGCGCTGCTCACGCTGAATTGCCAGCCAGCGAACCGGTACGCCTGTGGGCCGCCATTGGGCGCGGCGGGCCCGGTGTTGCGGCCTTGGCGGCGCAGCACACTGTTGATGCGTGCCACCAGTTCGCGGGGTTCGAAGGGCTTGGTCACGTAGTCGTCCGCGCCCAGGTCCAGGCCTCGGATGCGGTCGGCGGCGGTGTCGCGGGCGGTCAACAGAATCACGGGGGTATTGCTGCGCCGATGCAGTTGGTTGCACAGCTCGAAACCATCACCGTCGGGCAGCAGTACGTCGAGCACCACCACGTCGAACGCCTGGGTCTTGAGCAATTGCCACATGCCGGCCGCATCTTCGGCGGTGCGCACGTCGAACGTGTGTCGACGCAGGTAAGTGGCCAAGGGTTCGCGGATTTTGCGGTGGTCATCCACCACCAGCACGCGCGGTGCGACAGGCACAGGGGCAAACGTCATTGCAGCCCTCGGAAGGTGAGCAGGAGAGGGCGGATATTACTACGAGTCATTATCATTAACGCGGGTTTTATGGCGAGTTACCGGTATCCCGTTCTATCAGTAGGACGCTCTAGGGTGTTTTAGCCGTCTAGCGCTCAATTGCTATCGGTTTTAAGGTGTATGCACTTTGGAGGACCACCATGAAAAAACTCATCGGCATATACACCAGCCCTCGCGCCCATTGGGTCGGCGACGGTTTCCCGGTGCGCACACTGTTTTCCTACGACAACCTGGGCAAACACATCAGCCCATTCTTGCTGCTGGACCACGCCGGCCCGGCCGAATTTACCCCCACCGAACAACGTCGCGGCGTAGGCCAACACCCCCATCGAGGCTTTGAAACCGTCACCATCGTCTACGACGGCGAAGTCGAGCACCGCGATTCCACCGGCGCCGTGGCACCATCGGCCCAGGCGATGTGCAATGGATGACGGCCGCAAAAGGCATTCTCCACGAGGAGTTCCACTCCGAAGCGTTTGCCCGCAAAGGCGGCGCGCTGGAGATGGTGCAACTGTGGGTCAACTTGCCCGCCAAGGACAAAATGGCCGACGCCGGTTACCAGACCATCGTCGACGCGACATCCCTGTGCTGCCGCTGGCCAATGACGCCGGGCACCTGCGCCTGATTGCCGGTGGATTCGCGGGCACTCAAGGCCCCGCACGGACCTTCACACCGATCGATGTGTGGGACTTGCGCCTCAACGCCGGCAAACCAGTGACCCTGGACCTGCACGCCGGGCGCAACACCGCCCTGGTGATCCTGCGCGGCACGGTGCTGGTCAACGGCGAGGAAATTGCGCGCCAAGGCCAATTGGCACTGTTCGAGCGCGATGGCACGCAACTGGTCCTGGAGGCCAATGACAACGCCATGGTGCTGCTGCTCAGCGGCGAGCCCATCGACGAGCCTATTGTTGGACATGGCCCGTTTGTAATGAACACCGAGCAGGAGATTCACCAGGCGTTTGCGGATTTTCAGTCGGGTAAGTTCGGGCGGATGCACGACTGACCGGCTCACTACAAAAGTCAGCGTTGCTATACCCGTAATCTCCCATTTCATGCGATCTTCCCGTCATTCGCCCTGGAGTCGCCTGGATGCCCTCATTTATCTCCGATCACCCGATGTTGTGCGCCCTGGCGCTGATCCTCATCGACATCGCCGTGTGGCGGCTTATCTCCGCTAACCTGGCCAACTGGAAACTCGCGGCGCGGTTGGTGATCTTCGCTGTCTTCAGCGCCGTGTTGTTCAACGACGGCATGAATCCCATGCTCGTCGCGCCCTATGCCGACAACACCGCGTTGCACATGGCTGCCACGGCGTTGCAGATCGGTTGGTGGTTGTTCGCGGCGCGTACGCTGACGGTGTTGCTCGGGGCGTTGATGATGCAGCGGGTCGGGCATACCGGGCGGTTGTTGCAGGATTTGATGGGCGCGGTGATTTTCCTGATTGCGATCATCGCGGCCCTGGCCTATGTGCTGGATCTGCCGGTCAAGGGAGTGTTGGCCACGTCCGGCGCGGTGGCGATCATTGTCGGCCTCGCGTTGCAAAGCACCCTGAGCGATGTGTTTTCCGGGATCGTGCTCAATACCACCAAGCCCTATCAACTGGATGACTGGATTTCCATCGACGGCACCGAAGGCCGGGTTACGGACATCGACTGGCGCGCCACGCGCCTGCAAACCTCCCAGGGCAGCATGGCGGTGATTCCCAATTCCCTGGCGGCGAAGGCCAAGATCATCAACTTCTCGCGCCCGGCGGATATGTTCGGCCTGGCGGTCAGCCTGCAGGTCAGCCCCCATGCGCGGCCGCAAACGGTGATCGACGCGCTTGAGCGTGCCATGCAGGGGTGCCGGCCGCTGTTGGCCAAGCCCGCGCCGAGCGTGGCGTTCAAGACGTCCGCCAGTGGTGGCGTGGAGTATGAAATCAGCGGGTTCGTGCCAGCCATGACCCTCAAGCGCGAAGTGCGCAACCAACTCTACGACCTGGCGTTCCGGCACCTGCAAGCGGCGGGTGTGAGCCTGCTGTCTGCCGTCGAAAGCGCAACCCCGGTGCCGACTTCCCGAGCACGGGCGCTGCTGGACAGTTCGTCGATTTTCTCGACCCTGCGCCAGGAGGAAAAAGACACCTTCAGCCAGAACATGACCCTGCACAGCTACCGTCCCGGCGAGATGATTTTGCCGGCGGGGGAGGTCAGCGATCATTTGTTTATCGTGGAGTCGGGCGTGGTGTCGGTGATGCTGATCAAGGGCGGCCATACCTTCGAAGCCGGGCGCATGGGCCCTGGAGAGGTCATCGGCGAAGCGGGGATTCTGACTGAGCAGGCTGCGTTGGCGGACTTCACCGCCAAGACGTTCTGCACCCTGTACCGCATTGAAAAGGAATACCTGACGCCGTGCCTGGACGCACGACACGACATCGCCGACGCCATGAAAACCCTGCTGGATTTCCGCTTGCACGCGGCCCAGGCGCTGACCCAGGACGCGCCGGTGGTGCCGGTCAAGAAGGGCTTCCTACAGTGGCTACGCAAGCGCGGTCTTTGACAGACCGCGCAGGCACACAGAGATCCCCTGTGGGAGGGGGCAAGCCC
>NZ_JADDUM010000213.1 GCF_015163715.1 Pseudomonas cyclaminis
GGCTTGCCCGCGCCGGGCTGCGAGGTGCGCCTGGTGCCGCTGGACGGCAAGTTCGAAGGGCGCTTTCGCGGACCGCACATCATGCCGGGCTACTGGCGGGCGCCGGAGCAAACCGCCGAAGTGTTCGATGAGCAGGGTTTCTACTGTTCCGGTGATGCGATCAAACTCGCTGATCCCCATCAGCCGCAACTGGGGCTGATGTTCGACGGGCGCATTGCCGAAGACTTCAAACTGTCGTCCGGGGTGTTTGTCAGCGTCGGCCCGTTGCGCAATCGTGCGGTGCTCGAAGGCTCGCCCTACGTGCAAGACCTGGTGATTGCCGCGCCGGACCGCGAATGCCTGGGCGCGCTGGTGTTCCCCCGAGCTTATGAATGCCGCCGTCTGGCGGGCTTGAGCGCTGACGCCAGCGACGCCGAGGTGCTGGCCAGCGCGCCGGTGCGCCAATGGTTCGGCGACTGGTTGCAGCGCCTGAATCGCGAGGCCACCGGCAATGCCAGCCGCCTGGAATGGATTGCGGTGCTCGACGAGCCGGCGTCCATCGACCGGGGGGAAATCACCGATAAAGGTTCGATCAACCAGCGTGCCGTACTGCAATGGCGTGCGGCCAAGGTCGAGGCGTTGTATCGCGGTGAAGATCCAACGATCCTGCGCGCCGGACCCAAGCCTTGAACGGGGCCGGGCAATACTCGGCGTTTGCCGACGCGGCGATTTTCGAGGCGGTGCGCACGCCTTGGGTCGATCTCGGCGGCGCACTGTCCCAAGTCTCGCCCATCGACCTGGGGATCAAGGTCGGCCGTGACGTGCTGGCCCGGGCCGGTATCGATCCGCAGGCAGTGGACAGCGTGTTGGCAGGTTCCATGGCCCAGGCCAGCTTCGATGCCTACTTGCTGCCACGGCACATCGGGTTGTACAGCGGTGTGGCGCAATCGGTCCCGGCGCTGGGGGTGCAGCGCATCTGCGCCACCGGTTTCGAGCTGCTGCGCCAGGCCGCTGAACAACTGCGCGACGAGGTGCAACTGGCCCTGTGCGTGGCGGCGGAATCCATGTCGCGCAACCCGATTGCAGCCTACACCCACCGGGGCGGGTTTCGCCTGGGGGGCGAGGTGCAATTCAAGGATTTTCTGTGGGAGGCACTCTACGACCCGGCCCCCGGCCTGGACATGATCGCCACCGCCGATAACCTGGCGCGCCGTTATGGCCTGAGCCGCGAGACGGTTGACCGGTATGCCTGTGACAGCCATCAGCGCGCATTGCAGGCCCAGCGTGAGGGAGCCTGGGTTGAAGAGATCGTCCCCGTCGATAACCAGGTGTTCGAGCTTGACGGTTACCAACCCCGGCGCCTCGCCCTGGCACATCGGGCCGCTGCGGTGACCGAGGACAGCCACCCACGCCCCACTGACCTTGCCGCACTCGCACGTTTGCGCGCCGTGCATGCCGATGGGGTGCAGACCGCCGGCAACAGTTGTGCGGTGGTCGACGGTGCGGCGGCAGCGTTGGTGGGACGCGCCTCAGACTGCACGCGCCCGGCCCTGGCCCGGTTGGTGGCCAGCGCAGTGGTCGGCGTGGACCCGGCGTTCATGGGCATCGGCCCGGCCCCGGCGATCCGCCTGTTGCTGCACCGCAGCGGGTTGCGCCTGGACGAAATCGGTCGCGTCGAGATCAACGAAGCCCAGGCCGCCCAAGTGCTCGCGGTGGCCCAGGAGCTGGAACTGGACAGCGCCCGGCTCAACGTCCAGGGCGGCTCCCTCGCGCTGGGGCACCCACTGGCTGCCAGCGGCCTGCGTCTGGTCATGAGCCTGGCCCGGCAACTGCGTCAGCACAACCTGCGCTACGGCATTGCCGCCGCGTGCGTGGGCGGCGGGCAGGGCATGGCACTGCTGATCGAAAACCCCGCCTGGCGCGCTTGAACACACGACTTTCATTCGATGAGGTGTCCCGATGTGGAGTTATGAGGCGCCCCTGCGCGATATGCAGTTTGTCCTGGAACATTGGCTGCAGGCGCCCGCTGCGTGGGCAGCCCTGGACCTGCCCCTGGCCATGCAGGTGCTGGAGGAGGCCGCCCGCTTCAGCCAGGGCGTGCTGGCACCGCTGAACAGCAGCGGGGATCGTCAGGGCTGCCGCTGGCAGGCGGGCCAGGTCAGCACCCCGGACGGATTTGCCGAGGCGTATCAGGCATACGTCGACGGTGGCTGGCCGGGGCTGGCGTGCGCCGAGGCAGTAGGCGGGCAGGGCTTGCCGCAGCTGCTGGACGCGGCCTTGCAAGAAATGCTCTATGCCAGCAACCACGCCTGGGCCATGTACACCGGTATCGCCCACGGTGCCTACCTGTGTCTCAAGACCCACGCCGAACCCTGGTTGCAGGCGCGCTACTTGCCGCGGATTGTCAGCGGCCAGGCTTTGCCCACCATGTGCCTGACCGAGCCCCAGGCCGGCAGCGATGTCGGTTTGCTGCGTTGTCGCGCCGAACCCCAGGCGGATGGCAGTTACCGCCTGAATGGCAGCAAGCTGTTTATTTCTGGCGGCGAGCATGACTTCACGCCCGATATCCTGCACCTGGTGTTGGCGCGCCTGCCGGATGCGCCGCCGGGCAGTCGCGGGATTTCACTGTTTCTGGTGCCCAAGCGATTGGACGATGGCCAGGCCAATGGCGTGCGCTGCGACGGCCTTGAACACAAGATGGGCATCAAGGGCAGCGCCACCTGTTCCCTGGTGTTCGAGGCTGCGCAGGGCTGGCTGATCGGAGACGCCAACCGCGGCCTGGCAGCAATGTTTGTGATGATGAATTCGGCGCGCCTGCACGTGGGCCTGCAAGGCCTGGGGCATGCCGAAGCGGCGTGGCAGAACGCCCGGCAGTACGCCACTGAGCGGGTGCAGATGCGCGCACCGTCCCGGCCAGAAGAAGTGGCAGCCCAGGCGGCCGACCCGATCCGTTATCACCCGGCCATGCGCCGCGTGTTGCTGGAGCTGCGCACCACCAGCGAGGGCATGCGCGCCATCGGGTATTGGGCGGCGCACCTGCTGGATCAGGCCGACCCATTGGCGCAGTTGCTGACCCCTGTCATCAAGGCGTTTTTTACCGAGCAGGGTTTTCGCCAGGCCAGCAATGCCTTGCAGGTTTTCGGCGGTTACGGCTACGTCGCCGAGTTCGCCATTGAGCAAACCCTGCGCGACAGCCGTATCGCGATGATCTACGAGGGCAGCAATGAGATCCAGGCCAATGACCTGTTGCTGCGCAAGGTGCTGGGGGATGAAGGTCGCTCGTTCGGCCTGCTGCTGGACGAGTTGCGGGCCGAGGCCGCGCAGGGCGGCGAGCATGTCGAATGCGCGGCGTTTCGCCTGGCGCTGGGCAGCCTGTGCGACGCCTTGGACACGGCGGTGAATGCCATCCGTGAACATGCCCAGGAAGACAGCGAATACCCTTATCGCGCCGCGCCGGATTTCCTCCAGTTGTGTGGCGTTGCGCTGCTGGCGTTTGCCTGGGCGCGGGCGGCACGGGTGTCCAGGGCATTGCCCGAAGGAGATCCGTTGCGTGCCGGCAAACTGCAAAGCGCCGGGTTCTTTTTTGATTACCTGCCATCGCGACTGGCTCAGCACCTGGGCGCGATAGACGGCGCACGGGCGGCGCTGGCGTTCGTCTGACGTCGGCAGGCGCTTGCGGTACTATGGCGGCCCACGAGTTCTGGAAGTTGCCTGGATGAGCAAGCCCGGTCAATTGGTGCTGGTTGCACTGCGCAAGATGATCGCCAGCGGGGAGTTGGCCGCAGGCGAGCGCCTGATGGAGATCCCCACGGCGCAACGTTTCGATGTGTCGCGCATGCCGGTGCGCATGGCGTTCCGCACCCTTGAACAGGAAGGGCTGCTGGTGCCGTTTGGCGGGCGCGGGTATCAGGTGCGCTCGGTCAGCCCCAGCGACATCGCCGGCGCGGTTGAAGTGCGCGGCGTGCTCGAAGGGCTGGCTGCACGTCAAACCGCCGAGCTGGGATTATCCAGCGAGGCACGCGCCGCGCTGGAGCGCTGCCTGGTCGAGGGCGATCAACTGTTCGAAAAAGGCTATGTGACCGAGGACGATCTTGAGGTCTATCACGACCTGAACATGCGTTTTCACCAGGTCATTGTCGAAGGCAGCCACAACCCCGCCATCGCCGACGCCCTGGCGCGCAATGACCATCTGCCGTTCGCCTCGGTGACCGCGCTGGCGGTGGACCGCGAAGACATGGTTCGCGAATACCGGCGCTTCAACTATGCCCATATGCAACACCATTCGGTCTTCGACGCGCTGGTCAACCGCCAGGGTGCGCGGGCCGAAGCCATCATGCGCGAACATGCCAACGCGACCCTGCGCTACGCCGAGATTTTCAGTTCAGCCACCGCCGACGCGCGCATGAAGGTGATCCTGCCCGCGTCGTGACGCGGTTCAGATATCCAGCACCAGCAACGGGGTTTTCGCCCGTGAGCAGCAGGGCGTGAACTGGTCATTGAGGGCTTGCTCCTGCTCGGTGAGAAACAGGTCACGGTGCTCCGGTATGCCTTCCAGCACGCGGGTCAGGCAGGTGCCACAAATCCCTTGTTCGCAGGACATGGCAATCTCGATGCCGTGGCTTTCCAGGACCTGGACCACGCTTTTGTCGGCGGGTATCTCGAAGACCTGGCCACTGCTGGCGACCTTCACCGAAAAAGCCCCGTCGGCGCTGCTGTCCACCGGCGCCGCCGAGAAGTATTCACGGTGCAGGCAGTCTTCCTGCCAGCCCTGGGCACGGGCACTGTCGAGGATATGCTGCATAAAGCCGCCGGGGCCGCAGACGTACAGGTGCACAGTGGCTTCGGGGGCCGCCAATACCTGGGCGGCATCGAGCGCCGTGTCAGGCTGCTCATCAAAATGCAGGAACACCCGCTCGGCAAACGGCGACGCCTTGAGGCGCTGGACAAACGCCGCACGCTCACTGGAGCGGGCGCAGTAGTGCAGTTCGAAATCGGCGCCTGTATGGGCCAGCCGCTCGGCCATGCACAGGATCGGGGTGATGCCGATGCCACCGGCAAACAGCAGGCTGCGCCTGGCGTCGTGGGCCAGGGGGAACAGGTTGCGCGGTTCGCTGATGGTCAGGCGGCTGCCTTCGTGGATCTGATGATGCAGGCTGAGTGAACCGCCTCTGGAGGCAGGATCGTTGAGCACGCCGATCAGGTAGCGATGACGTTCCTCAGGGTGATTGCACAGGGAATATTGGCGGATCAGCCCATCCGGAAGGTGCACGTCGATGTGCGCGCCGGCACTGAAAGGTGGCAGCGGCGCGCCGTCGACACGGGCCAGTTCATAGCTGCAGATGTCCTGGGCTTCAGTGCGCCGGGACGTCACCACGACCTCGATCATGTTGGCTCTCCGGCGCGTTCCCGAGCGATCAGTCGCTCCAGGATCTTGCGCGACTGCACACCGCCGGCGTCGATATTCAGCTTGAGCAGGTTGCGCGTCGGGTGGGCCAGCAGGTTCTGTTGCTGGCGTTCGAGCATCTCCAGGTCTTCGCTGAAAATCTTGCCCTGGCCTTCGCGGATGCTGGCGGTCAGCGCCTCATCCTTGGGGTTGAAGTTGCGCGCCATGCCCCAGAAGTACCAGATCGAGGTATCGGTTTGCGGGGTGATGAAATCCACCACGATGCTGGCGGCCTTGTGTTCGGGCGCGGCGTCGTAGCCGCCCTTGCCGGCATGGGCCACGCCGACTTCGATCAGCACGTGGCTGGGCGGGGTGAAGCGGCAGATCTGCCAGCGGTCCACCGGCACATCATCGGCCAGGTTGTTGCCGCGCAGGGCCATGCGCCAGAACGGCGGGGCCATGATGTTTTCCATGTGCCGGGCGGTGACCACTTCGTCACCCTTCACCGTGGTCACGGGCGGCGCCTCGTCGATTTCCTTCTGGCCGATGCTGGAGGCGTGCACGTAGGTTTCGTGGGTCAGGTCCATCAGGTTGTCGATCATCAGGCGGTAGTCACACTGAATATCAAACAGTCCGCCGCCGTAGGCCCACTGATCACTCTCGGCCCATTCCAGATGATGAATCAGTGCGGGGTCGGCCTGGGCCTGATCACCCGGCCATACCCAGATGAAACCGTAGCGTTCCACCACGGCGAAGGTCTTGTTGCAGGGAAAGCCGCGCACCCGCTGGCCGGGCATGTCGACGGTCTTGCCGTCGCCGCCCATCACCAGCCCGTGGTAACCGCAGACCAGGTTGCCGTTTTCGACATAGCCCAGCGAAAGCGGCGCGCCGCGGTGGGGGCAGAAGTCCTCGACCGCCACCACGACGCCTTCAAGGCCACGATAAAACACCATCTTTTCACCGCAGATCTGTCGACCCAGGGGCTTGTGCGCAATTTCATCGGGGGTGCAGGCGACATACCACGTGTTCTTGGGGTACATGGTGACTCTCCAGGCTGAGCGTTATTTTTATTTAATGGATCCATTAAATTGTTCGCTGGTGGAAGAGTCAATGCGTAATCGGTGTTTTATTGGGCGATTATCGGTCGGTTTTTATATTTATGGATCCAGTATCTCGTATTCAACCGTCGAGGCGCCGCGAGGGCCGGTTATCCGTTTTCGGCACAAATACGCCGCGCACCTTGAACGCGGAATGGAACTTGCGTGATTCCCGACCGTAAACCGTGCAATCGAGAAAGGTGGGGTCAATGAATAATAAAAATGGGCAGATGCCTGTGCCCGTACTGGGGGGTGGATCGGCATTACCTCTCCAGCGTTTCCTGACCAGTGACATCGATGAACATGCCCGCAACCTGGGTGGCTGGCGCGTCAGCTACGACCAGGTCTCGCCGGGAGCCTTTGAAGGCGAACTGATCGAGTTCCGCTCGGGCTGGATGCAACTGGTGCGCGACCGCTCTAATCAGGCCTTGATCAAGAGCGGTGCCGCCTGGAACGGTGCGATCACTTTCAGCATTCCCTTGAGTGCCCACGGCCCGGTGTATTGCTCGGGGCATCCGATTCATGAGTCCAGCCTGTTGGTTGCCCGTGGCGACAATCTTCCTGAACTGCACACCCCCCAGCACCTGGATCTGCTCAGCGTGGCGATTGAAGAGCAGGCGCTGGAGCATGTCCTGCAACGCCAGGGCAGCCATTTTCGAATTACCGATCTTCCCAAGTGTTACCGCTTGGGCACGTCGTCTGTGCAAGGTGAACTCGCGGCGTGGTTCGACGACCTGTCGGGCAGTGACCAGCGGCGTGAGGCGTTGCTGGGGCACGACTCAATCCGCCGTGGCCTGCGCGATGCGGTCATGCTGCACTTGCTCGAATTGATTGCGCCGGACGAGGCGCCGACGCTGACCCCCACAGCCCGTAAAAGGATGGTTGATCGTGCACGCGAATATGCCCTGAGTCACCTCGACGAGCCGTTGTCGATCCTCGACCTGTGCAACCACATCGGTGCCAGCCGGCGCAAACTTCAATACTGTTTCCAGGAAACCCTGGGGATCAATCCGGTGGCGTATTTGCGTGCGCTGCGCCTCAATGCAGTGCGTCGCGAACTGCGAATGAGCACGCAATCCCAGGGCGTACAGGACGTGGCCGCACGCTGGGGCTTCTGGCATTTGAGCCGGTTCTCCGGTGATTACCGCGCCATGTTTGGTGAAAGCCCGTCACAGACCTTGCGTCGCACGCAACTCTGCTGAAAACGGATAACCCGCCCACCGCGCTGCTGCCTAGGATGACCCACACCACTTGATGGGAGGGCATTCGATGAGCAATAACAATAACGCACGCACCGCAGGCAAGATGCTGTTCACCCTGGGGCTGCTCGGCTGCTGCGCCGGCGTGCAGGCAACCGAGAACGGCGCGCCGACTACGGCGGTCGGGGTGTATGACTTCGGCGCGGGGATGATGCCGCCCGCCACGCCGTTCGGCACCGTGGGCCTGCGCACGGCGTTCTACTCGGCCAATGTGCAGAAAGACCGCAACGGCCGTTCTGTTGACAACCATTTCTCGCTGGACGTTTTGTCGATTGGCGTCGCCTACATGCGGATGACCGATCACACCGTACTGGGCGCCCAGTATGGGTTTGGTGTGGTGGTGCCGTTTTTCAAGATGGACGCTTCCGTCAAGGTGCCGACCCCCGTTGGGCCGCTGAGCCTGGAGGCCGATCCGTTTCGACTGGCCGATGTGCAATTCTTGCCGGTGATCCTGCAATGGAACCTCTCGCCGAATCTGTTCATCAACACGCAATTGCAGATCCAGGCGCCGACCGGTGACTACGACAAGAACCGGCTGATTTCGCCCGGTCTCAATCACTGGACGTTCTCGCCGATCGTCAACGCCACGTACCTCAGCGACAGTGGCTTCGAGGTTTCCTCAAGCTTTGAAGTCGACGTCAACACGCGCAACCCCGCAACCGATTACAAAAACGGTGTCGAGTACCGTCACGAGTTTGCCGTGGGCCAGCATCTCGGGCCGTGGACGGTGGGGGTGGGCGGTTACTACTACCGCCAGTTCAGCGATGACGATGCACCGGGGCTGCAATCGGGCAACCGGGCGCGGGTGCTGGCGGTCGGGCCGGCGGTGAGTTACTTCTCGCCGGGCCTGCCTCCGATCTGGCTGCATGCCTACAAGGAAACCGACGCACGCAACCGTGCCGAGGGTTACACCGTGGCGCTGCGTATTTCTCAGAGTTTCTAAGGGGCTGGTCATGAATCCATCACGTTCTGAATGCGCGCCCGCGCGGCAAGCTACCGGTCGCCGTGAAGGGCTGGTGCTGATGCTCGGCAGCAGCCTGACCATCATGGGCGCGGTCATGGTTGCGCCGATCCTGCCCAAGCTGGGGGCCACGTTTGGCCCACTGGAACCCCGCGCCGACTTGCTGGTGCCGCTGGCGGTCACCGGCCCGGCGCTGGCGATTGCGCTTTGCGCGCCGTTGGCCGGGTGGTTGGCCGACCGGGTCGGGCGCAAGGCATTGCTGGTCATTGCGACCTTGTTGTATGCCGTGCTCGGCGCCTTGCCGGCACTGCTGGACAACTTGCAGGCCATCGTCGGTGTGCGCCTGTTGTTCGGCTGCGCCGAAGCGGCGGTGATGACCTGTTGCGCCACCTTGATTGCCGACTATTGGCACGGTGAGGAACGGCTGCGCTACATCAACCGGCAAGTGGTGACCATCGGCCTGGTGGGCTCGCTGTTCTTTGTGCTGGGCGGCGCGCTGGGCGAACACTCCTGGCGCCTGCCGTTTC
This sequence comes from Pseudomonas cyclaminis, assembly GCF_015163715.1. Classification (GTDB taxonomy): domain Bacteria; phylum Pseudomonadota; class Gammaproteobacteria; order Pseudomonadales; family Pseudomonadaceae; genus Aquipseudomonas; species Aquipseudomonas cyclaminis. The sequence goes on from NZ_JADDUM010000213.1 coordinate 9,207, forward strand.
TGTTGTACCTGCTGCCGTTGCTGCTGGTGCCGCTGATGATGAAGGTGCTGTGGGAACCTCAAACCCGCCAACAGTCTCTCGACGTGCCGGAGGAGGGCAGGGTCGCCGTGGTGCCCCTGGTGCTCGGTTACCTGTTGATTCTCAGCGGTATGGTCCTGAGTTTTATCGTGCCGATCCAGGCGCCGATTCTGCTGGTCGGCCTGGGCGTGACGTCGAGCACGCTGATCGGGCTGTCGGCGGGGTTGGGCCTGCTGGCGACCCTGGGCGGCTCGCTGGCCTGGCCACTGTTGCGTCGACGCATCGGGATCGCAGGTTGCAACGCGCTGTTGCTGACCTTGCTGGGGTTAGGGCTGTGGCTGCTGATGCGCGGGCAAAGCTACAACGCGGTGCTGGTGGCGGTGTTGATTCACGGCCTGGGCGCCGGGCTGCTGGTGCCCAACGTAATGGCGCCGGTGATGAATGCCCTGAGCGCCCGGACACGTGGACGCGGCATGGGCGGGTTCACGTCTTGCCTGTATTTCGGCCAATTTGTCAGCCCGTTGGTGGTGGCGCTGCTGAGTGTCTACTCCGGCGACCTGCGCGCCTCCATCCAGTGGCTGGCACTGGCCAGTTTTGCCTCGGCATCGGTCTGGGCACTGGCAGGCCTGTACGCGCGACGCAGAGCGGCCCCCGGTGCCATCGGGCCAAGTCATTCGTAATCAAGAGGAGAGGAACATGCACATCCAGAATTTGTTGGACACCGAAGACGCCACCGGGCTGGCGGAGTGGGTCCGCCGTTGCGAGGTGCAACCCGGCGAGCTGCTGGAAGCCGTGATTGATCGCATTGAGCGGGTTGAGCCGCGGCTCAATGCGGTGGCCGAGCGTCTGTACGATTCTGCGCGGGAAGCTGCACGCACTGCGCAGCCCGGCCAAGGCGTGTTCGCTGGCGTGCCGACCTTGATCAAGGACCTGTTTTCGCCGGTCAACGGCGCGGCGATGACCAATGGTTCCGTGGCGCTGGGCGGGTTTCGCGCCGACTTTGAAGCGGAAATCGTGACGCGCTTGCGCCGGGCCGGTTGTGTGATCGCCGGGACCAGCACTTCGCCCGAATTCGGCACGTCGTACTCCACCGAGTCCACCCGCTTCGGTGCCACGCGCAACCCCTGGAACACCGGTCACAGCGCAGGCGGTTCCAGCGGTGGCGCGGCCGCGCTGGTGGCGGCGCGTGTGGTCCCGTTCGCCCATGGCAACGATGGCGGCGGTTCCTTGCGTGTGCCTGCGTCCTGCTGTGGGGTGTTCGGCCTCAAGCCGAGTCGCGGATTATTGCCGTCAGGGCCGATGGTCGGCGAAGGCTGGGCCGGCATGGGCACGCCCCATGGGATCACTCTGTCGGTGCGTGACAGCGCCGCCTTGCTGGACGCAACGTCCGGGACCGACCTCGGTGCGCCCTATGCGGCACCGGTGCAGACGCAGCCCTATGTCTTGTCGTTGCAACGTGACCCGCGCCCGCTGCGCATTGCGCTGGTGGAGCAGCTCGGACCTTGGCCGACCTCCAGCGAAGCGCTGGCATCGGTGCGCGAGGCTGCCAGGTTGTGCCAGTCCCTGGGCCATCGGGTTGAACCGGTGACATTGCCGGTGGCACTGCCGGAATTTCTCGATCAGGTCTTCACCATCATCGGCGCCAGTACGCGTCACTATCTCGACGTGCTGGGCCAGATGCGCGGCGTTGCGGTACAGCCCGAGGAGCTTGAAGCGCGCACCCGGATCATCTTGCGCAGCAAGGGCGATGTCAGCGGTGCTGAATATGCCGGTGCAGTGGAGTGGATACACGCGCTGGGGCGGCAGTTGGCGGTGTTCATGCAGGATTACGACTTGATCCTCACGCCGACCCTGGCCCGCGAGCCGGCACCGATTGGTGAGTTGGATCTGCAGGACGACCGCCTGAGCCTCGATGAACTGATCGAGCGGTTCCACAGCTACTCGCCCTTCACCGCGTTGTTCAATGCCAGCGGTCAACCGGCAATGTCAGTGCCGTTGTATTGGAGCGCCGCCGGCCTGCCGATGGGCGCCCACTTCGCCGGGCGTTTTGGTGAGGAAGCCACCCTGTTCGCCCTGGCCGCGCAGTTGGAACGTGCCCAGCCCTGGCGCGGGCGGATACCGCCGGTCAATGCCTGTGGCGTGCCTGCTTTGGCGTCGTACTCAGTGCGCAGCTGAGGTTACTGGAATGGCCCCACGACGAGCCGGTAGCGTTCCTCGCCCTGCAATGTCCTGCGGGTCAGGTTGATCTCCAGGCCGATGGGATCTTCCTTGCGGTTGCCGGCGAGCTGGCGCCAGCCTTGGCCCGGCTCCCAGATGCGCACTTGCAGGTCGCTGACGGGGGACAACACCGCAACCGCTTTTTTCGGCGCCGGCAACGGGTATCGATCCCTGGCCACCGAGGTGGCGCGGTACAGCGTGTCACCGTCCAACCACCAGCGCACGCGCTGCAAACCGATCTCGGGAGACGCTGCGCTGCGGATGATGTTCAACTGGAAGTCCTGATTGTCGGCGCTGCGAACGCTGATGGCGGCGGGGCCTTCGGGCTGCTCGTCAGGGGTCAGGGCCGGGGTTCTTAGCTCCACGCTGGCGCGCAGGGCCAGGTCGCGGTCCAACTGGTTCAAGGTGCGTAACAGCGCCTCGGTCTGTTCGGTGCTGGCCTGTAGATGGCTGTCGGCGCGGCTCACGCTGTCGAGGCCGCGCCAGGCAATCAGGCTGACAATCGCCATCAGCATGATCGCCACCATCACTTCAATCAGGGTGAAGCCGCGCTGGTCGGTTTTCATGGTTCACTCGCCACGCGTAGTTGGCCGGTGGCCGTGCGTTGAACGGTGAGGCGGTGCTGGCCGTCCGAGAGTTGCAACTGCAAGGGCGTGGCGAACCATTCGGCATTCAGCACTACCGGTTGTTTGGGCATGACACGTACCGTCATGGAGGGCGTTTCCCAGGGGCGGGGACGCAGTTGCGGGTCGTTCATGAAGTAATCCAGGCCTTGGCCGGAGTCGTTGCGACGGCTCAAGCGAAAGCCTTTGGCGTCGGCGCGCCAGGTGATGGGGCGGCCATCGGCGCGGGCCTCGGCCTGGGCGATTTGCAGGATCTGGACCACGCGGTTGGCGTCCTTGCGCAGCACCTGCAACGGGTCGGGTTTGATGCTCAGGCTGATCGCCGCGCTGGCAATGCCGACGATCACCAGCACCACCATCAGTTCGATCAGGGTGAAGCCGTGTTGGTTGTCCTTGGTCATCACGCAACGCTCCTTCGTTGTGACGCTCTCCTGTAGACTGCCCGGCAGGACAACAAGGAGGTTGTATCTTGGTTACTTTTTTTGCTTTATCGGCGCCGCGCCTGTTGCAGGCCGTGGCGTTGGCCACGGCGCTCGCCGGTGGGGTGGTCTGGTCCTCCGTATTGCTGACATCCGCCGAGTCCCACGTGCCGCAGGTCGAGCCGCCGGTGTTGGCCGCACGCCCTGATACGTCGGCGTTGCAGTGGTTTTCCAGCCAGCCGGCGGCAGTGGAGATCAAGGTCTGCGGGTTGATGGCCGGGGCGCGGGGCGCGGTAGCTATTCTGAGCCTGAACGATGGCCCACCGCGCAGTTTTCTGGTGGGTGAGTCGTTGGCCCAAGGTGTGCGCCTGGCCGCGATCGAAGGCGACGCCGTGGTGATCGAGCGTGGTGCGCAGCCCCAGCGCATCAAGGTCAGCACGTTGCCGGACGCAGGGGGGCTGCCGCGACTGACCCAACCCTGAGCAGACTCATTCGTGTGTGCCTGGTGGCGGGTTGAGCAGCGTTTCCAGGCGCGCCAACGGCGGCGCCTCGCCCTTGCGCTGCGACACCTGCACGGTGACGCGCATCAGGCGTCCGTCGGCGCTGGGGGTGATGCGTTGTTCGCAGCGCAACTGCAACGGCCCCTGGTCACACTCGAACACCTTGCGTCCGGTGGGCAACCGCGCCTCCAGGCGCAGTTCGGCGAGCCTGCTCTGGGCCGACAGCAGCGCCATCGAACGGTCACGCAGCAACCCATTGCTTTGGGTCATCAGGCCCGCCACGCGCACCGCCGCCGCCATCGCCACGGCAATGATCGCCAAGGCGACGAGCACCTCGATCAACGTAAAACCTTGCTCCTTGCGCGACAGCTCCATAGGTCACTCGTGGTGTAAAAACACGCCGCAGAATAGCACTCGCAGAGCCGTCGGCAGTGACCAATTATTTTTGCTATCCAGATAGTTAGTTTTGTTACACTGCGCGCCGAATTAGGATCAAGCCAAGGATGGTGGATATGGATTTCGCACGCAGCAGTGGTGGGCCTCGCGCCCGCCGCGCCCAGCAAGGTTTCACCCTGATCGAGATCATGGTGGTGGTGGTCATCCTCGGCATTCTGGCCGCGATTGTCGTGCCTAAAGTGCTTGATCGCCCGGACCAGGCCAGGGCGATTGCGGCGAAGCAAGACGTCGCCGGCCTGATGCAGGCACTCAAGCTGTACCGCCTCGACCACGGCACCTATCCCAGCATGAACCAGGGCCTCAAGGTGCTGGTCGAGCGCCCCGCAGATGCCAAAAATACCAATTGGCGTTCCTATCTGGAGCGCCTGCCCAACGACCCGTGGGGCCGTCCTTACCATTACCTGAATCCTGGCGCGAACGGCGAAGTCGATATCTTCTCCCTCGGCGCCGATGGCCAGCCTGACGGCGACGGTGTGAATGCCGATATCGGATCCTGGCAGCTCTAAGCGCCGCCATGAAACCGCCGTCGCCCACCGTGGCGAAGCAGCGTGGCATGGCGATTATCAGCGCTTTGCTGATCACGGCCGTGGTTGCGGTGATCGCCGCTGGCATGCTCACACGCCAGAGTGTGTTTACCCGTTCACTTGAGGCGGAGCAGGCCCGTGTGCAGGGCAGCGCCTTGCTGTTGGGCGGCCTGGAAGTGAGCCGGCAATTGCTCCGGGAGGCGCGTGCGCAGGATGTGCTGACCCGACTCGACCAGCCCTGGGCACGCCCGATCCGTACGGCGCAGGACGGCGAATTCGAAGGCCATCTTGAAGACCTGCAAGGCAAGTTCAATCTGCGCAATTTGGTCGTCCGCGAGCAGGTTGATCTCGGGCAGATGCGCAGTTTTGAGCGTCTGTGCGCAATGATCGGTATCGATGCGCGTCTGGCCCAGCGCATCAGCCAACGTGTCATCGCGGGCTATCCACGCAAGCCGGTTGCGTCGGCATCAGGCCTGCCGGGCCCGGCGTTGCCCGCCACCCAGCCGATGCTGCGCAGCCTTGACCAATTGCGCGGTATCGAAGGCCTCAACGAGCCGCTGCTGGCCCGGTTGGGGCAATACGTCAGCATTATTCCGGTCACTACCTGGGTCAACAGCAACACGGCCAGTGCCGAAGTCCTCGCGGCCGTCGTGCCGGGGTTGTCCCTGGCCCAGGCCAGCCAGTTGGTGGCCGGGCGCGACAGGGGCCAGTGGTTTATCAATCGCGGCGATTTCGTCAACCGCGTGCAATTGCCCAAACTCAACGTCGATGAACTTGATGTGGGGATCACCAGTGAGTGGTTCCTGTTGCACGGGCAGGCCCGTCGCGACCAGCGCCGTGTTCAGTTGGACGCGCTGCTGCATCGCCCGGAAGACGCGATGCCCAGGGTCATCTGGTCGAGGCTCGGCGTATGACGCGCCTGCGCATTGCCTTGCCGCCATTGGATGGCTTGACGTCACACAGCGAGCTTGAGTTCGCGCAACTGGACCGCAACGGCAGCGTCCGCCACATCGCCAGCAGCACCCTCGAACGCTTGGGGCAAACCTTCAAGGCTCACACCGTCGAGTGTTTCCTTCACCCCACCGACAGCATCCTTACCCGTATTGACTTGCCACCTCTTTCTGCGGCTCGCACCGCTGCGGCCGTCACCTGTGCCGCGCAGGCGCTGATTCTGGGGCGCAGCGAGCAGATGCATGTGGCGCACAGTGCTCGGGACAGCGCGGGGCAGGTGCAATTGAGCTGGCTGCCCAAGGGGGTACTGGCTCGATTCGGCCAATTGCTCGGCCTGCATCAACTGAAGCTGCGCGGCCTTTATCCGGCGCCTTACCGATTGCCTGTGCCGCCGCAAGGGCAGGTCAGTGCGTGCGTGGTGGACGGCCAGTTACTGCTGCGTTTCACCCTGGCCCATGGGGCGGTGGAACCGTTGGCCGAGGACCGCCTGCAGGCGCTGGTGACCGCCGGGGAAACGCTGCTGTGGCCCGTGGATCAGCAGTGCTGGAGCGGCGCCACGCCTGGTTGGAGTTTGCACGCGGGGATCGGCAAGGGCACTGCACCGGCAGCCGGCTGGGGCAGGGCAGCGGCTTGTTGTGCGCTGGCCGTCGGCGTCTGGGTCGTCGGGCTGAACCTCTACGCCGCCCGCGAAGTCGCCCAGGGGCAACAGCTCAAACAGCAGATGAACCAGCGTATGAAGCACGCATTTCCAGAGCTGCCGGTGATCCTCAATCCCCTGCAACAGGCCCGTCAGCAATTGGCGGCCCGGCAAGGGGGTGGGGCAGCGCAGGCCCATCACGATTTTGCGTACCTGGTCAATCACGCTGCCAGTGCGTTGCCGTCCATGGTGGGCAGCGTCCAGGCGTTGACGTTCAGCCAGCGCCAGTTGCAGGTGCAGATGACGGCCGAGGCGCCTCCCGTTGCAGACAGCACGGTGCAAGCCGCATTGAGCCCGGTGGGACTCTCCGCCAGCCGCGAGGGGCGCGTATGGACGCTCACCGCGCTGGCCGAGCCCGCTGAGCCTGATGCCAGCCAGGAAAACGACGATGAATAAGCAGAGGCGCGTGGCGTTGCGAGGGCGCTGGAACGCATTGGCCCCCCGCGAAAAAATCATGCTCAGTGGCGCGACGGTGTTTCTCGCCAGCCTGTTGGTCTGGGTCTCATTGATCCAGCCCCCCCTCAGGCAGCTCGACTACTGGCAGGCCGAAACCCCGAAACTGCGTTCCCAGAGTCAGGCGCTGGAACTGTTGCTGCGCGAGGTCGCCCCGCCCGTCGGGCTGAACCTTGCGCCCGCCTTGCAGCAATCCCTGGATACCGGCGGATTGGCTGGGCACTACCGCTTGCAGGCCCAGGATGGGGGCTGGCAACTGACACTGGACGCTGCGCCCGCCGATGCGGTGATCGGCTGGTTATTGAGTTACCCAACACAATTTTCCCTGGACGTGGTCGAGGCGTATTTGCAGCGTGCAGGCGAAGCCACGCCCGACAACACGGCAGGCAGTCTCTCAGGAACCGTCCGCATGGATCAGATGCAGGTCGCTAAGGAAGCTTCATGAAGTGGTCAGGTTCCAATTATGTAAGGACGGCCGCGCCGTTTATGTTGCTGGCGCTGGGTGCCTGTAGCGTGCAACCCCGCGTTGATTCGCCGTTGGACAGTGAACTCGGCGTGCCCTTGGCCATCACCCAGCGCAGCGGTGACGCGCTGGTGGACAGGCAGCGCGCGCAGGTGCAAATCGAACGGCAGGTGCGGCCGCTGCACAAGTTCGCCAGCCCGGCGCGCAGCAGCGGCGTGGGTCGTAACGGTGCGGTATCGAGTACACCGTTGGGAGATCAACCGGTCACGCTGAATTTCGTCGAGGCCGACATCCAGGCCGTGGTGCGGGCATTGTCCCGCGCCACCGGGCAGCAGTTCCTGGTGGACCCACGTGTGAAGGGCAGCCTTACGCTGGTTTCCGAGGGGCAGGTACCGGCGCATCAGGCGTACGACATGCTGCTGGCGGCGCTGCGCATGCAGGGGTTCAGCGTGGTGGACGTAGGAGGTGTCGCGCAAGTGGTGCCCGAAGCTGATGCCAAGCTACTGGGCGGGCCGATCTACAGTGCCGACAAACCCGGCGGCAATGGCATGCTCACGCGCACGTTCCGCCTGCGTTACGAAAACGCGGTGAACCTGATCCCGGTGCTGCGCCCGATTGTGTCGCCGAACAACCCGATCAACGCCTATCCGGGCAACAACACCATCGTGGTCACCGACTACGCTGAGAACCTCACGCGAGTGGCGCAGTTGATCGAAGGCATCGACACGCCGAGCGCTATCGATACCGATGTGGTGCAGGTTCAGAACGGCATCGCCGTGGACATCGCCGAGATGGTTGCGCAGCTGCTGGAGCAGGCCGGCGGCGACCCGACGCAGAAAATCACAGTGGTGGGCGATCCCCGTTCCAACGCCATCGTGATCCGCGCCGGCAGCCCCGAGCGGACCGAGCTGGCGCGTAATCTGATCTACAAGCTGGATAACGCCCAGGCCAATCCGAGTAATTTGCATGTGGTGTACCTGCGCAATGCCCAGGCGGCAAAACTGGCGCAGACCCTGCGCGGTTTGCTGACCGGCGAGAGCGACAGCGGCAGTGGTGATAATGCGCGGTCGGTACTCAGCACGATGGGCGCCAGTACCACGGGCAGCCAGACCGGGCAGAGCAGCAGCCAAAGTACCACCAGCACCGGTGAATCGGCGCAGACAACCAGCAACTCGACCAGCCAGGCCGGTGCGCAACAGAGCGAGCAAAACGTGGCGTTCAGTGCCGGTGGTGTCACCCTCCAGGCTGACTCGACCACCAACACCCTGCTGATTTCCGCCCCGGAGCCGCTGTATCGAAACCTGCGCGAAGTCATCGACATGCTCGACCAGCGCCGCGCCCAGGTGGTGATTGAAAGCCTCATCGTTGAAGTGGGTGAGGACGACGCCAACGAGTTCGGCGTGCAGTGGCAAAGCGGCGACCTGGCCGGCAAAGGCGTGATTGGTGGCGCCAACCTGGGCGGCACGGGGTTTAACCTCAATGGCAAGACCAGCGTTGACGTGCTGCCCGGCGGGCTCAGCCTGGGCTTTATCAATGGCACCGTGGATGTGCCCGGCATTGGCAAGGTCATGGACCTAAAGGTGTTGGCCCGGGCGCTCAAAAGCAAAGGCGGCACCAACGTGCTGTCGACGCCCAACTTGCTGACCCTGGACAACGAGGCCGCGAGTATTTTTGTGGGCCAGACCATTCCATTCGTGAGTGGCAGCTACGTGACGGGCGGCGGCGGTACCAGTAACAACCCGTTCCAGACCGTCACCCGCGAAGAGGTCGGCCTGAAGTTGAATGTGCGGCCACAGATATCCGAGGGGGGCACGGTCAAGCTGGATATCTACCAGGAAGTCAGCAGCATCGATGAACGCGCCTCCAGCGGCGCGGCCTCGGCGGGTATCGTCACCAATAAGCGCGCCATCGACACCAGTATTCTGCTCGACGATGGGCAGATCATGGTCCTGGGTGGCTTGCTGCAGGATGGATACAGCCAGAGCAATGAAGCGGTACCCTGGCTGTCGAGTATTCCGGGGTTGGGGGCGCTGTTCCGCAATGAGAAGCGCAGTGTGAACAAGACCAACCTGATGGTGTTCCTGCGGCCCTACATTATTCGCGACAGCGGCGCGGGGCGGGCGATTACGTTGAATCGCTATGACTATATGCGCCGGGCCCAGGGTGGGTTGCAGCCGGAGCACAGTTGGGCGATGCCGGATGTGCAGGCGCCGCAGCTGCCTTCGGTGGAGAAGGCGATTCCGGCAGGGGCACGGCCATGAGCCTGCTGCCCTACGCCTGGGCCAAATCCCAGCGCATCCTTTTGCGCCCCGGCGACGAAGGCATGCTGCTCACCGTCTGCCCTTCAACCCCCGGCTGGTCCATCAGTGAAGTCCAGCGCCAGTTCGGTGAGTCGCCCATTGAGCAGGTACGCGATGACGAACTCGACGGCTTGCTCGCCAGCGCTTATGCCGATACCGGCAGCGCCGCTGCTGTGGTCGGTGCTGCGGAGAATGAGGTGGACCTCGACCGCCTGATGCAGGACATGCCCGAAATCACCGATCTGCTCGACACCCAGGACGGCGCCCCGGTGATCCGCATGATCAACGCCTTGCTCACCCAGGCCGCCCGCGATGAGGCGAGTGATATCCACATCGAGCCCTACGAAACCCATTCCGTGGTGCGCTACCGCGTCGACGGCACGCTGCGCGATGTGGTGTCGCCGCGCAAAGCGCTGCACGCTGCGTTGGTGTCGCGGATCA
>NZ_JADDUM010000214.1 GCF_015163715.1 Pseudomonas cyclaminis
CTTGATGCTGTATTTCCTGGTGCCCTGGACGGCCGTCAACCTAGCAGACTTCTACGTCGTACGAAAAGGGCGCTACGCCATCAGCGATATTTTCAATCCCGCTGGCATCTATGGTCGCTGGTCGAGTGCCGGGTTGGTCGCGTATTTCCTCGGCCTGGCGGCTATGATTCCGTTTATGTCGCTGGGTTTTTATCAAGGCGCGATCAGCCTGATGCTGGACGGCGCCGATATCGCGTTCGTCATCGGCCTGGCGGTCTCGGCATTTGTTTACTGTGCGATGAGCCGCCAACTCGACCACGCCGCCGAATCGCGCGCTGTGCACGCCAGCGAGCGCGCATTGGAAGGAGACTTGTCGTGAAACCGCTACGCGTCGTTTGCCATCAACTGGCGCCGCATATCGGCGATGCCGACTACAACCGGGCGCTGACCGAGCGCGCGATTCGCAGTGCGGCCAGCCTCGACGCCCAGGTGGTCGTCCTGCCGGAGCTGATCCAGAGCGGCTACGCCTTCTTCGATCAAGACGAAGCCTACCGTGTCTCGGAGACGCTCGACGGCCCGACCTTGAACCTGTGGAAAAACCTGGCGCGCGAGCTGGGAATCATCATCGTAGCGGGGTTCTGCGAGCGCCTGAGCGCGCCACACGTCGCCAACAGTGCAGCGCTGGTCGAACCCACGGGGCGCCTGACGGTGTATCGCAAGGCGCACCTGTGGGACCGCGAGAAACTGATCTTTACCCCCGGTGATGCACCACCTCCGGTGGTCGACACCGCCGTCGGGCGGATCGCCGTAATGATCTGCTACGACCTGGAATTGCCCGAGTGGGTGCGCCTGCCCGCGCTGGCGCAAGCCGACTTGCTCTGCGTCCCGGTGAACTGGCCCGACGGCCCACGCCCCGCCGGTGAAAGGCCGGCAGAGATCGTGCGGGTCCAGGCCAATGCGGCAGTCAACCGCATGTTCATCGCCGCGTGCGACCGCTATGGTGAGGAGCATAGGGTCAACTGGGTGGGCGGTTCGGTGATCGTCGACGCTGACGGCTACCCGCTGGCCGGCGCAGCCTCCCGCCCGGAGGAACAACAGTTGGTCGCTGATCTGCCCCTGGCGCAGGCCCGGGACAAGTCAATCAGCGGCCACAATCACGTTCATCATGACCGTCGGCCTGGGCTGTATTGAGCATCAGAACTCGATACGCACATCACCCTTCGGCACGCTGCAGCACGACAGGATGTAACCCTCGGCTTCGTCTTCCTCGGTGATCCCGCCGTTGTGCTCCATCTCCACTTCCCCGCCCAGCTTCATCACCTTGCACGTCCCGCAAATCCCCATGCCGCAGGCTTTCGGGATCAACAGCCCAAGCTTGGCCGCCGCTGCGTGCACGGTTTCGCCAGGGGCCACGCGGATGCTCTTGCCTGAAGCAATGAACTCCACCTGATGCAGGTCGGCCAAATCGACTTCCGGCGCGTCGGCGGCTTGTTCGGCTTGTTCCACTGCATCGGCACGGGCTTCCGGCGGCGTCGCACCGAAGGATTCCTCGTGATAGCGCGCCATGTCGAACCCGGCCACTTCGAGCAGGCGCTTGACCGCATTCATGTACGGCGTCGGGCCGCAGCAGAACACTTCGCGCTCCAGGAAGTCGGGCACCATCAGTTCGAGCATCTTGTGGTTCAGGTAGCCGCGATAACCGGCCCACGGCTCGCCCAGGCCGTGCTTTTCGCAGATCAGGTGCAGGCTGAAGTTGTCGATCCGCGATGCCATGTGCTCCAGCTCGCGGTGGTAGATGATGTCTTTGGGCGAGCGGGCGCTGTGGATAAAGGTCATGTCGACATTGGCGTTGGTGTCGTAGAACCAGCGCGCCATGGACATCACCGGCGTGATCCCCACGCCGCCGCTGAGGTACAGGACTTTCGGGCTTGGGAAGTCGATGGCATTGAACAGCCCGACCGGACCGTGCACCGCCAACTCCTGGCCTTCGTGCAGCGTGTCGTGCAGCCAGTTGGAGACCTTGCCGCCCGGCACGCGTTTGATGGTCACCGAGAAGCTGTACGGCACCGACGGAGAGCTCGAAATGGTGTAGGAGCGCATGATCGGCTGACCTTCGATTTCCAGCTCCAGGGTGACAAACTGCCCCGGCTTGAAAAAGAACAGGATCGGCTGGTCGGCCATGAAGCAAAAGGTGCGCACGTCCCAGGTTTCCTGGATGACTTTGACGCAACGGACGATGTGCCGACCATTGGCCCAGGTCTGGGTAGTGACTGGATTCAGGAAACTGTTGGACATGCTGATTCTCCACGGCCGATGTTCGGCTTTATGGTGGCGATTCTGCGTAACGCGAGAACCACCCATTTACCTATCTGCGACATTCACATACTTATCGCGACCAGCCCCCAACGACAGGGGGTTGCGCGTCGGGATCAGATGGGGCCATGTCGCCCATGGATAAGGATCGTCGCAACGCCGGCCCCACACTCACTCCCAACAACGACGCTTTCTTTACGCCTTGCTGCAAACCTGATTAGCCACTTATCTCGGCCACACAGAATGGCCATGAGGACACACACGATGGACGTCACCGCAACCTTAAGCTTGGGCGATCCGCTGGAACCCGCACGCAAGGCCACCGCGCAAATGCTGCAAGAGCGCGAGCGCACGTTTTCGCTGCCGCAGCCGTTTTACTCTGATGAGCGGCTGTTTGATATCGACATGCAGGAGATCTTCCAGAAAGAGTGGTTGATCGCCGGCATGACCTGCGAGATTCCTGCCAAGGGCAACTACCTGACCCTGCAAATCGGCAAGAACCCGATCATCGTGATCCGTGGCGCCGAAGGCGTGGTGCATGCGTTCCATAACGTCTGCCGCCACCGTGGCTCGCGCCTGTGCACCAGCGACAAGGGCAAGGTCGCCAAGCTTGTGTGTCACTACCACCAATGGACTTACGAACTGGACGGCCGCCTGCTGTTCGCCGGCACCGAGATGGGCGCCGACTTCGACATGAAGCAGTACGGCCTCAAGCCAGTGAACGTGAAGACCGCCGGCGGCTACATCTTCATCAGCCTGGCCGAGAATCCACCGGCCATTGATGACTTCCTGTCGACGCTGAACCATTACATGGAACCGTACGACATGGAGAACACCAAGGTGGCGATTCAAACCACCTTGTTCGAGAAGGCCAACTGGAAACTGGTGCTGGAAAACAACCGCGAGTGCTACCACTGCAATGCATCGCACCCGGAGCTGTTGAAAACCCTGCTGGAATGGGATGACGTCACCGACCCGCGTGCCGACCAGGCCTTCAAGGACCACGTGGCCGCCTCCGCTGCCGCCTGGGATGCCGAGAAGATCCCTTACGCCCACGCCAGCTTCGGCCTGCGTAACCGCATCGTGCGCATGCCGCTGCTCAAAGGCACCGTATCGATGACCCTGGACGGCAAGCAGGGCTGCGCCAAGCTGATGGGCCGCATCAAGAACCCGGACCTGGGCTCGATGCGCATCCTGCACCTGCCGCATTCCTGGAACCACTGCATGGGCGACCACATCATCGTGTTCACCGTGTGGCCGATCAGCGCCCAGGAAACCATGGTCACCACCAAGTGGATCGTGCATAAGGACGCCGTCGAAGGCGTGGACTACGACGTGGAGCGCATGCGCCAGGTGTGGGATGCCACCAACGACCAGGACCGTCGCCTGGCCGAAGAGAACCAGCGCGGGATCAACTCCACCGCTTACCAGCCAGGGCCGTACTCCAAGACTTACGAGTTCGGCGTGGTGAATTTCGTGGACTGGTACAGCGAACGCCTGCTGAGCAACCTGGGGGCGGCCCGGCGCCGTATCTCAAAGGTGTGGCCGCACACGACTGATTGTGGCCATTCAATGTGCGTAGCAGCTGACGAGCCTCGCAGGGGCTCGTCAGTTGCTACGCCCCTTCCACTGATCAAAATTCAACCAAATCCCCCACAGACCTCTCCCACCCTGCCTCTCAGCCTTTGACCAACAACTTATCCACAAAGCCACCCACAGCAATTGTGGGCAACTGCGTTGCCTGCCCAAAATTAACTGAAGAAAATCCGTGACTTATTCAACATGGCAGGTTTCACCAGACATTGATCAATTTATGATCAATACCTTGCAAGCCACGTAATACATGGCTCACAGCGGTACGCAAACACCTTATCCACAGAACCGCCAACAGACTTTGGGGGCAACTCTGGCCGAGCTGTGGAAAACCATCTCAAACCGTCATAAACCGGGGCATCCAGGGTTTTTTCGAAGCAAAAGACGCAAATTGATCAAAATACAACCAACCTTATGAAAGCCTCTGTTTATATGGTCTGTAGCCGAGAGCGAACATCTTATCCACAGAACCGCCAACAGAGTTTGGGGGCAACTCCACGTCGAGCGCAGAGCTTATCCACATCAAAACACCTGTAAAAACCGCCACTTAGCCTGGTTATTTTTCGTACAGCACGCCACAGGCCTTGATTTGCGTGACCTGTGGACAACCACAAACACCTTATCCACAGGCACGTGCACAGCGATTGTGGGTAACCCCCTTTTATCGGCCTACTGTACAAAAAACACTCATATTAAAAGTTCATCTACACTCATTTTTGCAGTTATATCCACTGGCCTGGGTGAGTGCAGAAGTCCTTGGCGCGATAGAGGGAGATAGATCAGTGATGTGGCAGGGTCAGTCCAGCCGTCACTGCGCCAAAGGTTTTACGCTGATTGAATTACTACTGACGCTGGCCTTATTGGCCACGCTTTCGACAGTGGCTTATCCGCTGACGGCGTTGATGAGCAAACGCGACCGGGAACTCGACCTGCAACGCTCGTTGCGGGAAATACGCCGTGCGATCGACTCCTATAAAGAAGCCAGCGACGACGGTCGCATTGAAAAAAGCATCAGCGACAGCGGTTATCCACCCTCACTGCACGTATTAGTCGAGGGGGTCACGGACAAGACCGATCTCAAGGGCAAAAAACTCTTCTTTCTGCGCCGTATTCCCCGCGACCCTGTCTGCGAGTGTGCGCAACTGTCGCCCGCGCAAACCTGGCAACTGCGCAGTTACAAAAGCACCGCTGATAACCCACAAGAGGGAGAAGATGTATTCGACGTTTCGTCCCGCAGCCCTCGGGAGAGCTTGAATGGAACGTTATACAGCCAGTGGTAATCGGGGTTTCACCCTGATCGAGTTGCTGGTGGTCATGGCGATCATCGCCACCCTCATGACCTTGGTAACGCCCCAGTATTTTCGCCAGCACACCAAGGCCCAGGAAACCGTGCTGCGCCATAACTTGTCCTCCATCCGCCAGGCGCTGGACCAGTACCGTGAAGACCACGGCGCCAATCCCGAGTCCCTGAAAGCCCTGGTGGAACGGCGTTATCTGCGCGAAATCCCCATGGACCCACTGACCGGCAAGCGCGACACCTGGCACCTGCAACCTTCCGACGAACAAGGCCTGGGCGACATACGCAGCGGCGCGCCCGGCACCGCAAAAGACGGGAGCGCCTATGCCGACTGGTAGGCAACACCAACACGGCTCGGTGTTCATGGGCATGTTGGTGACCGTGGCAGTGGTGGCCGTGATGCTGATGGAAGCAGGCACCCTGTGGTCCAGCGTGTTGCAGCGCGAACGAGAGTTGGAGTTGCTCGCACGGGGCAATGAGATCCGTCGCGCCATCGGCCTGTATTACGCGCACGGCAGCACCTTCCCCAGATCCCTCGAAGACCTGGTGCTCGACCGCCGCCAACCGACCATCAAGCGCTACCTGCGCAGGGTCTACACCGACCCGCTGACCGGCAACGCCGACTGGGGCGTGGTGCCTGGGCCGGCGAAACCATCATGGGTGTATTCAGCACCGCAGCAGGCACGCCCTTCAAACAAGACAACTTTGCAGCCCTCAATCACAGTTTTACAGGACAAGGCAGTTATCAAGGGTGGGTGTTTCTGTACGGCCCTGGACAGAGTAACCCTGCAACCCGCGTCGCTCCCATGGGAGATCAGCTGACTCATTGATGCATCGCACAAACCACACTGATCGTTCCAGCAGTTCGGAACTTGGTTATCTGAATTGAAGGTGGACTCGAACATGAGAAATTTACCGCTGTACTTTACGTGCTTGATGAAAGGGGTGTTGGCCGCCGTGTTACTGATGCCGGCACTGACATGGGCCCACGGCGCCGTGGATATTCCTGTTTCCCGACAGGTGTATTGCTATAAGCAGCCAGACTTCTGGAACAACCCCAAGGACAAGGGTTGCGCAGCCATCAACGCCGTGAGCGGATCGTATCCGGGGCAGCAATGGAATGAAGTCGCCAAACTGATAAGGGCAGACGAAGGTTACGACTACAACAACCAGGCTGACGTCGAAACACTGATACCTGATGGAAAACTCTGTTCGGCCAACGATCCGCAGAAAGAAGGGCTCAATGCGCTCAGTGCAGACTGGCACAGGACCGATGTGACAACAGCCAATGGCAAACTCTACGTACGCTTGATTGGTACGGCGCCCCATGTACCCAGTTTTGTGAAGATATACCTGAGCAAACCCGGGTATGACCCCTCCAAGGCAGCACTGAAATGGAGTGACGTGGAACTGGTCCACTCGGAACGCCTGACCGTTGCGAAGACCAATTGGGGGAGCACACCACCGGCCATAACAGGGGCAACCGGCTTTTTCGAGTTCAACGTTGCCATTCCCTCCAATCGGACAGGGGATGCCGTACTGTTCATGCGCTGGCAACGAGAGGACTCGGCGGGCGAAGGTTTCTACAACTGCAGCGATATCACTATCGAAGGCCCTTCCATCCCCATACAACTGATCGACCTGGGCCCCTTCATAGACACCGTTATGAACAGGCTCAAACCCGGTGACGCGGTACATTTCCGTATTTTGGACAATACGCCGGCGGCTAAAGAAATCGTTGATATAACCCTGCCCATTACCGCGAGCAATCTGGACCCTAATATCTGGGGTAAACAACTGGCGGATAGCATTGACCCGACGATTGCCAAAGTGGGTGAAAAAGACGGCAGTACCGTCGTGTTTAATCGCACCGATTACAGCGCTAACTCTGTTTTCGCACTGGCCAGGGGTTACTCCAAAGCGATGGCGATTATCCCGGGGGGCGGCCAGACACCGGTCAATCCTACTGCACCCATAGCGCATATTTCCGGGCCGACCACCGTGCAATCGGGCCAACCATTTACCTTCAGCGCCAGACAGTCCGTCGGTTATAACGGTCCATTGAGTTACGTCTGGGTGGTTATTGGGGCGAACCAACCGCTCAACCAAGTCACCGTAAATGGCGTGGCGGCGACCGTCACTCAGCCAACCGTGTACGTCGCTCGTTTGAATGTGCGGGATATGCAAAACGGGAAAAACAGCCAAGCGGAGTTGAACTTCACTGTTACTCCCGCCAGTGACGGTGGGGAATACCCGGCCTATAAAGAAGGCACCGCTTATAAGGCAGGCGATATCGTGACTAACGTCGGCAAAAACTATAAGTGCAAACCCCACCCTTACACTGCCTGGTGTGCAGGCGCTGGATGGGCTTATGCGCCCGGCTCGGGCACGGCATGGGAGCAAGCCTGGGAAGAAGTCAAATAACCCATCGACATACCCACGCCTATTCAGTTAGTGAATAAGCGTAAGCGCCAAACGTTATAGGGCGTCTCACGGCGCCCTATAACGTGCACCGCTACAGTTGAAGATGTACGTGAACTGGCAATGTTCTAACGCAGTTCTACCGGCGGTGCCCGCATGACAACGGGCCGGGAGAGTTATACACAACCGCCCTACCTTGGCACTCCCACAGGGTATTTACATGCGCACACACTCTTTTATCCACAGCCCCCAACGCGGCTTCACGTTGCTGGAGCTGCTGGTCGTCCTGCTGATCATCGCCCTGCTCGCCAGCTATGTCGGCCCCAAGATGTTCGATCGCCTGGAGCTGGCCAAAGTGCAAACGGCCCAGGGCCAGATGAAGTCCCTTGCCGATGCCCTGAACCAGTACCGCCTGGACAACGGCAACTACCCCGACGAAACACTGGGCCTGGCCGCGCTCACCACGCGCCCCGCCAACGTGAACAATTGGCAGGGGCCGTATGTGAAGACTTTGCCGCCAGACCCTTGGAATAACCCCTATCTGTACAAGAACCCCGGCACGCCACCCAACGATGCCGAGATCATTTCCTTGGGCCGCGATGGCAAGGCAGGCGGTGTAAACACCTACGCTGACATCGTGTACGGGCTGTAGAACCTGATGCACACCGTGCCGATCGCCCTGACCCTGCTGTGCCTTTCGGGCATCGTCCAGGCCAACTGCTGGCAGTTGGCAGCCAGTCGTTACCACGTCGATCCGCTTTTGTTGTACGCCATCGCCAAGGTCGAATCCGGACTCAATCCGATGGCGCGCAACGTCAACAGCGATGGCAGCCAGGACATCGGCCTGATGCAGATCAACAGCCGTCACTTGCCGGCGCTGGCCCGGTTCGGCATCACCGAACAGCACCTGCTCACCCAGCCCTGCACCAGTGTGATGGTGGGCGCGTGGATCCTGGCCGGCTTCATTCAGGAAAAAGGCTACAGCTGGCAAGCCGTAGGCGCCTACAACGCCGGGGCCAAGCCGGACCGTGAAGCACGGCGTTCGCGCTACGCCCTTGCCGTGTGGCGCTACTACGGCGAGTTGCTGCAACAACGCCAGCAACTGGCCAGGCAAACCCGATGATCGACATCGACGCACGCATCATCCGCGACGGCCATTTGCAGACCCTGCGTCTGCAAGCCCTCGATTTGCCCCAGGCACGCCAGCAATTACAGGCCGACGGCGCCCAGGTCATTTGGCTGAAGGCGCGCCGCCCGTTCACTCTGCCGAGTCGACGCGCCAGGTTCGCCCTCGGCCTGTTTATCCAGGAACTGGTGGTGCTGCTGGACGCCGGCCTGGTGTTGGTGGAAGCCGTGGAAACCCTGCGCGACAAGGCGCCACCGGGCATCAACCGACAAGTCATGAGCGATCTGCTGGCCTCCATGTACGAAGGCAACGCGCTGTCCAAGGCGATGCAGCTCACGCCGCAGACGTTTCCTTCACTGCTGATCGCCACCGTGGCGTCCTCCGAACACAGCGGCCAATTGGCCGTGGCCCTGCGCCGCTACCATCATTTCGAAGCGCATCTGGAAACCGTCAAAAAGCGCGTGAGCGGCGCCCTGATGTACCCCTTGGTGGTGCTCAGCGTGGGCGCGTTGATCCTGCTGTTTTTGCTGTTCTTCGTGATCCCGCGCTTCGCCTCGGTGTTCGATGCAGTCAGCGACCTGCCAGCCAGCGCACGCTTCATGGTGTGGTGGGGCGCGTTGGTGGATGCGCATGGCATGGCGTTACTGATCGGCCTGGTGCTGGCCATCGCGGCACTGGTGCTTATGTTTCGCAGCGCCGGGTTCAAGCGTCGTGCAGCGGGCCTGTTGTGGAAAATCCCCAGCCTCGGTGCCCAGCGCACGCTGTTTATCCTCGCGCGGTTTTATCGCACCGCCGGCATGCTGCTGACGGGCGGGATGCCGGTGGTCATGGCAGTGGAATTGTCCGGCGCGCTGTTGCCCGTGGAGCGTCAACGCGACCTGCGCCAGGCCCTGACGGATATCCAGGCCGGCCAGCCCCTCTCCACCGCCCTCGCCCGCCATCAACTGACCACCGCCGTCGCCGAACGCCTGTTGCGCGTGGGTGAGCAAAGCGGCGAATTGGCGGCCATGTGCGAACGCATCGCACAGTTTCACGACGAGGCACTTGAGCGGGCCATCGAACTGTTCAGCAAGGTCTTCGAACCGCTGCTGATGTTGGTGGTGGGCGGGTTGATCGGCTTGATCGTTTTCATGCTGTACATGCCGATTTTCGAGCTGGCGGGCTCCATCCAGGGGTAGTGCGATGAGCGAGCAGACACAGCAATGGCAAGCGCTTGCGGCACAACGGGGTATCTCTTTGTCCGACTACCTGCGCGAGGTGCTCGAAAAAGCCCCCGACCAGTTACGCACCGTTGCCCGACCTCTGGGCCTGAGGGCCATTACCCCGGAGCACCTCGGTGAAAACTGGCGTTTCGACCTGCTGGCACTGCCCCAGGCACTGATCCATAACGTGCTGCCTGTGGATAACCATGGCCAGCCGTGCCTGGTGCTGGGCGACCCTTTCACCCTGGCCAGCCGGCAGTGGTTGCAACCCTTGGAGACCTTGCGCCAACTACCCCTGGCTATGAGCCTGCCCGGGGAGGTGATGAAGCAACTGAAAAACGCCGAAGCCAGCCAACGGGTCATGCAACCCTTCGGCAGCGACGACGAACACGCCCGTGTCAGCCAGGCCGCCCAGGAAATCTCCCTGAGCAGCATCGCCCGCGACGACAACCCGGTGGTACGCCTGGTCAACTCCATGTTGTTCGATGCGTTGCAAAGCCGCGCCAGTGATATCCATGTGGAAACCACGCCCCAAGGCCTGGTGATCAAGTACCGCATCGACGGCGTGTTGCAGCAGATGGGCCAGGCCAGCGGCCTGGAGATGGCGGAGCAGGCACTGTCGCGGATCAAGGTGCTGTCGGAGCTGGATATCGGCGAGCGGCGGGTGCCCCAGGATGGGCGTTTCAAGATGAAGATCCAGGGCCGCGAGGTGGATTTTCGCGTGTCGATCATGCCCAGCATCCACGGCGAAGATGCGGTGCTGCGGATTCTCGACAAGTCCCAGCGCGGCGAGGCCCTGAGCCTGGAAACCCTTGGCCTGAGCGCCGGCACCATCACCCGCATCCGGGTGCTGGCCAGCGAGCCCTATGGCATGTTGCTGGTCACCGGCCCCACCGGCAGCGGCAAATCCACCACGCTCTACGCCGCCCTGTCCGAGACCAATACCGGCGAGAAAAAGATCATCACCATCGAAGACCCGGTGGAGTACGAACTGCGCGGCGTGCTGCAAATCCCGGTGAACGACAAGAAGGGCCTGACCTTCGCCCGTGGCCTGCGCTCGATCCTGCGCCACGACCCGGACACGATTCTGGTGGGGGAAATCCGCGACGGCGAAACCGCCGGCATCGCGGTGCAGGCGGCGCTGACCGGGCACCTGGTGCTGTCCTCGGTGCACGCCAACAGCGCGTTCAGTGTGTTGGAGCGCTTTACCTACATGGACGTGGACCCGGCCAGCCTTGTCGAAGCCCTCAATGGGGTGGTTGCCCAGCGCCTGGTGCGGCGCATCTGCCCGGACTGCGGCGTGGACGCCAAACCCGACCCCGACATTGTCCGCCTCGCCCAGTTGCCCGACGCACAGCTCAGACAAGGCCACTACCGCGTGGGCACAGGCTGCGAGGCCTGCCGTCACACCGGCTATCGCGGCCGGCTCGCCCTGGCCGAAGTGCTGACGCTGACCGACAGCATCAAGGAAGGCCTGCTCAACCGCAGCTCGGCCTCCAGCCTGCGTGAACTTGCGCGTGAAACGGGCCACGTGTTTATCCGCGATATCGCCCTGGCTCATGCCGCTCAGGGCGATACCACACTCAAGGAGATCCACCGTGTCATTTCCCTTTATTGAGCATGTGGTGTGGCTGCACAGCACCGGCGCCGAGTGGGCCGCACGCCGGCGCTGGGGCGGTGCACCGGTGTGGCACGCGCAACACAACGGCGAGCCCTTGACCGCCTGTGCCGAGCTGTTGGAGCAGGCGCCGCGTGGCCGCGTGGGGTTCCTGGACCGCGCCACCGTGCTGCTGGGCTTCCCCCATGTGCATTACCTGATGCTGGCGTGGCAACCGGGGTTGTACAGCGCAGACGATTGGCAAGGATTCGCCGAGGCCATGTTCAACCAACACGCAGGCATCGACCCCGAGCTGTGGCAGATACACGTCGCGGACAGCGCCTTCGGTCATGAACGCCTGGCGGTCGCGATGCAACGGGCGCTGCTGCAAGACCTGCGGGAGCTGTTCAAGCTGCGCCGCCTGCCACTGGTGAGCTGTACGCCATTGCTGACGGCGGTGGCGCAGCGGTATTGGCGGCAATTACCGGCCGACTGTGTGCTGGTGGTGCCTGAAACCGAAAGCCTCAGTTGCCTCTATCGACAACAGGGTGTGATCGATCAGGTCTGCGTCATACCGACCCCACCCGGCAGCACCTTGAGCGACAACCTGTTCACCGCCGACCTGCTGGTGGAGCGGCATGCCGCTGCCACCCTGGTCGTCACCAACACCCCGACGGAAAACCGCTTGGGGCCGGTGCACCCTTGGCTTGAGGAGTCGTCGGCATGAAATCCAGGCTTGCGGCTGTCTGGCGGCACCTGCGTGCGCCCCAAGGGCCAGACGTGGACTTCCAACGCGCCAGCGCCACCCACCGGCCATGGGTGGCTGCCCTATGGCTGGTCGCGGCCGCCCTGCTGTTCAACACCTGGCAGCACTGGCAACACATGGAGCAACAGCAACAACAGACCGACGCACTGGAGCAGCACTTCATCCAACTGACCCGCCGCCAGGAGCAGTTGATCCAGGCCGCCATTCGCCTGTCGCCCCAGCAGAAACAACAGCTGTCGACCTTCGCCCAACAAACGGCTACACCCTTCGCCCTGATGGATGCCGTGGCGCAGGCCTGGTCCGGGGACATCGCCCTGACCCGCGTCGAGGTCAACACACAAGCCCAACTGATTCACCTGGACCTGGAGGCCAAAGGGCTGGGCGACGCCTTTCGGTTTGCCGAGCGGCTCAAGGCGCAACCCGGCGTCCAGGTGAACCTGCAACAAAGCGCCCGCAAGGCCAATGACCCGCAACACCCGGTACTGGTCAAACTCAGCGTTGGCGCGGGGTAATGCCGATGGGCGCCCTTACTCGCCACCTGCCGCGCCTGCGCTGGCAATTGACCAGGCTGCAACAGCGACTGGGGTTTTGGGGCCTGCTGGCACTGGGAGTGATGGCGGCGGCGCTGGTGGTCGAGGTGACGGTGATCTACCCAGCGCGCACCAGCGACAACCTGCGCGCCAGGAACTGCAAGCCGGCATCGACGCACAACCTCAGGAGGTGCAAGTCACCGAACCGGCAGTGGTCGAACGCTTACCCAGCGCGCAGGACTTTGCACCCCGACTGGAAACCCTACTGGGCGTGCTCACCCGCCACGGCTTCGCCATCGAACAGACCACCCTGGCCTACTCCACACCGGGCGACAGCGGGCTGCAACGCCTGGACCTGGACATCCCGCTCACCGGCCCCTACACCTTATTGCGCGATGCGCTGGTCGACGTCGCGAATGAGCCAGCCGTGCGTATCGAGCGCGTGACCCTGGAGCGCAAGGACATCACCAGCGCCATGCTGGACATCAACCTCAAGGTCAGTGTGCTGGGGGTAGTGGAATGAAGCTGCCCCTGTATTTGCGCGTGCTTCTGTTACTGACCCTGATCAGTTGCGGCTGGCTGTTCTGGCAGGACAGGCTAGACAGCCCTGCCCCCTCATCGGCACCCGTGGCGACCAAACCGCAGACCCAACCCACGGCGCCTGCGCCTCCACCCGCGCCAACCTCGGCTAAAACGGTCGACCTGTTCCCCGCCCAGACCTGGACGCCCGCGCCGCCACCGATGGCGGTCGACACCGCACCGCCCAAGCCACCGCCGCTGCCCTTCAGGGTGAGCGCGCAGTGGCGCTACGAGAACCAATCGAAAATCGTCGTGCTGAGCGGCAATGGCCACCAGTACACGCTGTGCAACCGTTGCTCGGTGCCGGGGCGCATCGTGCCCGGCAAAATGCTCGACACGCACTACCGACTGGACAAGCTGACCGACACCGCTGTGGTGCTGACCTACATGCCGCTCAAGCATGTCAGCACCTTGCGGCTGGACACTCACTGACGGGGCACGATCATGGCGATACGGACGTGGATGTGCTTGAGCCTGGCCCTGCTCAGCGCGTGCCAGACCCAACGGGCGATCAAGCAGAGCGACGAGTTGCGCCAAAAGGGCGACATCATCCGCTCGGTCGAGGTGCTGCAAGCCGAAGCCAAACAAGCCCCGGACGATGTGCAACTGCGCACCGCCAACTTCAGCAAGCTGGAATTGCTGGTGGCCCAATACAGCCGCGAGGCCAGTGCCGCGCTGCTGCGCGGTGACGACACCGCCGCCATCCGCGCCCTGGAAACCATCCTCAAATACGACCCCAGCAACCTCGGCGCGCGCCAGGAAATCCAGGGCATCCTGGCAATGAAACAACTGCGCCCACAACTGGCGCAGGCCTACGAAATGAAACGCGCCAACCCGGTGGAAGCACTCAACCTGGTGCGCCGGATCATCGCGCAAAAGCCCAACTACCGAGAGGCCCTGGATTTTCGCAATGCCCTGACCCGCGAACTGGTGAGCGCCGATTACCTCAGCGCCGACCTGTCCGAGGCCATGCGCAAACCCCTGAGCCTGGAGTTCAGTGCCCAGAGCCTGACCACGATTTTCGAGACCATCGCACGCCTGTCGGGGGTCAACTTCGTCATCGACAAGGACGTCAACCCCAGCGCCTCGGCGAGCATGACCGCCAGCCGAACCACCGCCGAAGATGCGCTGAACCTGCTGCTGACCACCCAAGGGCTGGACAAGAAAATCCTCAACGCCAACACCATCCTCGTCTACCCCCGCCGTCCGGACAAAGAACGTGAGTACCGCGAGCTGGCCGTACGCACCTTCTACCTCAGCCATGGCGACCCCAAGGTCATCGCCGCCGAGATCAAGCAAGTGCTCAAGCCCAAGGAAGTGCTGGTGGACGAGCGCCTGAATGCAGTGATTGTGCGCGATGGTCTGGACACCCTCAGCGCCGTGGAAAAACTGGTGGAGGCCATCGACATTGCGCAGTCGGAAGTGACCATCGATATCCAGGTGCTGGAGGTCAGCCTGACCGATGAATTGAACCTGGGCATCCAGTACCCGGAGGGCATCGGCTTGTCGGTAGGCAACCTGGCCAACGTGCCGGCCGGGCTCGCAGGTATCCCCATCAGCGCGCTGCGCGGGATCAACGGTGACAACATCCTGCTGGACTCGGGCAGCACGTCGGCGCGCATCAATATGCTGCAACGCAGCGGCAACACCGTGACCCTGGCCAATCCCAGGGTGCGGGTGCGCAACCGCGAAGAAGCCCAGGTGAACATCGGCGACAAGATCCCGGTGGTGACCACCACCACCGCCAACCAGATCACTACCTCGTCGGTGTCCTATCAGGACGTGGGGCTGCAGATCACCGTCAAACCCAATATCAGCCTGAGCGATGAGGTGAATCTGGAGTTGAACGTGGAAATGAGCCATATCACCAAGCGCATTCCCGGCTCGGAAAACGTGCCGGCCACTTTTGAGCTGGGCTCTCGCTCCACCAAGACCCTGCTGACTGCGCGCAACAATGAAACCCAGATTGTCTCCGGGCTGATCCGCACGGCGGAGGTCGACGAAGGCTCAGGGCTGCCATGGCTGAGCCAGATCCCGTGGCTCGGCAAGAAGCTGTTCGGCACCAACCAGAACACCCAGCAGAAAACCGAGATCATCCTGCTGCTGACGCCGAGGATTGAGCGCAACCTGGACCTGCCGATTTCCCAGATCAGCACCTTTCACAGCGGCACCGAGGCGCGCAGCTCTACACAAGGCATGATCCTGCGCGATACCACTGAAAAGATGATCCTCAAGCCGATTGGCGGCGACCCTACACCGATGCTGCCACCGCCGATGCAGCAACCGGATGCCACCTGGCAACCCTTGCCGCCACCGCTGCCGGACCTGGTGCCCAAACCTGCACCAGCCGCCCCTTAATCTCAGAACCTGATGGAGACCAAAAATGTGGGAGGGGGCTTGCACCCTCCCACATTGGTTTTGCAGTGTTGGTGGGTTAGCGCACGACGCCTTCTTCTATGAGCAACTTGAGAATGGCCTGGGCACCCTCCTCGGCGCTCACACCCTTGAGCACCTGCCCACCGCCACCACTGGCCTTGGCCGTCGCAGCCTTCATGCGGTCTGCCCCGCTCTTGGCCTTGATCACCTTGAGGCGTTTGGGCCGGGGCTTGGCCGGTTGCAGCACGGCGCCCGTGAATAACTCATCGGCTTCAACTTCAACGTCATGGGCCGCCAGTTCACCGCGCTGCGCCGGGCCGTAGGCACTTTGCCGAGGCTTCGGCGCGGCGTTATCCACCGTCGCCAAAAACGGCAGGCGCACTTTCAAGCGCCGCCGCTGACCACGGGGCAAGGCTTGCAGCACATGGGCCACGCCGCCTTCGATGGACTCCACCTGAGCCAACCCGACAATCAGCGGCCAGCCCAATTGCTCGGCGAGCAGGAACGGCAGCATCCCCGAGCCCTCACCGGTTTCGGCCTGGCTGCCGGTGAGCACCACCTGGGCACCGGCCTCGCGCAGGTAGTCACTGAGCACCGGCAAGGCATCGGCGCCAGCCGGTTGTTCGAGCACATGCAGTTGCGGCAAACCCATGCCCAGGTAGCTGCGCAAGGTGGGTTCGGCGATGTTGCCGGCGTGCAGCACCTGCAATTTATCCCCAGCCATTTGCAGGCCGAGTTCAACGGCACGCGCATCCTGTTCGGCACGGCGCGGGCGCCCTGACGTGGGGTGGGCACCGATGGATACCAGGCTGATTACATTCGTGGTCATAGTCATGTCCCTAGGCCGCATCGCGCTTGGCGCCGTTGCGGTAGGCCTCGACCGCATCGATCAAGGCTTGCAGTATCGCGGCGCTCTCGCCGATCACCGACAGGTCGGCACGCTTGATCATGTCGCAACCCGGGTCGAGGTTGATCGCCACCACCTTGTCGCAGGCACCGATGCCTTGCAGGTGCTGGATCGCCCCGGAGATCCCCACGGCCACATACACCCGTGCGGTAACCCAAGTGCCGCTGGCGCCGACCTGGCGATCGCGGGCCATAAAGCCGTCGTCCACGGCCACCCGCGATGCGCCTTCGGTGGCGCCCAGGGCAGCAGCGGTCTGGTGGAACAGGTTCCAATCCTTCACGCCGTTGCCGCCAGAGAAAATAAACTCCGCTTCGGCCATGGGAATCGCCGCCGGGTCCACCGCCACCGCGCCGAGGTCTTCGATACGCGGCAGGCTGCGGGCCAGGGGTGTGGATAACTCCACGGGCAAGACTTCATGGCGCGTGTCGCTGACCGGATCGGCACATTCGACGGCGGCGAGGATCAGGCGTGGCAGTGGCCGCGCCAAGTCTTGCTGGCCGGCGCCGGCGCGGCCGATGCACTCGTCACCCTTGATCTGCCACACCCGCGTGGCCGGGCGTTCCTTGAGGCTGGCGGCAAAACGCCGACCCAGTTCACCCCCACCACTGCGGCTGTCGGGCAGCAGCCAATGGCGTGGGTTGAACTGGTTATCCACAGCCCGCAAACCCTGCACGCGTTGCTCGGGTGAATAACCGTCGAACTCATGACCCTCCAGCACCAGCAGCCGGTCGACACCGGCCGTGGCGAAGGCACTTTCCTTGTGCTCGCCAAACACCACCGCCAACACCGCGCCGTCGTTACCGGCAAGTTGTCGCGCCAGGCCGAGCAGGTCGCGGTCGTGGCTGCTCAGGCGGCCGCCGACCATGTCCGGCACCACGTTGATGTAGAACGCAGGCGCCGGCACCTGATGCAGCGGCAACTGCACTTGCACCGCCGCCGTGCGCTTGGCCGCGCGCCCTGCTGGGCGCCGCTGCGGTCGATGCGCTTGATGCCGTTGGGGCCGATAAAGCCCATGCCATGTACGTTTTTGCGGATAACGCCGTTGGGCCCCATCCAGCTGTGTTGCACAGGCTGCATCGCCGCGTGAAGCGGGTGCAGACGGTTACGGGCGATCCATTCAGCCCGTGGGTCGCGGCGGATAATGTCGCTCATCAGTGCACCTCCGCAGACTTTTGTTGGATAGGACGTTTAATCGGGGCTTTCGCCGGCGCAGAGTCTTCAAGCAACGCGTCGGCCACCAGTTCGGCAATGTCCTTGATCAGCGGGCGTGGTTCGACCACCCCTTCAAGCATCGCCGTGCATTGCGGGCAACCGACTGCCACCAACTCGGCACCGGTCTCGCGGATATCGTCCATGCGCATATCCGGGATCCGTTGCTTGCCAGGAATGTCGGTGATCGGCGCCCCGCCGCCACCGCCGCAGCAGCGCGAACGGAAGCCGGAGCGTTGCATCTCCTTGACCTCGATCCCCAGCGCCCGCAGCACTTGGCGCGGCGCCTCGTATTCGCCGTTGTAGCGGCCCAGGTAGCACGGGTCGTGATAGGTCACGCTGCTGCCTTTGTGCTGGCCCAGGTTCAGCGCGCCGTCGCCAATCAGCTCGGCCATGAAGGTGCTGTGGTGCTGTACGAGGTAGTTGCCGTTGAAGGCGCCGTATTCGTTTTTCAGCACATGGAAACTGTGGGGGTCGCAAGTGACGATGCGCTTGAAACTGTACTTGGCCAGGGTCTGGATATTGCGCGTGGCCAGCAGTTGGAAGGTCGCTTCATCGCCCAGGCGACGGGCGACGTCGCCGCTGTCGCGCTCTTCCAGGCCGAGCACGGCGAAGTCGACGTTGGCGGCTTTGAGCACTTTGACGAACGCGCGCAATGTGCGTTGGTTGCGCATGTCGAAGGCACCGTCGCCGACCCAGAACAGCACGTCGGTGGTGCCCTTGTCACTGAGCAACGGCAGGTTCAGATCCGCCGCCCAGTTGAGGCGACCGCCCGGTGCAAAACCGCCGGGGTTGTCGGTGGCGATCAGGTTTTCGAGGACTTCGGCGCCCTTGTTCGGCGTGGCGCCTTTTTCCAGGGTCAGGTGGCGACGCATGTCGACGATGGCGTCGACGTGCTCGATCATCATCGGGCACTCTTCCACGCAGGCGCGGCAGGTGGTGCACGACCACAGGGTTTCAGCGTCCACCAGGCCGTTGACGATCGGTTGATGCGGGTTGCCGCCGTGTTCGCCAATCGCCTTGCCCGGATACGGGCTGCCGGCGAACTTGGCATCTGTGCCGCCAGCCAGGCCGACCACCATGTCCTGGATGAGTTTTTTCGGGTTCAACGGCTGGCCGGCGGCAAAGGCCGGGCACGCCGCTTCGCACTTGCCGCACTGCACGCAGGCGTCGAAGCCAAGCAGTTGGTTCCAGGTGAAATCCTTGGGTTTCTCCACGCCCAGCGGCGCGGATTTATCGCTGAGGTCCAGCGGTTTCAAACCAGTGGAGCGGCCACCCCCAAAGCGTTCGGCGCGGCGGTGCCAGGCCAGGTGCAGGGCACCGGCGAAGGCGTGTTTCATCGGGCCGCCCCAGGTCATGCCGAAGAACATTTCGGACACGCCCCACAGCACGCCCACGCTGAGCAACGCCGCGAGCAGCCAGCCACCGAAGTCGGCGGGCAGAATCCCGGCCACCGGCAGCGTCACCAGGAAGAAACTCACCGAGAACGCCATGAGGCTTTTCGGCAGGCGCATCCATGGGCCTTTGGACAGGCGCGCAGGCGGGTTACGCCGACGCAGGTACATAAAAATCGCACCCACAAACATCAACACCGAAGCCAGCAGCAAGGCATAGCCAAGGATGCGATTCTGCAGGCCGAAACCATGCACCAGAATCGCCAGCAGCGCCGACAGGACAAAGCCCAACGCCGTGGCGACGTGGGTGTTGGCGATGTATTTATCGCGGGCGACCACGTGGTGCAAATCGACCATGTAGCGCTTGGGCATGGCCAGCAGGCCGCCAATCAGGTCGACTTTGGAAGCACGGCCACGGCGCCACATGTTCACCCGGCGCAGGGCGCCGAGGACGGCAAGGCCCAGGGCGGCAAACAAGAGAATAGGCAGCAAGGTGTTCAACATGGTGAAGCTCCCACAGACCACACAAATCTAAAGTGAAACTGGCCTTTAATGTGGGAGGGGGCTTGCCCCCGATAGCAGTGGGTCAGCTACAGCTGCATCAACTGACACTCCGCTATCGGGGGCAAGCCCCCTCCCACATTTTTCGACCGTGTGCGGGTCAGAAATCCTTGCACAAGCGCAGGGCGTCATAGATCGCAGCGTGGGTATTACGCTGCGCCACACAGTCACCGATGCGGAACAGCAAGTACCCCTCGCCGGCCTCGCTCAGGCACGGCTGCGGTTTGATCGCGAACAGCGCTTCAACGTCGATCTGGCCCTTGTTGCGCGACCCTTCCTTGAGCCCGTAGTAGATGGCTTCGTCCGGACGCACGCCGTTCTCCACCACCACCTGGTCCACCACCCGTTCCTCTTGGGCGCCGGTGTATTCGTTCTCCAATACCGCCACCAGCTTGTCGCCTTCGCGGTAGACCTTTTCCAGCATCATGTCGCCGGTCATGATCACTTCTTTCGGATACATGCTGCGGTAGTAGGTCGGGAACGACGTACCGCCGATGGCTACGCCCGGCTTGATGTCATCGGTGACGATTTCCACCTGGCAGCCTTTGTCGGCCAAAAAGTCAGCGACCGACATGCCGGTGAATTCACAGATGGTGTCGTAGACCAGCACGTTCTTGCCCGGCGCAACTTTGCCGTCGAGCACGTCCCAACTGCTCACCACCAGGCCTTCGGCGGCGCCCCAGTGTTCGTTCTGCTCAATAAACGGATGCCCGCCGACCGCCAGCACCACCACGTCCGGACGCAGGTCCAGGATGGTTTCGGCATCGGCCGCCACGCCCAGGCGCAGGTCGACTTTCAAGCGCGCCAGCTCCAGCTGGAACCAGCGCGTGATACCGGCGATCTGGTCGCGTTGCGGGGCTTTGGAGGCGGTGGTGATTTGCCCGCCGATAAATTCTTTCTTCTCCAGCAGGGTCACGTCGTGGCCACGTTCGGCCGCCACGCGCGCGGCTTCCATCCCCGCAGGGCCGGCACCGACCACCACCACCTTGCGTTTCGGCCCGGTGGACTTCTCGATGATGTGCGGCACGCCCATGTATTCACGGGAGGTCGCGGCGTTCTGGATGCACAGCACATCCAGGCCCTGGTACTGGCGGTCGATGCAGTAGTTGGCGCCGACGCACTGTTTGATCTGGTCGATCTGGCCCATCTTGATTTTGGCGATCAGGTGCGGGTCGGCGATGTGCGCACGGGTCATGCCGACCATGTCCACATAGCCGCCTTCGAGGATGCGCGTGGCCTGGTTCGGGTCCTTGATGTTCTGCGCGTGCAGCACCGGAACCTTGACCACTTCCTTGATGCCGGCCGCCAGGTGCAGGAACGGCTCCGGCGGGTAACTCATGTTCGGGATCACGTTGGCCAGGGTGTTGTGGGTGTCGCAACCCGAGCCCACCACGCCGATGAAATCGAGCATGCCGGTGTCGTCGTAATACTTGGCGATCTGCTTCATGTCCTCGTGGGACAGGCCGTCCGGGTGGAACTCGTCACCGCACAGGCGCATGCCCACGCAGAAGTCGTCACCGACTTCGGCGCGCACTGCTTTGAGGACTTCCAGACCGAACTTCATGCGGCCTTCAAAGGTGCCGCCCCATTCGTCGGTGCGCTTGTTGACCCGGGGGCTCCAGAACTGGTCGATCATGTGCTGGTGCACGGCGGACAATTCCACACCGTCCAGGCCACCGGCCTTGGCGCGTTTGGCGGCGCTGGCGTAGTTGCCGATCACGCGCCAGATCTCTTCCGGCTCGATGGTCTTGCAAGTGGCACGGTGCACCGGCTCACGCACGCCGGACGGCGACATCAGGGTCGGCCAGTTAAAGCCGTCCCAACGCGAGCGACGGCCCATGTGGGTAATCTGGATCATGATCTTGGCGCCATGCTTGTGCATGGCGTCGGCCAGGTTCTGGAAGTGCGGGATGATGCGGTCGGTGGACAGGTTCACCGAACTCCACCATTCCTGGGGGCTGTCGATGGCAACCACCGAGGAACCGCCACAGATTGCCAGGCCGATGCCGCCCTTGGCTTTCTCTTCGTAATACTTCACATAGCGGTCGGTGGTCATGCCGCCGTCGGTGGCATACACCTCGGCGTGGGCGGTACTGAGCACGCGGTTGCGGATGGTCAGTTTGCCGATCTGGATCGGCTGGAACATTGCTTCGAAAGCCATGGCACGGTCCTCGGCTTACAACGGCTTGACGGTGAACAGGCCGTCATCGTGGCCCTCTTCGGAGCCTCCGTAGACTTGTTCGGCCACGGTGCGGATGTTGCTGCCACGCGCTTGCAGAATCTGATCCATGGCACCGGCAAACCAGCCGGTGAACATGTAGTCGACCTTGCGCCCGACCTTGCCGTACACGTAGACGAATGCCGAATGTTCCAGCTTGACGCTGGCAGTGCCTTTGTCGAGGTCGATGTCCTGGATCTTGAACAGGCCCCAGCCGCGTTGCGACAGGCGCTTCATGTAGTGCTCGAACACCGCGACGCCTTCCAGGCCGTGGCATTCGGCTTCTTTTTCACACCAGTGCCAGGCGGATTTGTAGCCGGCCTTGTAGAGGATTTCGGCGTAGGCGTCGGCGCCCAGCACTTCTTCGATGCCCATATGGTTGTTGACGAAGAAGTGACGCGGTACGTACAGCATCGGCAGGGCGTCGGAGGTCCAGACACCGGTTTCGCTGTCGACTTCGATTGGCAATTGCGGGGCGATCTTGGCCATGGAAACTTAACTCCAGAAAAATTCGTGGTGGTGTTGCCGGTAGGTGTCTGGCTTATTCGCCCCAGACGTCCTTCAAGACGTTGACCCAGTTCTCGCCCATGATCTTGCGTACCACGCGCTCGCTGTGGCCGCGCTTGAGCAGGGTTTCGGTGAGGTTGGGGAATTCACCCACGGTGCGGATGCCCAGCGGGTTGATGATCTTGCCGAAGCTGGTCAGGCGGCGGGCGTAGCCCTTGTCATGGGTCAGCATTTCAAAGAAATCCTGGCCATGGCCCTGGGTAAAGTCGGTGCCGATGCCGATGGCGTCTTCGCCGACGATGTTCATGGTGTATTCGATGGCTTCGGCGTAGTCGTCGATGGTCGAATCGATGCCCTTGGCCAGGAACGGCGCGAACATGGTCACGCCGACAAAGCCGCCGTGGTCCGCAATAAACTTAAGCTCTTCATCGGACTTGTTGCGCGGGTGCTCTTTCAGGCCGGACGGCAGGCAGTGGGAGTAGCACACCGGCTTCTTCGATTCGAGGATGACTTCTTCGGAGGTTTTGGAGCCGACGTGGGACAGGTCGCACATGATGCCGACGCGGTTCATCTCGCCGACGATCTCGCGACCAAAACCCGACAGGCCGCCATCGCGCTCGTAGCAACCGGTGCCTACCAGGTTCTGGGTGTTGTAGCACATCTGCACCACACCGACGCCGAGCTGCTTGAAGATCTCGACGTAGCCGAGCTGATCTTCAAATGCGTGGGCATTCTGGAAGCCGAAGATGATGCCGGTCTTGCCCAGTTCCTTGGCGCGACGGATGTCGGCGGTGGTTTTCACCGGGATTACCAGGTCGCTGTTCTCGCGAATCAGGGTCTGGCTGGCAACGATGTTATTGATCGTGGCCTGGAAGCCTTCCCACACCGACACGGTGCAGTTGGCCGCGGTGAGGCCACCTTTGCGCATGTCCTCGAACAGGTCGCGGTTCCACTTGGCAATAATCAGCCCGTCGATAACGATGCTGTCGGCGTGCAATTCGGCTGGGCTCATCAGGCGTCCCCTTATTGGCGATTCATGCGCCGAATCGTCTGCCGGCGCTTTGGGGCCAGCATATGCCCAGGGGCAACCTGAGCCGGGTGCAAAAACGACAGGGGAATTGCCGAAAGCGTCAATCCACGACAAAGGCTGTTAAGAGAGGTCTGACTGGCGGCTGTTCTTTGTCTTACGCTTGAGCCAGAATTCCCGCATCACCTGATATGAGACGGCGCAATGAAATCGATTTTCCTGGCTTTGGCACTCATCGCAACCGGCGTCCACGCGGCCGAAGACACCGACAGCACGCCGTGCGATGGCATCGAAAACGACACGCAAACCCTGGAATGCGCCACCTACAACAAAACCACCGCCGAACAATTGTTGAAAGACAATTATCAGGGCCTGCTGGAACGCATGGGCTCCACCTATGGCAGCGACAAGTCCAAGCTGGCTGACATTACCGCTCGTCTGAAGGATGCTCAGCAGAAGTGGGAAAAGCTGCGTGACGCCGATTGCGCGGTGGACACCTTCCCCGCAGTCACCGGCACCAAGGCCTACGCCATTGCGCAAAATGATTGCCTGGCGCGGATGAGTGATGAACGGTCGGAGTTTCTGGAGTCGATTGGCCAGGAGTAAGCAGGCTCAATCGCTAAGCCCCCCTGAAAAGGAGTTCACATGTATTACCCACGCGAAGCGCAGCGGGACTTTCTGTTCACGCGCGCCGTCATGCTGTTTGTCGCCACGTTGGTGTTGGCCCTGATGCTGTTTCTTTCCAAAGATCGGGGGGCACCCTATGCCCTGATCAAGGCGTCCCCCGTGGAGACGACCGGGCAGGTGACTCAACTGGAAAGCTTTGGTAACTGGGGCACCATCACCAACGTGTATTACAGCTTCAAACACGACGACAAAGACCAAGAAGGCATGGCCACCACCAGCGGCTATGTCGACGGCCCTGTGTACGAAGTCGGTAGCCCGGTGCAAGTGGTGTACTCGAAATGGTTTCCAAGCGTTCACAACCTGAAGGCCCATTTCAGCAGCGGCAGATGGAACTTCTACATCATGAGCGCCAGTGCCGCCCTGATAGTGTTATGTCAGGCCCTGATGCTCTGGACGTTGTTCAAAATCTATCGGCACAAGGAAGAGGATCGACAGTACTGATCTGATTTCGCAGGTGCAACCCAAGGCATGCCTGCGCCACTTCACGCTTACCAAGGCCATTTCATGACTATTTGCGGCATCGAAATCAAAGGCAGCGAAGCCATCATCGCTGTCGCTTCCCTAGGGGATCAGGCGCTGACCCATGTCGCCCTGGCCACCAAGAAAATCGCCCTCGAAGACGACGACGAGGCAGCCAACGTCAAAGCCTTTGCCGCCCAGGTGAAAGCGTTCGTGCAGGCAAACGCCATCACCCGTATTGCGATCAAGAAGCGCAGCAAGAAAGGTGAGTTTGCCGGCGGCCCGACGACGTTCAAAATTGAAGGCGTGTTTCAGCTATTGGATGGCGTTGAAGTGACCTTGCTGTCGCCGCAAACCATCAACGCCCAGAACAAGAAACACACCTTCGAGCTGCCAGCGACGCTGAACAAATATCAGCATGAAGCGTTCAAGGCAGCCTGCTCGATGTTGATGAAAAAGTAACCCGCGTCAATTTCTGACGCAGTGTTCCAACCCATGGCCACCACCTTCGTATTCGGGACCGTAATAATATTTAGTGAAGGCTAGTTTTCCTTCCGGTGTTGGAACAACTTGCGCAACACCGACCCCATAATCTTTCAGTGCCGGGTCGGTATGCGCGAAGTACACCCCCAGCGTATCCGAAGTGCCAGCGGCAAAACCGTTATAGCGGGAGTTGTCCTCCAACGTCAGGGTGAACGTGTAGGCGCCGTATTTACCGGTGCTTTGCCTGGGGTTGAGCTGCATGTCGACAACCCCTTTGTAGGCGCCGATATGGCTATCACGGCCAGTGCACTCATAACGCCCGCTGTAATCGGCCCCAGTAAATGGGGCTGGGGCGGTGACTGGGGTTTTGGCAGCCCAGGCGGGAGCCGATGCAATAGCGACGATGGCAAGCATGTTCTTGAACATAGTGACCTCTTGTTGCTTAAGTAATGAAGTGTGAACTGCACGACCAGTTGGTTAAACATTGGTTTGACTAACGGGCGTCAGCCGCAAAGAACTTTTACATTAGCAACCCCACTCCCCACGACATAGCCAACACCATAGAAAAGGATAGTTCCTACAGCAGATCCGCGCCTGTCAAAACACTTGACACTGCAAATGGAAGTTGCCCCGCGCAATCCACTGGTCTGAATCGAACCTTGAGTTTCACGCACTCACCTAGGCTGAAATCACTGCTCATTCGAGCAGTGACAAGCAACGTATTGCGAGCAATTCAAGGAGATGATCATGGCATGGTTCCCATCCCTGGCTGCCCTGGGAGGCAGCAGCGGCACACGCACAATGGCCGGTCCGCAGACGATAGGCCAACTCAAGTCAGGTACTTCACGCCTGGTGGACGCTTACCCTTATGACTACGCAAGCATCCTGCGCGCCTCCAGCCCCGAATCAGGCTGGCTGGCCCAGCCTCTGGAGGGCGCGGAGAAAGACGCACGTATCGTAATCATTGGCGCAGGCATGTCCGGGTTGCTGACGGCCAGAGAGCTGCTGCGCGCAGGCTTGAACGTGGTGTTGTATGAACGCAACGAACTGGAACAGGTCGACGACGACTGGCACCGCTATATGCACGGCCGCACATGCAGTTTCGTGCGCAAGCTGGAAGCCGACACCGTGTGTGAACTGGGAGCCATGAGGTTCCCCGGGAAGGCCAAGGTCACCTGGGAAATCTTCGGCGATATCCTGGGAGATGACACATTGCTCGAGCTGTTCCCCAACCCAGGCCTGGTACCCACGGTCCTGTGCCAGGACGGTATCGCCCATCGGTGGATGGTAGGCAGCATACAAGCGCCCGACCTGCCCCCACAGTTCATCCAAGTCTCTGCCGATGTGCGCAATGCCATCAACGACATACAAGGTGGCGGTTCCAGCATCCTCCAGATTCTGCAGTTGCTTGAACAACCCAGCCTGTCCGCAGAGGAAGAAAGCCGTATCCAGGCTTTCTGGACGGCAATGATCGAGCGCTTCGACAAACTGGACCTGGGCACCTGGCTGCTCGGCAACGTCGCGCAGCCCAAGGGATGGACGCCGGAACAGCTGGCAATCTTCGTCAACGTAGGCTTCGGCACGGGCGGCATGGGCAGCATGTTTTCCATGGGCTTCCTGGAGATGCTGCGCATCTGGCTTTGGGATTACCTGGATGAATATGCCCTTCCGGCAGGCATGGGCTCGGGCATGATCGCGCACGCCATCCTGAAAAAGCTCAGGGACGAATTTGGTCCAGCCGGCAAAAACACCTTTACCGTGCATGAACGCCATGAGGTACAGGAAATGGGGGTCTTCGTGTCGGCCGACGGAGGGTCGGCCCAAGCCGGCCTGCTGGTACGCAACCTCAACGCAGAAGGCGCTGCAGGCTTCGCATTGATACCGGTGAACACCGACCATATCGTTGCCGCCATACCTCATACGGCCCTGCTGACGATGATGTCGCTGGCCAGCGAACTGAGCTATCCGCGCAACGGCTTACGGGTAGAAATACCGATCAATGGCGTCCCTCACGCCTTTCACAGCTACTTCGACAAAACCTGGCCTTCGGCAATCTATAAAAGCCATATAGCGCCACTGAAAAACGCCTTGGCACGGCTCAATATGATGAACGCCAGCAAGTCTTTTTACGTCACGCCCCAAGCACCATGGGAACAGGGTTCAGCACTGGCCAACACTTGGGCGCGCATCGACGACAGGCCCATACGTTGCCTGATGAGCGAGGGCTGGACGCGCGCCAGCTACTTCATCCCGGCAATCGCGGAGGATCGGCCCGGCCCTGTTGCCGTATTGCTTTCGTACTCGTGGAACCTGGACTCGATCATGGCACGCAGCGTGCTGGACATCGCACCCTCCCGGGAAAATGGCACGCTGGGCATCGCTGATTTCACTGAAAACCCGGTCTGGTTCGGGCCTGGATTCTCCCGGGAATGGTGGCGAAGCTACAGAGCCTGGGCCAGCGTGCTGCCCTATGTACAGAACCCGACCCGTCAGGTGCGGACGACGGTGTACTTCCACTCTTTGCTGGGTAACAAGCAGGACGACCCCAATGCCATCGGCGTCGACTGGCAGGATCAGATCGGTACGACTGGAGGCTTCAAACTCGACGCACCTGGAGACTTTGCGACGTCCAATGCGTTGTGCAATCTGTACCTGTTCACCCAGGACCCGGCCTTCAACTCACAGGCAAGGGACCGAGTCTATCGGCAAATATTCCTGTCCTCGGACAGTGCCAGCAACTACCCAGGCTGGTGTGAGGGGGCCTTTATGTCGGGGATGAATGCCGCCATCGGTGTATTGGCGAGTATCAACCAAAACAAACTCAAACCCGAGCCTGCACAGTTGCTGCAGGGCAATCCCCTGGCGGCCGTCAATCCACTGGTCCCCCTCAAGCCTTACGCCAGACAGCCGTAGCACACTCTTCGAATGGGATTAACGTCATGAAGGTCGTCGCTGAAGTGAGTATTAGCACCCTCCACGCTAGCCTTTCCCTACGCCGTATCGAATAAGCCAAACCAGTCTTGGGACTGGTTTGGCATTTCTGCCCGCCTACCTGCGAACCTCAATACCGGCCACGGCTCGACTTCCACACCAGCGCCTTGTCGCGCAATGCATCAATGCACGCCTGGACGGTCTGGGGCCTGGCACCACGTCGCTGCCCATATCCCTCAGCGCTTTGCTGACAGCCATGAGAGTGCTGTCTGTGAACGGAGCGAAGGGTTCGTTGCTGTGCAAGCGTTCCACCATCACTTCCAGCACCGCACGTTACGGGATAGTCAGGGCCCTCCAGGCACTTTCAAAGTCGGAACACAAAGCCGCTGTGCGCGGACATGGTTTTATACTCAGTTATGGAAAGGACTCAAAATTATAGTCACGAATGTAATTGACTAAAGTTGCCCGTCAAACCACCTCCCGCCGCCGATCCTCCCTCGGGCACTTCGCAAACCGCGCCCGGTAACTGCGGGTGAAGTACGACGGCGACTCAAACCCGCAGGCAATGCTCACCTCCAGCACGCTCATGTCGCTTTGACGCAAGAGCTGCCGGGCTTTTTCCAGGCGCAGGCCGAGGTAGAAGTTACTCGGGGTGTCGTTCAGGTGCAGGCGAAACAGCCGCTCCAACTGGCGCCGCGTCACCTTAATCGCGTCGGCCAGGGCCAAGGTGCCCAGGGGCGGTTCGGTGTGCTGCTCCATCTCGCCGATCACGTGGACCAATTTTTTGTTGTTGATGCCATAGCGCGTGGCGATCTGCATGCGCTGGTGGTCTTTGCGTGGGCGGATGCGGCCGAGCACGAATTGTTCGGAGACCTGGATGGCAAGCTCGGGTCCGTGGGCCTGGGCGATCAGGTCGAGCATCAGGTCGATGGACGCGGTGCCGCCGGCGCAGGTGATGCGGCGGCGGTCGATCTCGAACAGTTCCTGGGTCACGGTCAGGTGAGGATAGGACTCCTTGAACGCGTCGATGGCTTCCCAGTGCAGGGTCAGGCGATGCCCATCGAGCAGGCCGGCTTCGGCGAGGACGCAGGCGCCGGTGTCGATGGCGCCAAGGGTCACGCCGTCGTGGTCGAGGCGGCGCAGCCAGTGTTCCAGTGCCGGCGTGACGAACTGCAATGGTTCAAAGCCGGCCACCACCAGTAAGGTCGCGCCTTTTTTCAGTGGTTCCAGCGCAGCGTCGGCGTTGACCGACATGCCATTGCTCGCCAGCACCGCACCGCCATCGGCACTCAGCACATGCCAACGGTACAGCTCGCCACGAAAGCGGTTGGCCACCCGCAGCGGCTCCAGCGCAGAGATAAAGCCGATGGCCGAAAACCCCGGCATCAGCAAAAAGTAGAAATCCTGGGACATGGTGGCGCTCTCGTCGCACGGGCAGCGTGGCACTGTGATACTCCCGTTGCGGGGCGGATTCAAGGGGGCAGGTCGCTGCAGTGCAAGAGGTGGTCGCCGCCGTGCGTTTTGCAGCCCCCTGGCTTGGGTAACTTGGCTGCACGGCGCACAAAGACGCCGGCCCCCACAATAACGACCTGCCGAGGGATCCACCATGAATCGACTGATCAGCCGCTGCGTGCTCGCACTCAGCGCCAGCGCCATCTTGAGCACCAACGTGATGGCCGCCGACGCGGCGTCTTGCCAGAACGTGCGCATGGGCGTGGTGAACTGGACTGACGTCATCGCCACCAGCGCCATGACCCAAGTACTGCTCGACGGCCTCGGCTACAAGACCAAACAGACCAGCGCCTCCCAGCAAATCATCTTCGCCGGCATCCGCGACCAGCGCCTGGATATGTTCCTGGGTTACTGGAACCCGCTGATGACCCAGACCATCACGCCGTTCGTCGACGCCAAGCAAGTCAAAGTCCTCGACAAAGCCAGCCTGGAAGACGCCCGCGCCACCCTTGCCGTGCCGACGTACCTGGCGGATAAGGGCCTGAAAACATTCGCCGATATTGCCAAGTTCGAAAAGGAACTGGGCGGCAAGATCTACGGGATCGAGCCGGGCTCGGGGGCTAACACCCAGATCAAGGCGATGATTGCCAAGAACCAGTTCGGCCTGGGCAAGTTCCAACTGGTGGAGTCCAGTGAGGCCGGCATGCTCGCCGCCGTAGACCGCGCCGTGCGCCGCAAGGAAGCCGTGGTGTTCTTCGGCTGGGCGCCGCACCCGATGAACGTCAACGTGGCGATGACTTACCTCACCGGCAGCGATGACGCCCTCGGCCCGAACGAAGGCATGGCCACGGTGTGGAGCGTGACCTCGCCAACCTACGCCGAACAGTGCCCCAACGTGCACAAGTTGCTGACCAACCTGACCTTCACCGCCGCCGACGAGAGCCGGATGATGCAGCCGTTGCTGGATCACAAGGACGCTATCGAGTCGGCCAAGCAGTGGCTCAAGGATCACCCCCAGGATCAGGCGCGCTGGCTGGAAGGCGTGACCACCTTCGACGGCAAACCGGCTGCAGCCAACCTGCAACTGACCACCAAATAAACCGCTTTCCATCACCGTTTCGCAGCCCGCATAGGCTGCGAACGGTTTCACCACGCCTGTAAGGAACCGCCCCATGAACCACGACGTCATCATCACCTGCGCACTCACCGGTGCTGGCGACACGACCGCCAGAAGCCCACACGTGCCGGTCACCCCCAAACAAATCGCCGCCGCTGCGGTGGAAGCCGCCAAGGCCGGCGCCACCGTGGTGCATTGCCATGTGCGCGACCCCGAAACCGGCAAGTTCAGCCGCGATGTGGCGCTGTATCGCGAAGTGATGGAGCGCATCCGCGAGGCTGACATCGACATCATCGTCAACCTCACCGCCGGCATGGGCGGCGACCTGGAGATCGGCGGCGGCGAGAACCCGATGGAGTTCGGCCCCAACACCGACCTGGTCGGCCCGCTGACGCGCCTGGCCCACGTCGAAGCGTTGCTCCCGGAAATCTGCACCCTGGACTGCGGCACCCTGAACTTCGGCGATGGCGACACGATTTACGTGTCTACCCCGGCGCAGCTGCGCGCCGGTGCCAAACGCATCCAGGAGTTGGGCGTAAAGGCCGAACTGGAAATCTTCGACACCGGCCACCTGTGGTTCGCCAAACAGATGATCAAGGAAGGCCTGCTCGACAACCCGCTGTTCCAACTGTGCCTGGGCATTCCATGGGGCGCGCCGGCCGATACCACCACCATGAAAGCCATGGTCGATAACTTGCCCGCCGACGCAGTGTGGGCCGGCTTCGGCATCGGCCGCATGCAAATGCCAATGGCGGCGCAGGCGGTGCTGCTGGGCGGCAACGTACGGGTCGGCCTGGAAGACAACCTGTGGCTGGACAAGGGCGTGCTCGCCACCAACGGTCAACTGGTGGAACGCGCCAGTGAAATCCTCAGCCGCCTGGGTGCGCGGGTCATGAGCCCGGCGGAAGGCCGAATCAAGATGGGCCTGACCAAACGCGGCTAAAAAATGTGGGAGGGGGCTTGCCCCAGATGGCGGTGTGTCAGTCGATGCATTGGGTGCTGATCCACAGTCATCGGGGGCAAGCCCCCTCCCACATGGGTTCTTCACACTATTCAGGAATGTCGCCATGAGCTTTATCACAGAAATAAAAACCTTCGCCGCCCTCGGCAGCGGTGTTATCGGCAGCGGCTGGGTGTCCCGTGCCCTGGCCCACGGCCTCGACGTGGTCGCCTGGGACCCGGCGCCGGGTGCCGAAGCGGCGCTGCGCAAACGCGTCGCCAATGCCTGGGGCGCCCTGGAAAAACAGGGCCTCGCACCCGGCGCATCGCAAGACCGCCTGCGCTTTGTCGCCACCATTGAAGAATGCGTGAAAGACGCCGATTTCATCCAGGAAAGCGCCCCGGAACGCCTGGAGCTGAAACTGGAACTGCACAGCAAGATCAGCGCAGCGGCCAAGCCCAATGCATTGATCGGCTCCAGCACATCCGGCCTCTTGCCAAGCGAGTTCTACGAGGGCTCGACCCACCCGGAACGCTGCGTGGTCGGGCACCCGTTCAACCCGGTTTATCTGCTGCCGCTGGTGGAGGTGGTGGGCGGCAAGCACACTGCGCCCGAGGCAATCCAGGCCGCGATCACGGTGTACGAAGCCCTTGGCATGCGCCCGCTGCATGTGCGCAAGGAAGTCCCCGGTTTTATCGCCGACCGCCTGCTCGAAGCGCTATGGCGTGAGGCACTGCACCTGGTCAATGACGGCGTGGCCACCACCGGCGAAATCGACGATGCGATTCGGTTTGGCGCGGCTTGCGCTGGTCGTTCATGGGCACCTTCCTCACCTACACCCTGGCGGGCGGCGATGCCGGCATGCGGCACTTCATGGCGCAATTCGGCCCGGCGTTGCAGTTGCCATGGACCTACCTGCCCGCGCCGGAATTGACCGACAAGCTGATCGACGATGTGGTCGATGGCACCCGCGATCAGTTGGGTAACCACAGCATTTCGGCGCTGGAGCGCTATCGTGATGATTGCTTGCTGGCGGTGCTGGAAGCAGTGAGAACCACCAAGGAAAAACACGGTATGACCTTCGCCGAATAACGGACAACTCACCATGCCTGCATTGATCACCTACACCACCCCAGTCCTCCCCGACTGGGTCGACTACAACGGCCACTTGCGTGACGCGTTCTACCTGCTGATTTTCAGCTACGCCACCGACGCGCTGATGGACACGCTGGGCCTGGACAGCGACAACCGCGAAGCCAGCGGCCACTCGCTGTTCACCCTGGAACTGCACCTGAACTACGTGCACGAGGTAAAACTCGGCACCGAGGTTGAGGTGCACACCCAGCTGATCGCCCATGACGCCAAGCGCCTGCACCTCTATCACAGCCTGCATCCAGTTGGCGAAGAACGGGAACTGGCGGGCAACGAACAGATGCTCTTGCACGTCGATCTGGCCGGCCCGCAGTCGGCGCCGTTTGCCGAGGCGACGCTGGAAACAATCATAGCACTGCGCGCCGAACAGGCCGACCTGCCCAAGCCCGCCCTCCTTGGCCGGGTCATTGGTTTGCCCGCTAAAAAATAACCGGCAAAAAAAAGCCCCGATCCAGCCGTGACTGGATCGGGGCAGAGGTGCCTTGTGAGAGCGTTACATCCCGAGGGTGACCAAACCATCAAGCTGTGTGCCTGGGTTCAGTGTGCCGGTAAGTGCCGTCGGCAAATGGCCCGAAAACGACACGCTCATAGCCATCTGAGGCATTCGCGCATTCTGCCCTTGCCGACCGCCTGGGTGGCTACCAGAATCGAGGTCGAACCCCGCTCCCCTCACCAGGATAAACGTCATGATGCATGCGGATTTGATTGACCAGGATGACCTGCTGGGCCAACTGCGCTCACTGGGTTTCGAAGTCTCCAGCGGCTCTACCGCCGAGCAGGCCTGTGAATGTGCCGTGCGCGGTTTGAGCGAAGCGCGGGCCAAGGCGCTCAAGGGTATGGTTGAACAGATGTACACGGGCAGCGCGACGATTTTGCCGGCGGTGCGTCAGGCGATTGATAAGCAGCTGTTGCCGGCTTTGATGCAGTTCAAGCAGAGTTCTGGCGCCTGATAGATTGCTATCGGGGGGCAAGCCCCCCCTCCCCACACGTTGATCTGTAAACTACAACTCAAAATGTGGGAGGGGGCTTGCCCCGATGGCGGTGCATCAGCCAAATATTCAGTGACTGACACACCGCTATCGGGGGGCAGCCTCCCACATTTGCCCGTAT
>NZ_JADDUM010000215.1 GCF_015163715.1 Pseudomonas cyclaminis
ATGAGGCCCTTACAGGCACTAAAGAAGCTCAAGCCTTACCGGTAATCTTGCGGTACTTCTCCATCAATTCCTCTTCCGTCTCCGGACGCGCCTCATCCAGCGGAATGCAATCCACCGGGCACACCTGCTGGCACTGTGGCTCGTCATAGTGGCCGACGCACTGGGTACACAGGTTCGGGTCGATCACGTAGATCTCCTCACCTTGGGAAATCGCAGCGTTCGGGCACTCGGGTTCGCAGACGTCGCAATTGATGCAATCGTCGGTGATGATCAGGGACATGGAAACTCCTGCCAGGGCTGTCAGCCAGGGCATCTGAAAACTAATGCGCGCAATTGTGCCGCATTGGCGCCCGCAGTGCGAGCAGGCGCCGATGGAGTGGTCTTACTTCTTGAAGCGCAGGGTCAGCGCGTCGGCCACGGCTGGATGCACGAACTTGGTGATATCTCCGCCCAAAGCGGCGATTTCACGAACCAACGTCGAGGAAATGAACGAATAACGTTCCGACGGCGTGAGAAACAGGCTCTCAACGTCCGGCGCCAGTTGACGGTTCATGTTGGCCAGTTGGAATTCGTATTCGAAGTCCGATACCGCACGCAGGCCACGCAGGAACACATTGGCGTTCTGCTCTTTGGCGAAGTGCGCCAGCAGCGTTGAAAAACCCACCACTTCTACGTTAGGCAGGTGCCTGGTGACCTCACGCGCCAGCTCCACGCGCTGTTCCAGGGGAAACAGCGGATTTTTCTTGGGGCTGGCCGCGACCGCGATGATCACATGGTCGAACAAGCGAGAGGCGCGTTCGACCAGATCGCCATGGCCTTTGGTAATCGGGTCGAAGGTTCCTGGGTA
Source organism: Pseudomonas cyclaminis (assembly GCF_015163715.1). Lineage (GTDB taxonomy): Bacteria > Pseudomonadota > Gammaproteobacteria > Pseudomonadales > Pseudomonadaceae > Aquipseudomonas > Aquipseudomonas cyclaminis. Next base: position 848 of record NZ_JADDUM010000215.1, read on the forward strand.
CAACACTCGGTTCATCGCGTCGTCCTGGCGGAGTCCGTTGGGGAACCGGATGGTATCGCAGCCATCCCGGTCGGCCAAGTCGACTTATGTAGATACATGCCGCTGATCGAGCGTTTTTTCATGCTGTTTTCAGACGTTCGGCCAATGCGGTGGCCAGTTGCGCGGTCAATCCGTACACCGACAATTGGGGATTGGCCCCAATACTGGTGGGGAACAACGAGCCATCGTGGATCGACAGATTGCGCAATTGGTGATGCCGACCCAGGCTGTCGGCCACGGCGTTCTTCGGGTCCTCACCCATGGCGCAACCACCCATTACATGGGCGCTGCCCAGGGTTGTGCGATGCAGTTCCAGGTTCAAACCGTCAATCAGGTCACGGGCTTGGGCCAAGGTATTCACGTAGCGCGCATCATGATGCAGCGGCTTGACGGACTTGGCGCCCGCTGCGAATTGAATCTCGGCCATGCTGTGAAAGGCGCGGCGCAGGCCGTCCCAGGCGTAGGGTGAAACCTGATAGTCGAGGACGGGGGTGCCGTCGCTGCGCAGGTCTACCGTGCCACCGGGGCTGTCGGGGTGAAATCCGTCGCGCAAGAGGGCGAGCATCGCGTGAGTATTGGGTAGTTGGCTCATATCCAGCGCGTTCCCGGTGCCATAGCCGCCAAACAGGGTGCTGGCCAGTCCAGGGTGTAAGGGCGGCGCTTCCAGCTTGTAGGACATTTTGCCGGTGGTGCCGTCCTGCCATTGGAAGTGGTCGGAGTAGATGGATTGCGGCGCGCCATAGAACGGGTTGATCACCTCGTCGAACAGCCCGGCGGAGAAATTCACCAGATGCAGGAACGTGCGCTTGCCCAGGCGCGAGTGAGGGTCGGGTGCATCCGAGCGCATCAGCAGTGCCGGGCTGTTGATACCGCCGCCCGACAGCACGTAATGCCTGGCTTTCACCGTGATCTTGCGTCCGGTCGGCGATACGCAGCGCTCATCCATGGCCACGCATTCCAGGCTGCTGATGGTGTCGCCGCTGTAGTTGAGGCGTTCGGCACGGGCCAGGTAAAGCAACTCGCCACCTTTCTCCAGGGTGGACGGTATGGTGGTCACCAGCATCGATTGCTTGGCATTGACCGGGCAACCCATGCCGCAATAGCCCAGGTTGAAGCAGCCGCGCACATTGCGCGGGATCACATGCCAGCTGTAGCCAAGTTTTTCGCAGCCTTTGCGGATCACGTCATTGTTGGCGTTCGGCGGCATCGCCCAAGGCGCGATGCCCAGGCGCTGTTCCATTTTTTCGAACCACGGCGCCATCTCGGCGCTGCTGTGGCCCTTGACCGCGTATTCGCTGGCCCAGTGGGCGAGGGTGGCGTCCGGGGTGCGGAAGCTCGATGTCCAGTTGATCAACGTGGTGCCGCCCACTGCCCGTCCCTGCAGGATGGTGATCGCGCCGTCCTTGCTCATGCGGCCGATGCCTTCCTGGTACAGGCTGGTGTAGGCCTCGTCCTCCAGCAGTTTGAAATCGCTGCTGGTCTTGAGCGGGCCTTCCTCGATCAGCAGCACCTTATAGCCGGCGGCGCTGAGGATCTCGGCCGTGGTGCCGCCCCCGGCGCCGCTGCCGATGATGGCGACGTCGGCTTCCAGCGTCAGGTCATTGTCGAGGGCGGCGCCGTTGTGGGTTTTCCAGCCACGGGCCAGGCCTTCGCGGAACAGATCGGGTACGGGCATCAGGGTCGTCTCTTGTTTTTATTGTGGGGGGATGCAGATCAGATCTTCGGCGGGCCGGGATAGCCGCAATGGGCCCAGGACGCCGGCTGGAAGTACCAAGCCATGATCACCAGCTTGAGCAGCGAACCCTGGCCCATGCGCAGCAGGTTCAGGTAGCTGTTTTCCCAGCGGTGCAGGAAGTTGCGGATTTGCTCTGCGCTGGCGTTCTCCCAGCTGCCCCAGATACCGGTCAACGGGCCACGGGTGATGGCCATGCCCAGGACGTCGAACAGTTGCTGGGTGAGCTTGAACATCTCCGGCGACAGATGCTGCAGGCTGAAGTCGAGCTTTTTCAGGGTGTCTTCGACGCCGTTGGCGACTTCCTGGGCGCTGGCGACACCCTCCAGCAAGACCGGAGTGACCGCACGCAGAAACGGCAGATCACTGCTACGCAGCAGGGCAAAGCCGCTGGCCGGTGTGCTGCTGGAGCAGCCGCTGAGGCTGGCGCCAAGCCCGGCGGTGGCCAGGAAGGCGCTGGCGCACAGGCCGATTTTCAACACGCCGCGCCGCGACAGTGCGGGTGAATCAGTCAGGCTAGGGTTCATTGTTATTGTTATCCCGTGGGTGGCGGTATCAGCGAACGAACAACTTCTGGATCAACTTCTGGATGGCTTTGCCGTAAGGCGGGTAGATCAACTTGGCAGCGTTCAGGCGCTGTTTCACCAGCACCCCCTTGGCCTTGCTGAAGGTCAGGAACCCCTCATGGCCGTGGTAATGGCCCATGCCCGAGGGGCCGATGCCGCCAAACGGCATGTCGTCCTGGGCCACGTGCAACAGGGTGTCGTTCAGGCACACGCCGCCGGAATGGGTCTCGTGCAGCACGCGATTCTGTTCGCCCTTGTTGTAGCCGAAGTAATACAGGGCGAGTGGGCGAGGGCGTTGGTTGATGTAGGCAAATGCCTGGTCGATACCGCGATAGGGCACGATCGGCAGCACGGGGCCGAAGATCTCGTCCTGCATCACGGTCATGTCGTCGCTGACATTCAGCAGCAGGCTGTGGGCCATGCGGCGCGCCTGGCCTTGCTCGTACAACGGAACCAGCGTGGCGCCTTTGTCGGTGGCGTCCTTGATGTAGGCATTGAGCCGGGCCAATTGTCGCTCGTTGATGATGGCGGTGTAGTCCGGGTTGTCGGTCAGGGTCGGATAAAACCCGCGAACGGCGTTGCTGTAAGCCTCGACGAAACCCTCGACACGGTCTTCCGGCACCAGCACGTAATCCGGCGCCACGCAGGTTTGCCCGGCATTCAGGGCTTTGCCGAAGGCGATGCGTTCGGCGGCGTCCTTGAGCGGCACATCGGCGGAAACGATGGCGGGCGACTTGCCGCCCAGCTCCAGGGTGACCGGCGTAAGGTGTTCCGCCGCCGCACGCATCACGTGTTTGCCAATGCTGGTGGCGCCGGTGAACAGCAGGTGGTCGAAGCGCAGCTTGGAAAACGCCATGCCCACGTCGGCTTCACCCAGCACCACGCACACCAAGTCCTCGGGGAAAATCTTCGCCAGCAGGGTTTTGAGTAGCGCGCCGGTGGCGGGAGTGGACTCGCTGAGCTTGAGCATCACCCGATTACCCGCCGCCAATGCGCCGACCAACGGCCCGATGGCCAGGTACAGCGGGTAGTTCCACGGCACGATCACCCCGACCACGCCCAGCGGTTGGTAAATGACCTTGGCTGACGCCGGTTGAAAGGCAATGCCTACAGCGCGGCGGGAAGGTTTCATCCAACCCTTGAGGTGTTTGCTGGCGTAGTGAATGCCATGCAGGCTGGGCATCAATTCGGCGAACAGGGTTTCGTCGGCGCTGCGGTGGCTGAAGTCCTGGCTGATTGCGTTGATCAGCGCTTGGCGCTCGTCGCTGAGCAGCTCGCGCAGGGCCTTGAGCCATTGCTGGCGTTGCGCGGCGGGCGGCATGGGGTTAGCGGCGTAGGCGCGGCGTTGAGTGTCGAACAGGTCCTGGAGTTGATCCAGCACCTGGGAATCTTGCAGGTAGGCAACGTTGGCAGACATGGCGCAGCACCGATTGTTATTGGTCTGCCTGGATTTTTAGAGTCATTGCTCTAAATTGTCAAATAACATTGCGGCAACATGCAGATTTATCCTGGCAAGGATAGGTCGTAAGATGCCCCATCACGTGTATAGAAGCTGATTCCCCCTATGGCCCCACGAGTAAAGACCAGCGAGCGCATTGTGCAAACCAGCCTGGAGCTTTTTAACCAGCAGGGCGAGCGCAGTATCAGCACCAACCATATCGCCGCCCATATGGAAATTTCGCCGGGCAACCTGTATTACCACTTCCCCAACAAGCAGGCGATCATCGCCGTGCTGTTTCGTGAATACGAAGCGCTGGTCGACAGTTTTCTGCGCCCGCCACAGGGGCGCGCCGCGACGGTCCAAGACAAACGTTTCTACCTGCAGGCCTTGCTGGCCGGGATGTGGCGCTATCGCTTCCTGCATCGCGACCTTGAGCATCTGCTGGAGAGCGATCCCGAACTGGCCACCGGCTATCGGCGTTTTTCCCAGCGTTGCCTGACCCAAGGCAATGCGATCTACCGGGGGTTTGTCGACGCTGGCATCCTCAATATGGATCCTGTTCAAACCGAAGCCCTGACCCTCAACGCCTGGATCATCCTCACCTCCTGGGTGCGGTTCTTATGCACCACCAATGAAAACTCCGCCCACTTGAGCGCCGAGGCCATCAAGCGCGGGGTGTATCAGGTGCTGGTGCTGGAGGCGGGGTTTGTCACGCCTCAGGCGAAAGAGGCGGTGGATGCACTGTTCAAAGAGTTTTACGTGCCGTTGAACCAGGCACTGGAAGAAGTGAAGTAGACCTTTCCCACATGCATTCGTAGGAGTTCGTCATGCCGCTTGCCCAACTGATCAGTCCCCAGCAATTGGCCGAGCGCCAGGCGTCGGCCGGGCTGGTGATCCTCGATTGCCGTTTTGCCCTGGAAGACCCGGATTACGGTCTTTGCAGCTATGCCGAAGGGCATATCGAAGGCGCGCAATATGCCGACCTGGAGCGCCACCTCAGCGGGCCGGTGATCAAGGGCGTGACCGGTCGTCACCCATTGCCGGCGGCGGATACGTTTGCCCGGCAACTGCGGGCCTGGGGCATCAACGCCGACACGCAGGTGGTGCTCTATGACGACGGCCCTGGCGCCTTTGCCGCCCGTGCGTGGTGGCTGTTGGCCTGGCTGGGCAAGCGCGATGGCGTGTTTATCCTGGATGGCGGCCTCAAGGCCTGGCACAGCGCGGGCTATCCGTTGAGCCTGGATGCGCCGGTGATCGAGCCCGGGACTTTTGCCGGTGCGCCGGACAATCACCTGCTGCTGGACGCCGAACACCTGCAAACACGCTTGGGTAAACCGGGCCTGACCCTGATCGATGCCCGCGCCCAGCCACGCTTTCGGGGCGACGTGGAGCCTATCGACCCGGTTGCCGGGCACATCCCAGGCGCGCAATGTGCGGCGTTCAACGAAAACCTGGGCAGTGATGGTCGCTTCCTGCCGGCCGAGCAACTCAAGCAGCGCTTTGCCGCCCAGCTGAACGGGCGCGCACCGGAAGAACTGGTGGCGTATTGCGGTTCCGGGGTGACGGCCTGCCATAACCTGTTTGCGCTGAGTCTGGCAGGTTATCCGTTGGGCAAACTGTATGCGGGGTCGTGGAGTGAGTGGATTACTGATCCGGCGCGGGCGATTGCTACGGGCGACTGAGTTCCCAGCCGTGTAAACCCAATCCAAATGTGGGAGGGGACTTGCCCCCTCCCACATGTGCCCTAAGCCATTGTGGAATGCGGCGCTCCAGGTAGTAGCTGGGGCGTTTCAGTGACCCCTCGACAAACCCGACATGCCCACCTTTGGCCGTCAGCTCAAACTCGGTACATGCTGACAATTCGCTGGCCTCAGGCAAGCTGTGGGCGAAGACGAACGGGTCATCGGCGGCATGGATAATCAGGGTCGGTGTGCGAATGTCGCCCAGGTAATATCGACTCGATGCCTGCCGGTAATAATCCTCGGCACTGAGAAAACCGTGCAGCGGCGCGGTCACCCGTCCATCGAAGTCCCAGAAGGTGCGCATCTTTTCCAGAGAGCCAAGGGCCTCAAGGGTTTTTAGCCCATCTTCTCGACCATCCTGCACAAACTGGCGTTGCTTGACGCGGATATACGCCAGCATCTCGCGCATGAAGTGCTTCTGATAGACCCGCGAAAAACCCAGCCCGATGCGGTCCGCGCACTGGTCCAGGCGAAATGGCACCGACACCGCCGCCGCGCCTTGCAGTCCCGACGCCTCGCCGGTTTCTCCCAGGTGCTTGAGCAATACATTGCCGCCAAGGGAATAACCCACGGCATACAACGGCGCCAATGGCCGCTTGGCGCGCAAGTGTGCAATCGCAGCGGCCAGGTCTTCGCTGGCGCCCGAGTGATAGCTGCGGGCCAACAGATTTGGTTCCCCGGAGCAGCCGCGCCAGTTCAGCGCCACGCTGGCCCAGCCTTGTGCGGCGAGGACTTTTTGCAGGCCGGCCACGTAAGGCGAGTTGGAAGAACCGGTCAGCCCATGCAGCACCAGCACCAAGGGGGCTTGCGCGTCATGGGGGCCATGCCAGTCGAGGTCGAGAAAGTCGCCGTCTTCCAGCCACAGGCGTTCGCGTTGGCGCTCGATATGGGTAGTAGGACGCCACAACGGCCCCCACAGTGTTTGCAGGTGGGGGTTGCCGAGGCCGAAGGCGGGGGTGAATTTTTCAGAAGAAGAAGTCATGCCGATCTCTGTGACAAGCCCGCTCACCACGGATTAAGCAGCGCTTTCGACCACCCGGTGCCACAACGCGTAATACACCCGCCCGGATTTCTGCTCCCGGTGCAGGCGCCACGCGCCCGGTAAACCCAGGGTCGATGGCGCGGTCTCGCTTTCAGTGTAGATCCACGCATCCGGCGCCAGCCATTGGCGTTCTTCCAGCAGTGCGCACACGGTGGGCAGCAGGTTCTGGTTGAACGGCGGGTCGAGGAACACAACGTCGTACTCGCTGGCCGCCTGGGTTTCCAGGTAGCGCAGCGCATCGGCCGTTTGTACCTGGCCATTGGTGCAGCGCAGCGTGCCCAGGTGTTCCTTGAGGCTGGAGACCGCCACATTGCTGGCATCCAGCGCCTGTGCCTGGGATGCGCCGCGGGACAACGCTTCCAGGAACAGTGCGCCACTACCGGCGAACGGGTCCAGCACCTTGGCGCCCGCGATGTACGGCGCGAGCCAGTTGAACAGGGTTTCACGCACGCGATCCGGCGTTGGGCGCAGGCCCACGACATCGGGGAAGCTCAGCTTGCGGCTGCCCCATTCACCGCCAATGATGCGCAGTTGGCCCACACCGTTGTGTACGTTGTGGACAGGTTTTTTCGGGCGAGATGAACTGGCCATTAATGCTCCGGAACCCCGAGCGGCTGCTCGGCGGGTTTGTCAGTGGGGGGCGGTAGTGGCTTTTGCGCAATCGTCGGGCCGGCGGTCACGATGACCATCTTGTCGGCGCTCAAGTGTTTATTCATTGCAGCCTTGACCTGCTCTACGGTCAGGGCCTGGGATTGTTTCATGAAATCTTCCAGATAGCTCAGCGGCAGGTTGTAGAAACCCATGGCGCCCAGCTGGCCGACGATATCGGCGTTGCTCGCGGTAGACAGCGGGAAGCTGCCCGCCAGCTCACGCTTGGCGTCATCCAGCTCTTTTTGCGTCGGGCCGGTCTTGAGGTAGTCGGCCACTACGTCTTCGACCAGGCGCAGGGTGCCGCCACTCATTTCGGCGCGGGTCTGCAGGTTGATCATGAACGGACCGCGTACCTGCATCGGCGAGAAGCCGGAGTAAACACCGTAGGTCAGGCCACGCTTTTCACGGACTTCGCTCATCAAGCGGGTGCCGAAGCCACCGCCGCCGAGGATCTGGTTACCCAGGGACAAGGCCGCGTAGTCCGGGTCGGCGCGGTCGATACCGAGTTGGGCGAACAGCAGGTGTGTCTGCTTGGACGGAAACTCGATACGGCTCAGGCCGGCCTTGGGTTCGGTCGGCTGGGCAATCTTCGCCAGGGCCGGGCCTTTAGGCAGCGATGCGGACACCTTTGCCGTCATCGCTTCGGCTTCGGCGCGGGTCAGGTCACCGACCACTGCAATCACCGCATTACCGGCGGCGTAAGCCTTGGCGTGGAACGCCTGCAACTGCGCCAGGGTGATTTTCGGCACGCTTTCAGGTGTGCCTTCGCTTGGGTGTGCGTAAGGGTGATCGCCGTACAAACGCTTGAACAGCTCCAGGCTCGCCAGTTTGCCGGGGTTCTGCTTCTGGTATTCGAAGCCGGCGAGGATCTGATTCTTGATGCGGGCCAGGGAGTCGGCCGGGAAGGTCGGTTTGCCGATCACATCGTCAAACAGCGCCAGAGCGGCGTCGCGTTTATCGCTGGCGCTCAAGCTACGCAGGGACACCAGCGCCATGTCGCGGTAGGCGCCGTTGCTGAAGTCGGCACCCAGGCCTTCAAAACCACTGGCGATCTGGCTGACATCCTTGCCCGGAATACCTTCGTTGAGCATGGCGTTGGTCATCAGTGCCAGGCCCTGCACATCGCCGTCCTGGCTGCTGCCGGCGGCGAACAGGATGCGCAGGTCGAACATCGGCAGTTCATGGGCTTCAACAAACAGCACCTTGGCGCCTTCGGCGGTGGTCCAGGTTTGCACGTCGAGCTTGCGATTGGTCGGCGCCTTGCCGTCCAGTTCTGCCAGGGATTGCAGCGTGTTGGCCGATTGGGCCTTTTCCAGCGCGGGGCTAGCTACCGATTCACTCGGGCGCAGGAAATACACGGCGCTCGCCGCGATCAGGGTGACGGCGATCAGGCCGGGCAGGATCAGGCTTTTGCGATCACTCATGAGCAGTCTCCTCAGGCAGAACATGGGCGACGCTCAGACGTTCGCGGGTGAAATAGGTGCGCGCGGCCTTTTGGATGTCTTCCGGGGTCACGCTTTGCAGGTCGGCGAGTTCGCTGTCCATGAGTTTCCAGGACAGGCCGACTGTCTCCAGGGAGCCGATGGCCGTGGCCTGGCTGGTGATCGAGTCACGCTGGTACACGAGGCCGGCGATGACCTGGGCGCGGATACGTTCCAGCTCTTCGGCGGTTGGCGGCTTGGCCTTCAACTCGTCCAGCAACCGCCACAGGCCGGCTTCGGCTTGGGCAACGGTCTTTTTCTTCTGCTGGTTCGGTGTGGCCGACAGCATGAACAGCGTATCGCCACGGGTGTAGGCGTCGTAGTTGGTGGAGGCGGCCGACACCAGCTCTTCACCGCGTTCCAACTGCTCCGAGATGCGTGCGCTGTAGCCGCCATCCAACAGGGCCGAGATCAGGCGCAGGGCTTGTACCGAGCGTTTGTCTTCGGCAGTCGCCAGGCCCGGCACGTTGAATCCGAGCATCACACTCGGCAATTGGGTCTGCACGTGCATCGTCAACAGGCGCTCGCCAGGCTCGGCCAGTTCCATCGGGATCTTGGCCGGTGGCACGTCACGCTTGGGGATCGGACCAAAGTAGCGCTGGGCCAGGTTTTTCACCTCGTCCGGGGTCACGTCGCCGACTACTACCAGGGTGGCGTTGTTCGGCACGTACCAGGATTGGTACCAGTGGCGCAGTTCTTCGACCTTCATGCGGTCCAGGTCGGCCATCCAGCCGATGGTCGGCGTGTGGTAGCCGCTGGCCGGGAAAGCCATGGCCTTGAAGCGCTCGAAGGCCTTGGACATCGGGTTGTCGTCGGTGCGCAGGCGGCGTTCTTCTTTGATTACCTCGATTTCGCGGCTGAACTCGTCGGCCGGCAGGCGCAGGCTGGCCATGCGGTCGGCTTCGAGTTCAAAGGCCACGCCCAGGCGGTCACGGGCCAGGACTTGGTAGTACGCGGTGTAGTCATCGCTGGTGAACGCGTTTTCTTCGGCGCCCAGGTCGCGCAGGATCAGTGAGGCTTCGCCGGGGCCGACTTTGGCGCTGCCCTTGAACATCATGTGTTCCAGGGCGTGGGACAAACCGGTCTGGCCCGGGGTTTCGTAGCTTGAACCCACCTTGTACCAAACCTGGGAAACCACCACCGGGGCGCGATGATCTTCGCGCACGACGACCTTGAGACCGTTGTCCAGGGTGAATTCGTGGGTGGGTTGTGGGTCGGCAGCCAAAGCTGAAAGAGGCAGACAAACTGTGCTGAACAGCAGGCCTGCGGCGCGGCGGGCTAGAGCATTCATTCGTTTTTAAACCTGTTGGGCTGCCCGCTTGGTCTTAGCGTCGGCGGGCGAGGAGGTGCTAGGATACTGGTCGAATATACGGACGGCCACTGCGGCAGTCTTGTTGAGGCCCTATTTAGGCCTTACAAAATGTTGCGCATGAACGAGCTGGCTAAAAAACAGTCTGTTACGCATCGAATTTTATTTACCGACGTGCCGCTCTGGCGCGTCGCTACCTTGAGATAGCCGTCTCCATGTTTGGTTCCAACGACGACAAGAAGACCCCAGCTGCGGCTGGCGAGAAGAAAGGCCTGTTCGGATGGCTGCGCAAAAAGCCGCAGGAAACCGCTGTCGAACAGCCACAGGTTCAAGCTGAGCCGATCCCCGATCCTATAGTAGAAGCCGAAGCGGTTGCCGAAGCGCCGGCACCGGTGGTGTTGCCGATGGCCGAGCCGGTGTTGCAGCCTGTGGTTGAGGCTGAGCCGGAACCTGAGCCCGAGCACAAGCCATGGCCTGAGTTGCCGGTGGCCGAAGAGCCCGTGGCGTTGGTCGAAGACGTCCAGGCTGAACACGTGGCCCCGCCGATTCCCGCAGTGGTCGAGCCGGTCGAACCGATTGAGTTGGTGGTCGAGGCGCCGCCCGTTGTCGAAGTCCCTGCGCCTGTTGCTGTTGTGGTCGCTGCGCCCGTCCAGGTTGTCGAGGCTATCGAGGTTGTCGAGCCAGAGCCGCTCGCTCCCTCCGCTGAAACCACCAAGACCGGCTTTTTCGCCCGCCTCAAGCAAGGCCTGAGCAAGACCAGCGCCAGCATCGGCGAAGGCATGGCCAGTCTGTTCCTGGGCAAGAAGGTCATCGATGACGAACTGCTGGAAGACATCGAAACCCGCCTGCTGACCGCCGACGTGGGCGTCGAAGCCACCGCCGTGATCATCCAGAGCCTGACCCAGAAGGTCGCGCGCAAGCAGCTGACCGATGCCGACGCACTCTACAAATCCCTGCAGGCCGAACTGGCCGCGATGCTCAAGCCCGTGGAAGCCCCACTGGTGATCACCCCGAACAAGCCGTTCGTAATCCTGGTGGTGGGCGTCAACGGCGCCGGCAAGACCACCACCATCGGCAAGCTGGCCAAGAAGCTGCAACTGGAAGGCAAGAAAGTCATGCTCGCCGCCGGTGACACCTTCCGCGCCGCCGCTGTTGAGCAATTGCAGGTCTGGGGCGAGCGCAACAAGATCCCGGTGATCGCCCAGCACACCGGTGCCGACTCCGCTTCGGTGATCTTCGACGCCGTGCAGGCCGCCAAGGCCCGTAACATTGATGTGCTGATCGCTGATACCGCCGGTCGCCTGCACACCAAAGACAACTTGATGGAAGAGCTGAAGAAAGTGCGCCGCGTGATCGGCAAGCTTGATGCCGACGCGCCCCACGAAGTGCTGCTGGTGCTGGACGCCGGTACCGGCCAGAACGCCATCAGCCAAGCCAAGCAATTCAACCAGACGGTGCAACTGACCGGTCTGGCATTGACTAAGCTCGACGGCACGGCCAAGGGCGGCGTGATCTTCGCCCTGGCCAAACAGTTCGGGTTGCCGATTCGTTATATCGGTGTTGGTGAAGGCATCGACGACCTGCGCACCTTTGAAGCCGAACCCTTTGTAGAGGCGCTGTTTGCCGAGCGGGAGCGTTCATGATTCGATTCGAACAGGTCGGTAAACGCTATGCCAACGGGCATGTGGGCTTGCATGAGCTGAGCTTTCGGGTGCGGCGCGGCGAGTTCTTGTTCGTGACCGGGCATTCTGGCGCCGGCAAAAGTACGTTGTTGCGCCTGCTGCTGGCCATGGAGCGCCCGACCACCGGCAAGTTGCTGCTGGCCGGCCAGGACCTGGCCACCATCAGCAATGCGCAGATTCCCTACCTGCGCCGGCAGATCGGCGTGGTGTTCCAGAACCACCAGTTGCTGTTCGATCGCACCGTGTTCAACAACATTGCCCTGCCATTGCAGATTCTCGGGCTGTCCAAGGCCGAGATCGTCAAGCGCGTGGACTCGGCCCTGGAGCGCGTGGCGCTGTCGGACAAGACCGATCTGTACCCAGGCGATCTTTCCACCGGCCAGCAACAGCGCGTCGGCATCGCCCGCGCCATCGTCCATCGCCCGGCCTTGCTGCTGGCGGACGAACCTACCGGTAACCTCGACCCGCGTCTGGCGGCCGAGATCATGGGGGTGTTCGAGGATATCAACCGCCTGGGCACCAGCGTATTGATCGCCAGTCACGACCTGGCGCTGATCGCCCGCATGCGCCACCGCATGCTGACCCTGCAACGCGGTCGTCTGATCGGTGATGGGGAGGCCGGCGTATGAGTGCTACCCGCAGCCCCAAGGTTTCCGAGCGCGTGGCGCCGAAACCGGCCGACCCGCAACCGAAAAAGAAAAAACACGACGATGACGACGGTCCGGACTTCGGCACGCTGCTGCGCGCCTGGATCGAAAGCCATCGTGCCAGCCTGCTGGACAGCCTGCGTCGCCTGGGCAAGCAGCCGATCGGCAGCTTTTTCACCTGTCTGGTGATGGCTGTGGCCTTGAGCCTGCCGATGGGTTTGTCCCTGCTGCTTAATAACGTCGAGCGGCTGGGTGGTTCCTGGCAGCGTGCGGCGCAGATTTCGCTGTACCTGAACCTGGATGCCAGCACCCAGCAAGGCGAAGCGCTGCGCGACGACATCAAGAACATCCCAGGCGTGGCGGATGCCGAGTACGTCAGTCGCGACCAGGCGCTTGAGGAGTTCCAGCAACAGTCCGGCCTGGGTGAGGCGCTCAAGGAGCTGCCGCAGAACCCGCTGCCAGGCGTGGTGCTGGTGACGCCGAACGAAGTGGACAAGACCGCCCTGGAAGCCCTGCGGCAAAAACTCGCAGAGATGCCCCAGGTGCAACAGGCACAACTTGATCTAGTCTGGGTTGAGCGCCTGGCCGCCATCCTCAAGCTGGGTGACCGGTTTGTGTTCGGCCTGACGGTGCTGTTGGTGTCTGCATTACTTTTGGTGATAGGTAATACCATTCGGCTTCATATTGAAAACCGTCGCACCGAGATAGAAGTGATTAAACTGGTCGGCGGCACGGACAGCTATGTGCGTCGGCCTTTTCTGTACATGGGCGCGCTTTATGGCCTGGGTGCGGGGATTTTGTCCTGGGGCGTGTTGGCATTTGGCCTGGACTGGCTGAACGACGCGGTAATCGGGCTTGCCGGGTTGTATGGCAGCGATTTTTCCCTGGCCGGCGTGCCGGTAGCCGATGGTCTGAGCCTCTTGCTTGGCGCGGTCTTGTTGGGGTATATCGGTGCGTGGATTGCGGTCGCACGGCATTTACGTGAGCTGGCACCGAAGTAGTTAATGTCAGATTAATGTGGTTTCGTTTGTATTGACCGTATCAGTGGTTTAGGGAACTTGTCCTACGGTTCCCGGTCAATTTTCGCAGTGCTGAACTGCACGAGTTATGTAAGTCGGAGGTTTCGTATGACCACTTCTTTGCAACCTGCTTATGCCTTGGTCCCGGGTGCGAACCTGGAAGCCTATGTGCACACGGTCAACAGCATTCCATTGCTGACACCCGAGCAGGAGCGTGAACTGGCCGAGAGTCTCTATTATGAGCAGGATTTGGGGGCGGCTCGGCAGATGGTGCTCGCCCACCTGCGTTTTGTCGTACATATCGCCCGTAGCTATAGCGGCTACGGCCTGGCCCAGGCTGACCTGATCCAGGAAGGCAACGTCGGCCTGATGAAAGCGGTAAAGCGCTTCAACCCCGAGATGGGCGTGCGCCTGGTGTCGTTTGCCGTGCACTGGATCAAGGCGGAGATCCACGAGTTCATCCTGCGCAACTGGCGCATCGTGAAAGTCGCGACCACCAAGGCCCAGCGCAAACTGTTCTTCAACCTGCGCAGCCAGAAGAAACGCCTGGCGTGGCTGAACAACGAGGAAGTCCACCGCGTGGCCGAAAGCCTCGGTGTGGAGCCGCGTGAAGTGCGCGAGATGGAAAGTCGCCTGACCGGCCATGACATGGCCTTCGACCCGGCTGCTGAAGCCGACGACGACAGCGCCTTCCAATCGCCGGCCAACTACCTGGAAGACCACCGGTACGACCCGGCGCGTCAACTGGAAGACGCCGACTGGAGCGACAACTCCAACCACAACCTGCACGAAGCGCTGGAAGTGTTGGACGACCGCAGCCGTGACATTCTCTACCAGCGCTGGCTGGCAGAAGAAAAAGCCACGCTGCATGACCTGGCGCAGAAGTACAACGTGTCGGCGGAGCGGATTCGTCAGCTTGAGAAAAGCGCGATGAACAAGCTGAAGTTGTCGATCGCCGCCTAAAGGGTAACGCGGTCAAAATGTGGGAGGGGGCTTGCCCCCTCCCACATTTGACCGTTGGTGTGTCTTACACCTTGAATTGATCCATGAGTTTCATCTGCTGGCTGGCCAAGGCATTGAGCTGGCTGCTGATGGCCGCCGATTCGGTAGCCTGGCCGGTCAGGGTTTCGGTCACAGTGCGAATCGCCGAGACGTTGCGGTTGACCTCTTCGGCCACCGCGCTCTGTTGTTCGGCGGCACTGGCGATTTGCAGGTTCATATCGCTGATCACCGTCACCGCATCGCTGA
>NZ_JADDUM010000216.1 GCF_015163715.1 Pseudomonas cyclaminis
CGCCCTCTGGGCCTGACCATCATTGGCGGCCTGATCATCAGCCAGATCCTGACCCTTTACACCACCCCGGTGGTTTACCTTTATCTCGACCGCGCGCGCCATCGCTTCAACAAATGGCGCGGCGTGCGTACCGATGCTGCCCTGGACACTGCGCTATGACCGATTCAACCTTTGCCAAATTGGCCATGACCCGCGGTTCCCGCGTCGCGAGCCTGGTGCTTTGCGGTGCATTGCTCAGCGCCTGCGCCGTCGGCCCCGACTACAAGCGCCCGGACGTTATCGAACCCGTGCAATTCAAGGAAGCCCAGGGTTGGCGCCAGGCCACGCCGAGTGATTCGCTGGCCCGTGGCGCCTGGTGGGAGTTGTACGGTGATCGCCAACTCAATGACCTGGTGGTGCGCCTGAACAACGCCAACCAGACCGTGGCCCAGGCCGAGGCACGTTTTCGCCAGGCCCAGGCGTTGGTGCGCAGCTCACGCGGGGCGTTTTACCCGACGGTCGACCTGAGCGCCGGTAAAACCCGCGCCAGCCAGGGCACCGGCAGCAGCAGTGCCAGCCTCAGCAGTTCCAGCAGCGGTATCCGCGACACCCTCAATGCCCAACTCGGGGTGAGCTGGGAAGCCGACATCTGGGGCAAGTTGCGCCGAGGCCTGGAGGCCAACGAGGCCAGCGCCGAAGCCAGCTCGGCGGATTTGGCGGCGATGCGCCTGAGCCAACAGTCGGAACTGGTGCAAAGCTACCTGCAACTGCGGGTCATGGACGAGCAGACCCGTCTGCTGCAAGCCACGCTGGACACTTACCAGCGTTCCCTGCAAATGACTGAAAACCAGTACCGGGCCGGTGTCTCCGGCAAGGACGCGGTGGCCCAGGCGCAAACCCAGCTCAAGAGCACCCAGGCCAGCCTGATCGACCTGATCTGGCAGCGTGCGCAACTGGAAAACGCCATCGCAGTGTTGATCGGCGAAGCCCCGGCCAACTTCAACCTGGCCGTGAGCAAGGACATTCCGGCACTGCCACAGATTCCCGTGAGCCTGCCGTCGCAACTGTTGGAACGCCGCCCGGACATCGCCTCGGCCGAACGCTCGGTGATCGCCGCGAACGCCAATATCGGCGTGGCCAAGGCGGCGTACTACCCGGACCTGAGCCTGAGCCTGGCCGGCGGCTATTCCAGCAGCACCTACGCCGACTGGATCAGCCTGCCGAACCGCTTCTGGTCGGTGGGGCCGAAACTGGCGATGACGTTGTTCGACGGCGGCCAGCGCTCGGCGGAAGTCGACCGTAGCGTGGCGTCCTACGACGAAACCGTGGCCAAGTACCGCCAGACGGTGCTGGATGGCTTTCGCGAAGTGGAAAACTATATGGTCCAGCTCAAAGTGCTGGAGGACGAGGCGGTGGTCAGCAATGAAGCGCTGGACGCGGCACGCGAGTCGCTGCGCCTGACGCAGAACCAGTACAAGGCGGGGCTGATTGCCTATCTGGATGTGGTCACGGTGCAAGCCACCGCCCTGAGTAACGAGCGTACTGTCCTGACCTTGCTGCAAACGCGCCTGGTGGCCAGTGTGCAGTTGATCGCGGCGTTGGGCGGTGGCTGGGATGGCCAGACTGCGATTGATGCCAAGGACTAGCATCGAGCTCCAAATGTGGGAGGGGGCTTGCCCCCGACAGCGGCGTGTCAGTCCCTGCATCCATGACTGATCCACTGCCATCGGGGGCAAGCCTCCTCGCACATTTTGATCTCCATAGATCAGATAGGTCTCAGGATGCTTTTGATCAGGCCCACCCCTGCCAACGGGCCCGTTTTCAGCCGTTTAAAAGCCAGTACTTTGACGCCAGATTACAGGTGATGGCCCTCTGATAATTAATCACCTGTACCAGAATCAATCTCGCTACAATCGCCCGCTTTGCCACTTGGCACGGACGTTTCAAGGCCGTTGCCCGCGAGAAATCCCATGCTCATTGGAAGTTATTCCACCCCCCTCGTCGTGATCTCGCTGTTCGTCGCGATCCTGGCGTCCTATACCGCGCTGGACCTCACCGGCCGCATCGCGACCGCCAGGGGCCGTGGCGTTTATTTGTGGATAGCCGGCGGTGCGTTGGCCATGGGCGTGGGCGTGTGGTCCATGCACTTCATCGGCATGTTGGCCCTGCGCCTGCCGTTTGCACTGGGTTTTGACATCGGCATTACCGCGCTGTCGTTGCTGATCGCGATGCTGTCCTGTGGCTTTGCGTTGTGGCTGGTCAGCCAGGCGCGTTTGCCTGCGTGGCAGTTGGCGTTTGGTGCGTTGGTGATGGGCACCGGCATTGCCAGCATGCACTACACCGGCATG
>NZ_JADDUM010000217.1 GCF_015163715.1 Pseudomonas cyclaminis
TGCTGGCGGCGGTGATTGTGGCAGGTAGCTTTCTGGCTCTGCGGATGACACGGACCCTGAAGGCGTAACGCGGCCATTGTGGGAGGGGTCAAGCCCCTCCCACAATGAGTCCTCTGAGTTCTCGCGGTTTTTGTCTACAGCAATCCGCCACCGTCGATGTCGATCACGCTGCCGGTCATATAGCCATTTTCCATGGCCAGTACATACCCCGCCGCCACCTCCTCGGCCTGCCCTACCCGCCCAACCGGCAACGCACCGCCGGCCTTGGCGAACATCGCCAACCGCTGCTCTTCGGCCAACCCCGCATACGCCGGAGTATCAATCACCCCAGGGCTGATCACATTGACCCGACGCGGTGCCAACTCCTTGGCCAATTGCTTGCCCAGTGCTTCGGTCGCGGCATTGATCCCGACCTTGATAAATTGCCCCGGCACCCACTTACGCCCCAGTTGCCCGGAGGTCAGGCTGATGCTGCCGCGCTCGTCGAGAAACGGCAGCGCCAGTTGGATCGCACGCAACGCGCCCCAGAGTTTCACGTTGAAATTATCCTGGGCCTCTTCCAGATCGGTGTCGATCAGGGATTTGGCGCGCACCGCGGGGCCTGAGGTGTAGACCAGATGGTCAAAGCGCCCGACGCCTTCGAACAGACGTTGCAGGGACGCAGCGTCCGTCACGTCTACCGGTTCGCTGCGCACGCCGTTGTCGCTGCCGGCGGACAAGCGCCGGCCCGCCAGCACCACGTGGGCGCCCCGCGCAACCACCGCCGTGGCCACCGCCGCGCCAATGCCGCTGCTGCCGCCGATCACGATGACGGTTTTACCGCTGAGGGAAGAAGTCATGGGGAGATGTCCTGGGTGAGAAAGTGAGTGTTCATCTTCCCAGCTTGGCAATCGACGAAAAAACCCGGTAAAACGACAAGATCTTTAAAGGATTTTTATAAATGAGTTCGATCCTTGATCTTGAAGTCTTTGTGCGCACCGCCGATACGGGCAGCCTGTCCGCTGCCGCACGCGGCCTGGGTTTGACGCCAGCGGCGGCCAGTATCGCCCTCAAACGCCTGGAAACCCGGCTGGGCATTCGCCTGCTGGCGCGCTCCACGCGCAGCATGCGCCTGACCGAGGAAGGCAAGCGCTACCTCGACAGCGTGCGCGAAGCATTGGCCGCACTGGCCGACGGTGAACAGGCGCTGAGGCAGCACAGCCAAGGGCTGACGGGTTTGCTGCAATTAGCCGCACCCTCGGACTTCGGGCGCAATGTGGTGCTGGGCTGGCTGGACGCATTCAAGGTGGAGCACCCGAACATCCGCCTGCAACTGCTGCTCAACGACAGCAATGCCGACCTGTTCCGCGACACCGTCGACATCGCCCTGCGCTTCGGCGTACCTCGCGATTCCAGCCTGGTGGCGCTGCCGGTGGTGCCCGATCACCAGCGTATTGCCTGCGCCAGCCCCGAGTATCTCGCACGCAATGGCACCCCCACGACACCGACGCAGTTGGCGCAACACAGCACGCTGCGGTACATGCGACAGGGGCGCGCCAACAGTACGTGGTTCTTTCGCCAGGGCAGCGAGCTGCAGGAAGTCGACGTGACAGGCGATTACCTGAGCGACGACGGTGAAATTGTGCGGCGATGGGCCCTGGCTGGCCACGGCATCGCCTATAAAGCCAACCTGGATATCGCCCGGGATCTCAAGGCTGGCCGCCTGGTGCACCTGTTGCCGGATTGGCAAGGCGAACCGACGCCGTTCAACTTGATGTGCCCCCACCGTCTGCAAGTGTCGGAACGGGTGAAAGTGCTGCATCGGTTTCTCCAAGTGCGTTGTCAGGCGTTGCTGAGCGAATGAAGAAACATGCCCAGGGCTTGTTCCAGAGCCTCTGAGTCTGGTATTGCATGGAGACCGTCTCACAGCCGCAAGGAGCTATGCATGATTTACCGCACATTGGGCCAGTCCGGTTTGAAGGTCAGCGCGTTGACCCTGGGCACCATGATGTTTGGCGAGCAGACCTCTACCGAGGACTCGCTGCGCATCATCGACAAGGCCTGGGACCAGGGCATCAATTTTATCGACACGGCGGACGTGTACACCGGCGGACGCTCCGAAGAACTGGTCGGCGAAGCCATTGCCCGGCATCGCCAGGATTGGGTGGTGGCGACCAAAGTCGGTTTCGGCCCGCCGGACGGCTTGCCCAACCGCAGTGGCTTGAGCCGCAAACGGATCTTCAATGCGCTCGACGCCAGCCTGACCCGACTCGACACCGATTACCTCGACATCTACTACTTGCACCGCGAAGACCACAACACCCCATTGGACGTGACGATCTCCGCGATCGGCGACTTGATCCGCCAGGGCAAGATCCGCTACTGGGGCTTATCCAACTATCGCGGCTGGCGCATTGCCGAGGTGATCCGCGTGGCCGAACGTCTGGGTGTCGACAAACCGGTGATCAGCCAGCCGCTGTACAACATCGTCAACCGTCAGGCCGAGGTGGAGCAGATCACCGCCGCTGCTGCCTATGGCCTGGGCGTAGTGCCTTACAGCCCGCTGGCACGGGGCGTGCTCAGCGGTAAATACGCGCCGGACGTCACGCCAGAACCGGGCAGCCGCGCCGCACGCCAGGACAAACGCATCCTGGAAACCGAATGGCGCGTGGAGTCGTTGCGCATTGCCCAGCAGATTCAGCAATACACCCAAGGGCGTGGCGTGGGGATTGTGGAGTTTGCCATCGCCTGGGTGCTGAACAACTCAGCGGTGAGTTCGGCGATTGTCGGGCCGCGTACCGAGGCGCAGTGGGATGCCTACACCGGCGCACTGGAGGTGAAAATCACGGCAGAGGATGAAGCCTTTATTGATTCGCTGGTGACGCCGGGGCATTCGTCTACCCCAGGCTTCAACGATGTGAGCCACTTTGTCTCGGGGCGCGTGGCCCAATCGTAAGTGATGGAAGGCCTCAGGAGTTAAGGCCGATTCCGTGACGTGAGAAAATTTCCCGGCATTTGCCCCAAAACAGAGCAGCCGTTTCACGCCGCAAGCACCATAATGCACACCTCTCTTGTACAAAACGGTTTTCGCGAGGACAGCGTGTCTAAAGGTGTTGTGTTATCGGTTTCGGCCTCGGTGTTGTTTGCCGTGATGTATTACTTCACATCATTGCTCACACCGTTGAGCGGCCTGGAGATTTTCGGCTGGCGCATGCTGCTGACCGTGCCGTGCATGACGGTGTTCATGATCGTCAGCGGTGAATGGCGGCGCGTGTTGGAATTGCTGCGGGTACTGGCGGCCAAGCCAGGATTGATCGCAGGGGTTGTGTTGTCTTCGGCCTTGCTGGGCGTGCAGTTGTGGTTGTTCATGTGGGCACCGCTGAACGGGCGCAGCCTGGATGTATCGGTGGGTTACTTCCTGTTGCCACTGACCATGGTGCTGACCGGGCGCCTGGTCTGGGGTGAGCAACTCTCCTACCTGCAAAAAATCGCGGTGTTCTTTGCAGGCCTCGGGGTGCTCAACGAGCTGTACCAGGCCGGTGGTTTTTCCTGGGCGACGCTGGTGGTGATCATTGGTTACCCGCTGTACTTCATCGTGCGCAAGTACCTCAAGACCGATAACCTGGGCGGGCTCTGGCTGGATATGGCGCTGATGCTGCCGGTGGCCTGGTGGTTCGTGCAAAGCGGCGAGCAGGGTTTTGCGGTGATGGATGTGCACCCGAAACTGTACGCATTGATTCCCATACTGGGCCTGATCAGCGCGTCGGCACTGGTGAGCTACATCATCGCCAGCCGCTTGCTGGCGTTCAGCCTGTTCGGCCTGCTCAGTTATGTCGAGCCGGTGCTGTTGCTGCTGGTGGCCCTGCTGTTGGGTGAAGGGATCAAGTCGGGTGAATGGCTGACCTACATTCCGATCTGGATTGCAGTGATGGTGCTGGTGTTCGAGGGTTTCAAGCATTTGGTGCGTCAGCGCCGCGCCTGATTCGCAGGCCATAAAAAGCCCGGCCGGGGAAACCTCGGCCGGGCTTTTTTACGCTTAATCGGTGGTCAATACACCGCGACGCACCTGGTCGCGTTCGATGGACTCGAACAGCGCCTTGAAATTACCTTCGCCAAAGCCATCATCGCCTTTGCGCTGGATGAACTCGAAGAACACCGGGCCCATCAGGGTTTCCGAGAAGATCTGCAGCAGCAGGCGCTTGTCACCTTCGATGGATGAGCCGTCGAGCAGGATCCCGCGTGCCTGCAACTGGTCCACCGGCTCGCCGTGGTTCGGCAGGCGACCTTCGAGCATTTCGTAGTAGGTGTCCGGCGGCGCGGTCATGAAGCGCATGCCGATCTTCTTCAACGCGTCCCAGGTCTTGACCAGGTCGTCGGTGAGGAATGCCACGTGCTGGATGCCTTCACCGTTGAACTGCATCAGGAACTCTTCGATCTGCCCGGCACCCTTGGACGATTCCTCGTTGAGTGGGATGCGAATCATACCGTCCGGTGCGCTCATGGCCTTGGAGGTCAGCCCGGTGTATTCGCCCTTGATATCGAAGTAGCGCGCCTCGCGGAAGTTGAACAACTTCTCGTAGAAGTTGGCCCAATAGGCCATGCGCCCGCGATAGACGTTATGGGTCAGGTGGTCGATGACCTTGAGGCCTGCGCCTTGTGGATTGCGCTCCACACCTTCGAGGTAGACGAAATCGATGTCGTAGATCGAACTGCCTTCACCAAAGCGGTCGATCAGGTACAACGGCGCGCCGCCAATGCCTTTGATTGCCGGCAGGTTCAGCTCCATCGGCCCGGTTTCAATGTGGATTGGCTGGGCGCCCAGCTCCAGTGCGCGGGTATAGGCTTGTTGCGAATCCTTGACCCGGAACGCCATGCCGCACACCGACGGGCCATGCTCCGCCGCGAAATACGAGGCGATGCTGTTGGGTTCGTTGTTGAGGATCAGGTTGATCTCGCCCTGGCGGTACAGGTGCACATTCTTGGAGCGGTGGGTCGCGACTTTGATGAAGCCCATGATCTCGAAGATCGGTTCCAGGGTGCCGGGGGTCGGCGATGCGAATTCGATAAATTCAAAGCCCATCAGGCCCATTGGGTTTTCGTATTGGTCGGCCATTTTCGGCGCCTCATTCTTGTGATTAACAAAGGTCAATTGGCAGCAAGGATGAGGCAGCAAGGTGGCGCACAGGAAAGGCCTCGCACGCTGCGGGCGAGGAAGTCACCAAAGATGAGGGGGGAGCCGAGTCGCTTCATGGTTACATCAGTCTCTGACGGCTGAGGCTTGCGTGAGCGCAAGTCCTTATTCTTGTATGCGTAAATCGATTCTACACAGCGTAACAGTGTTTGTCCGTAGTCTTCATCAAATCCCTATTGCCCCGGCCCGTGCAAGGGGTTTGTTGCACAGGTAAATGCCGGACAGAATCACGGCGCCGCCGATCAGCATGGGCAAGGTCAACTGTTCACCCAGCAACAAGGCGCCGCACATCACAGCTGTCAGCGGGTTGAGGGCGATAAATACGCCGGAACGCGTCGGGCCGATCCGCCGGATGCCGTCGTAATAACCGATATAGGCCAGCGCCGAGCCGAGCACGCCCAGGTACAGCAGGCTCAACAGCTGTGACAGCCCCAGGCTGGTGACTGCTTCGACCGTGAAGCTTCCTGACACCGCTGTAGTCGCGGTCAACATCACCGTTCCCAGCAACACCGACCAGGTCACCGTCTGCAGCGGCCCCAGGCTTGCGTTCAGCCCACGGGAAGCCAATGAATAAATGCCCCACGCCGCCACACATCCAAGGATCAGCAAGTCACCCCGCCAACTATCGACGCCTGCCTGCATCAGCCCAGGGTTGCGACTGACAATCACAGTGGCCGCGCCCGCCAGGCACAACGCGATCCCCACCACCTTGGTGCGACTCAGGTGCTCTTTGAACAACAACCACGACGCGAGGCCAATCACCGCCGGGTTCAAGGCCACGATCAATGACGCCCGTGACGCATTGATGTACTGCAGCCCATAAAAGAAGCACAGGTTGTAGAAAAAAATCCCGAAGAACCCCAGCACCGCCAATTGCGCAAGCTGCCGTGGGCTGGGGCGAGCCAGGCGGACGCGCGCGAAGGCCATGAACAGCAGCAATGCGAGGCTCGCCAGGATAAAACGCAGGCTGGCGGCCAGCAGCGGATTGACCTGATCGGCCAGGTAACGCCCGGCGACAAAGGTGCCGCCCCAGATCATGGTGACGGCGGCGAGTTTGCAATAGGTCAGGCGATCCGAAGTGGGGCTCATTGGGTGGGCTCAAGTGGCAGGCGATGTGGGGTATTCTTCTGCTAATGATCAATCATCGTAAAATGAGTGTTCACTCATGACCCTGACCCAACTTGAAATCTTTTCCCTGGTGGCCGAGCTACAAGGCTTCACCAGCGCCGCACACCGGCTGGGCATCAGCCAATCGGCGGTGTCCCACGCCATCAAGGCGTTGGAGCAAGAGCTGGGCGTCGAGCTGTTCCGGCGCCATCAAAGCCTGGTGGAACCGAGCGAGATCGGCCTGCAATTGCTCGGCCGCGCCCGCGCCATGCTGGGTCTGGCCAACACATTGCAACAGGAAGCCGCCGATGCCCGAGGCATGAAGCGCGGCAGCCTGCGCATTGGCTCGTTCGGGCCCACCGCGTCGATTCGCCTGCTGCCCGGCATCCTCAGCCAGTTTCGTGCTGCACATCCGGGGATTGAAGTTCATGTGGACGAAGGGCCCGACCGCCAGGTGCTGCAGTGGCTGGATGAGCGGCGGATCGATGTGGGCTTTGTGGTGCTGGAGCAGGAGCGCTTTGACACTTTTGCCTTGTTCGAGGACCAGATGGTTGCGTTGCTGCCCGCTGAGCATCCATTGGCCGCACGCAACGCCCTGACCTTGCAGGACCTGTGCGACGATTCATTTATTCTCACCGAAGCAGGCTCCTCGGAGCTTGTCTCCAGACTCTTCGGTGCGGCGCAATTACGGCCCAAGGTGCGCTATCGCTGCGCCCAACTGCTGAGCACCCTGGAAGCCGTCAGTCGCGGCGACGGGCTGAGCATCGTGGCCGAGGCGTCGTTGCCGCAACTGCACGACCCGCGCTATGTAAAACGGCCGTTATCTCCCCGAGTACCGCGCCAGATTGGCCTCGCGGTGCTTGACCGTCGCCAGTCGTCACCCGCCACCCTGGCGTTTATCGAGATTGCTCAACGCGCTGGCAAGACAAGCAATTGTCCACCGAGCCATCTATTATCGAAGTAATACTGACCGGCCTGCCGGCGCCTTTCCTACTCCGCAACAGGCCGCAGAACTCATGCCTCTCACCGTCAAAGGCCCGCGAAAGCCATTTGTCCGCTACTCGATCAGCGCCTTGTGTGGGCTGGCGCCGATCCTGCTCGGCGTGGTGATCCTGTATTGGCAGGCCGAACGCACCCTTGAACAGAGCACGGCACAAACGGCTGAAGAAGCCGTGCGCCAATTCGACCTGATGCTCGACAACACCGCCCTCGCCGCCCAGGCCTTGCTGCCGTTGGCCGGCAAGCCCTGTGACAGCGGCGCGCAATTGGCCCTGCGCGAGCAGGTCACGCGGCGGCCGTTTGTGCGGGCCACGACGCTGTCCTGGCAGAAGAATATCTATTGCAGCTCACTGTTCGGCAGCGACTACGAATCCCCCGTGAACCCCGACGACTATGTGGAGGGTCGACTCTGGCTGATGAATGGCAACCCGGTGACGCCGGACACGGCCTTACTGGTATACCGACTGGTCGACGGTGATCAAGGCGCGTTTGCGTCGGTTGACGGCTATCACCTGACTAACGCCTTGCGCCTGATCAGCCGCTATGCGCAATTGATCCTGCAAGTGGGGCCCAACTGGCTGGATGCCGATGGCAAGGTGCATTCCTCCGCAGTCCCGCCATTTGCCGTGGCCCATCATCACCTGACCTCCCAGCGCTATGGCTACAGTGTCGATGCCGGCATGCCGGACGGCGAAGTCTGGCGTTACATGCAGGTGCGGTATCGTGCGATTTTCAGCTTGGTGGTGTTCTTTGGCGTGTTGGCAGGTGTGCTCGCCCATTGGCTGCAAAAACGCGCTTCGGCGCCGACCCATGAACTGCGCAGAGCCTTGGGCGCCAATGAGTTCATCCCGTACTTTCAGCCGGTGGTACGCGGCGACAGCCGCGAATGGGCCGGCTGTGAAGTGCTCATGCGCTGGCAGCACCCCAAGGAAGGCTTGGTGCGCCCCGATCTGTTTATCCCTTTGGCCGAACATTCCGGCCTGATCGTGCCGATGACCCGCGCCCTGCTGCGCCAGACCGCGGCCCAGCTGGCGCCCCATGCGGCGCGGTTCTGCCCGGGTTTCCATATCGGCGTGAACATCACGGCGCGCCATTGCCTCGACCTGGCACTGGTGGACGATTGCCGTGAGTTTCTCGCCGCCTTCGCACCGGGCCAGGTAACCCTGGTGCTGGAGCTGACCGAGCGCGAGTTAATCGAGCCCACCGATATCACCCGCCGCCTGTTCGACGCCTTGCACCAACTGGGCGTGATGATTGCCATCGATGACTTCGGCACCGGCCACTCCAGCCTGGGTTACTTGCGCAACTTCAATGTGGACTACTTGAAGATCGACCAGAGTTTTGTCGCCATGATTGGCGCAGACGCCCTGTCGAGGCATATCTTGGACAGCATCATAGAATTGTCCGGCAAACTGGATCTGGGCATCGTCGCAGAAGGCGTGGAAACGGCCGAACAATGCGAGTATCTGGCCGCTCATGGTGTGGATTTCCTACAGGGCTATCTGTTTGGCAAGCCATTACCCAGCGATGAATTCATTAAGACCCTGGCCAGCCATTGAATAGCCATGCACTAGCGGCGTTGAAATAATGTTAATAAGACAAAAGACATGATTTACTCGTAGCAGATTAACTACTACAATTTTTCTTGCCTGTGCAGAACTCGCAGGACGACGTCCTCTTTGAGTCGCCTTAACGCTATTGGCTAATAGCGTTGTCTTCAGTTGATATCAGCCAACTACACTATTGGAGTACAGATTTTGTCCAGACTCGCCGAATTTCGCGCAGCAGAAAAAGCCCTTCAAGAGCAGCTTGCCCAGCTGGAATCCCTGAAGAACGATGCTGGCCTGAAGAAAGAAATCGAATTCGAAGAAAAACTTCAAGGGCTGATGAAAACCTACGGCAAGGGCCTGCGCGACATCATCCTGATCCTTGATCCAAACCCGGGCAAGGCCAGTGCCGCTGCCGCCAACGCACCAAAACAACGCCGTGCACGTGTGGTCAAGGTTTACCACAACCCGCACACCGGCGAACTGATCGAAACCAAGGGCGGCAACCACCGCGGCCTCAAGGCCTGGAAAGAACAGTATGGCGCCGCCACTGTAGATTCCTGGCTTCGCGGCTGATTACAGCGCACTAACAAAGAGCCCCGCATCAGCGGGGCTTTTTTATTCGAGGGTTCGAAACCGAACTTAAATAACATTTCATTTTGTTCAAATTCGACGTGCTAAACGCACTTAAAGTTTGAGGCTATCGCGTACGGAACGGACTTCATCCTTGCTCGCTTCGTAAGCATCGGCTTGACCGGCGTATGAAAAAACATAGGCTTTATCGGTATCAACAGCCCCCACCAATGTTTGTGAAAGCACGTGCCGTCCATTCTCGGTAATCACACAGGTAGTTTCCACGGCGTCAAGACGGCTCAATGTTGTCGGGTGCATTTTGCTGCAGACACTTTGGTAGCCGCCCTGGGCAAAATCCTTCTGGATGGACTTGCGCATTTCCAGCAATACACCCTGAAGATTAACGTTATGACCAGCCTCGGTCGGCGTGGCCGTCAACTCCATCACCATCAGTGTGTTGCCGTTTTCGTCGTTCTTGATTGCACGCTGACGCGAAACCGGCTGCGGCTTGGGTGGCGCTTCACCGTCGGGCACCACCTCCTCGACTTGCCAGCCGCTGGGCCAGTGAATTTCCGGATCCGCCGCCAAGACGAAAGGACTGGCCAACAGCAAACACACAGCGCTCAACAGCGGTCTACGACATTCGATCATGCGAAAAACACCCAAGGTTCAAGGGCCAAAGTGTGAGCCTCGCTGCCCGCAGGTCGCAAGGCCCCCGTGACCTTTTTCATTTGGCGCCGCAGGCGGGCCTTGCGTATCATGGCTTCGCTGCACGGATGCCAGCCGCAAGCCAAGGGAACGCTCCTCTCAACGGGAGCCGCGTTTGCCCCATTTTTTTCTGGAGGGCCCATGAGCCTGCACGAACTGAACACTTTCCCGGGCGTTACCGCCCAGCCAGACACCGCCACCACGAACTTTGTGTTCAACCACACCATGCTGCGGGTCAAGGACATCACCAAGTCCCTGGACTTCTACACCCGCGTGCTGGGTTTCTCGCTGGTTGAAAAGCGTGATTTCCCCGAAGCCGAATTCAGCCTGTACTTCCTGGCCCTGGTGGACAAATCCCAGATCCCGGCCGACGCCGCTG
>NZ_JADDUM010000218.1 GCF_015163715.1 Pseudomonas cyclaminis
TGTGGGAGGGGGCTTGTCGAGTCGTCGCACCGCCCCGATAGCGGTGTATCAGTCAACAGATGCAGTGACTGGCAGTCAGCAATCGGGGGCAAGCCCCCTCCCACAGTTGATTGCGTTTCAAGCCCAAGGCGATTTGCGAATCACCTCCACAAAATTCATCGGCTTGAACCCCGGCTCCTGATCCACCAGCACATCCGTCTTCACGTTGCCAAACGTGGTCTTTGGACGGTGGCGCAAGCCGTCGGCAAAGGCGCAGATGATGCACTCCTTGAACCCTTCACCCCGTGGATGCGCATGCACTACGGCTTCGCGCTGCACGCTGCTGAACGCGGCGTAATCCATGCCCAGCACGTCCATCTCCACCCCGGCAGTCACCAGCGCGACGGTGGGGCGCAGATGCTGCGGCACACCTGGCGTGGTGTGCAGGGCGATAGACAGCCACACCTGTTCGATATCGTCATCGCTCAGCCCGTAAGGCTTGAGAAAGGCCGCTGCCGCATTGGCGCCGTCCACTTCAAAACGTTCGTCGTCGCTGCGATGGCCTTCCACCAGCCCGAGGTCGTGGAACATCGCGCCGACGTAAAGTAGCTCCGGGTTGTAGGCCAACTGCTTGCGCTCACCGCTCAAGGCGCCGAACAGAAACACCCGGCGCGAGTGGTGGTAGAGCAGGTCGGATTCGATGTCGCGGATATACTCGGTAGTCGCCTTGGCCAGGGCGCTGTCGGGGATCTTGATGCCGGCGATGGAAGTGGTCATGGTGGCTCTCCTGTGGAAAGCCATCAGTCTGGTCGCGCACGCGTGAAGCGGCCAGGATGACGAGGGTGCGATCCCGGCCAATCTGGCGCGACATCGTGCCAAGGGTGTACAGGATCAAATGTGGGAGCCGGCTTGCCTGCGATAGCATCATCTCGGTATACCTGATGGACCGAGTCGTCTGCATCGCAGGCAAGCCAGCTTCCACAGGGTTTTTGCGTCAGCCCGAGATATAAGGTTCGCCCATGCACAAAACCGTCGCCATCCTGATCTTCCCCGGCGTCCAGTCACTGGACGTGACCGGCCCCATGGACGTGTTCTGCGAGGCCAACCGTTTCCTCGCGCCCGACGACCATTACCAATTGGAAGTGATCGGTTTTGGCCATGGCACGATGGCAGCCTCCAATGGCCTGTCACTTCAGGCCCACAAGCATTACAGCGACGCCCTGCAAGCCTATGACTTGCTGCTGGTCGCCGGCGGCCCGCAGTTGCCGTTCGAGGATTTCGGGCCGCAGTTCAATCAATGGCTACGCGGCGCTACCGCCCGTGCGCAGCGCTTCGGCTCAATCTGCAACGGCGCTTTCATGCTGGCCCGTGCCGGTCTGCTGGACGGCAAAACCGTCACCACCCATTGGGGCGACGCCGCTGACCTGGCACGCCTGTGCCCTTCGGCCCAGGTCGAAGCCGACCGCCTTTACGTACAGGACGGCAACCTCTACACCTCGGCCGGGGTCACGGCGGGCATCGACTTGTCGTTGTACCTGCTGGCCCAGGACCAGGGCCCGGAAGTGGCCTTGAGCGTGGCCAAGCGCCTGGTGGTGTTCACCCAGCGCTCGGGTGGGCAGTCGCAGTTCAGCCCGTTCCTCGCGCCCCACGCCGAAACCACCTCGGCGGTGGCGCTGGTGCAGCTGTATGTCTTGGCGAATTTGACCGGGGATCTGGCCATCGCCGATCTGGCAAAGGCGGCCAACATGAGCGCACGCAATTTCTCTCGGGTGTTCGCCCGTGAAGCGCAGGTTACGCCGGCGGAGTTTGTCGAGCGGGCGCGGGTGGATGCGGCGCGGGTGCTGCTTGAAAGTACTCGCGCACCGCTGAAAACCGTGGCCTATCAATGCGGTTTTCGCGATGCCCAGCACATGCGCAGTGTGTTCAACCGCCGGTTGGGGGTGACGCCGCAACAGTTCAGGCTCAACTTTGCGGCGCCGGTCTAAGCACCGACGGCAGTGTGTCAGACAAACATTTTTTGCGGAGCCATCGCTATCGGGGCGGTGCGACGACTCGACAAGCCCCCTCCCACAGTTTTGAACGCGTTTGCGGCCGCTATCGGGCGGGCAGCAGTTTCAGGGTGCCACGGGTGTTGGCCGTGACTTCCTCATCACTGAAGTGCGCCTGCTC
This sequence comes from Pseudomonas cyclaminis, assembly GCF_015163715.1. Classification (GTDB taxonomy): domain Bacteria; phylum Pseudomonadota; class Gammaproteobacteria; order Pseudomonadales; family Pseudomonadaceae; genus Aquipseudomonas; species Aquipseudomonas cyclaminis. Next base: position 2,149 of record NZ_JADDUM010000218.1, read on the forward strand.
GTAGCCGCCTTCGATATACGTCTGCGCCTGGTCGCTGTAGTGGCGGTCAAACGGCACGCCGCTCTGCCCGACCGGGTTGATCGTCAGTGCGTGGGCCACATCGGCGAAGTCGATCAGGCGGCGGGTCGATGGGCCGTAGGTCACCGGCCACGGCGCCGGGCCGATGGCGGCCGACTGGTTGTTCGGCACTTCGTGGCTGCCAGGCGCCGGGAAGGGGCCGACGTTGACGATCAGGTCCAGCGGTTTCTGCGAGCCCAGCGGATGGCCGTGGGTCAGGGTATGCGCCTTGCCCCACTGCCAGTGCGTCGGGTCATCGCCGAAGGTGGCTTTCAGGTGCATGAGGCTGTTGTCCCATGCGAGCTTGACGGTGTCGGCGCGCTTGCCGTCCCACCAAGGCGAGGCCGGGTCCGCGGCCAGGCGTGGCAAGGCGGCATCGACGACCCGTGTGGTGAGCAGGGTCTTGAACATGGCGTCGCCGAGTTTTGGGTGGAAGGTCGCGTCGGCGAGGTTGTAGAGGAGTTGGTTGAACAGCGTGGCGCTGGTGGAGTCGAGCGGGTAGTCACCTTTCCAACTGGCCAGTTGTTCCACCAGCTTCAACTGTGCCGGGTCCTTGACCACCTCACGCAGCACCGGCAACAGCGGCGCCAGCAGGCGCGGGCCAAAGGCAGTGGTGGTGCCCAATTGCAGGGCCTGGCTGTTGTTCACATCCCACTTCACGCTCTTGTCGCTCAACTGCGCGTTCAACTGTTGGCCACGGTCGGCGAGGTTGTAATAGCCGGGGATCTCCATGCCGGTGGGCGATGCCGGCTGGGCATTGGCCGACACCACATAGCCGCGAGCCGGGTTTTCTTCCTGGGGGTTGGCGCTGAACGGGTAGAAGCCCAGCTTGTCGGCCTGGGCGGTGCTGCCGTCGAGGATAAACCCAGGGTTGACGCCAGCCGGCCGGATCGGCAACTGCGCCGCTGCCCACCAGCCGATATCGCCCTTGGCATTGGCCCATACGATATTCAGCCCCGGTGCCGACACCTTGGCTGCCGCCGCGCGGGCCTTGGCCAGGGTATCGGCGCGGTTGAGCTGATAAAAGCCGTCGAGGATCGGGTTCTGGGTATCGAGGAAGGCCCACCACAGGGCGATGGGCGTCTTGCCGGCGCTCTCGCCGAGTACGTCATTGATGATCGGCCCGTGGGGCGATTGGCGCAGGGTGAGGGTGACCGGCGCCTGGCCTTTCACCGCGATCTGTTGTTCGCTGCTGGTCATGTCGACCCATTGGCCGTGGTACCAGACCTGGTTGGGATTGTCCGGGTTGACCTTCTCGGCGACCAGGTCGACGTCGTCGTTCTGGAACATGGTCAGGCTCCAGCCGAAATCCAGGTTGTGCCCCAGGAACGCAACCGGCACCAACGCGTTGTGATAGCCATACAGCTCAAAGCCCGGCGCGGACAGGTGCGCCTCATACCACACCGATGGCACCGAGAAGCGGATATGCGGGTCACCCGCCAGCAAGGGCTTACCGCTCTTGGTGCGGCTGCCGCTGATGGCCCAGGCGTTGCTGCCTTCGAACTGCGGCAGGCCATTGTCGGCCAGGGCCTGCTCGCTCAAGGACGCGATGGCACCGAGGGTTTGCCAATCGCTGGCTGCCAGGTTGAGCGCGCCTCTGGGTTGCCAGTCGAGGTCGAAGACTTTCAGATACTCGCCGCCCAATTGGTCGCGGACGTAGGTGAGCAAGGGTTCGGTACGAAATGCGGCGGCAAAGCTGTAGGCCATGTACCCGGCGACGCTGATGGTGTCTTCGGCGGTGAACCGGCGCTTGGGGATCCCCAGCACGTCGAACTCCATCGGGCTGGCGTGGCTGTCCTGATACTGATTGATCCCGTCCAGATAGGCTTGCAGGGCCTTCCACGAGGCAGACGCGTGATCCATCTGTTCCACGTAGCTCAAGGCCCGCTCACGGATGCGCAGGCTGCGAAACAGTTTGTCGGTCTCCAGCAGCTTGGGGCCCAGCACCTCGGCCAGTTCGCCACGGGACAGGCGCCGCATGATCTCCATCTGGAACAACCGGTCCTGGGCGTGCACGTAACCGAGGGCGCGATACAGGTCGGTCTCGTTCTCGGCACGGATATGCGGCACGCCACGGTCGTCGTAGCGCACCGTGACCGAGCCTTGCAGGTTGGCCAGCGTTGCAGTGCCCTGGCGGGTGGGCAGCTTGCTGTACACATACCAGCCGCCGCCGAGGGCGATCAGCACTATCAGAACCGCGAGAACCCGCAAGACGCGCTTCATGGACTTTCCTTACCGGGAGTGGAGTGACTAACGATCTCAGGCCACGAACAATAGCAGCCCACTGCCAGGGTGTGAGTGGCATTCACTTCACGGCCTGCTTGGAGTGCCTTCAGGATCGGTTCGATAAAACTGTTACTGGCGTTGCACGTCAGGCCTTCACTGTACGGCCCGAAATACGCGAGCTTTCCTGTGCGATCCCAGATGCCCACGGCTGGGCTGGCCGGTACCTGGTCGGCGCCGGGCAGGGCGGTGAGGATTTTCATGTTGCGCAGGTTGTCGGGCAACCGCCCGTGGCTGCCGGCTTTTTGCAGGGCGTAGAACTCGACGCCCTGGGGCGCGTAGTGCTCGATCAACTCGCCCAGGTGCTGTTGGTTGCCAACATTGCACGGGCAGGCCGGGTCCCAGAAGTGCACCAGGCGGATCGGGCCCGGGCCACTCAGTTCGGCAGGCAGGCGCAGTGCATCGCCGGAAAACACCGCCGTGTGTTCGCTGAAGGTGCGCAGGTAACGGCCCTGGAACCAGTCATACGCGGCCCACAGCACGCCAGCGCAGATGATCAGGATCAGGCTGGCGAACAGGGTGGTGCGGTAGGGTTGTCGCATTCAGATCAATCCTCGAAGGTCGCGTAGCTTGCCATGCCTGCCCTGACAGATGAATATCGCAGCTCGATATTCATCTGCGCTGTACGTTTAATCTGGAACCTCTTATGCCCGTTACCTTTGACCCCGATCATCTGCGCGATAGCCTGCGACCCCTGGTGGATGCGCAACCGCTCAGCGCCGAAGCACGGGTGTACCAGCGTTTTTATGGGTTGGACCTGGCCGCACGCAAAGTGCCGGCGGTGAGCGTCTGGGACGCTTTGAAGTGCGCGGGTTCGAGGTGGTGGGGCAAGTGTGGTCGCCGCCACAACCGGTGGCGACGATGTTTATGTTCCACGGCTTCTACGACCATATGGGCCTGTATCGCCACGTGGTGGACTGGGCGCTGGACCAGGGCTTCGTGGTGATCGCCTGCGACCTGCCGGGGCACGGCCTGTCCAGCGGGGCGCGCGCCAGCATTGATGATTTTGCGGTGTACCAAGACGTGGTGCAGGCACTGTTCGCCCAGGCCCAAGCGCTGCAACTGCCGCAACCCTGGCACCTGTTCGGGCAAAGTACCGGCGGCGCGGTAGTGGTGGATCACCTGCTCCACCACGGTACCGACAGCCCGGCCCAGGGCAAGACCTTCCTGTTGTCGCCGTTGGTACGGCCGCGTGCCTGGGGGTGGTCGCAGCTCAGCTATTACCTGCTGCGTCCGTTCGTCAAAGGCATCGCCCGGCGCTTCAGCGAGAACACCAACGACCCGCAATTCAGGCCGTTCCTGGAAGCCGACCCGCTGCAGCCGCGCCAACTGCCTACCGCCTGGGTGGGCGCACTGTCACGCTGGATCAAGCGCATCGAAGCCGCACCGCGCAGCCCCCGTAGGCCGGTGATTGTGCAGGGTGAGGAAGATATGACGGTGGACTGGCAGCACAACTTGCAGGTGCTGCGGGGCAAGTTTGATGCGCCTGAGGTGTTGATGTTGCCGCGTGGCCGGCATCACTTGGCGAACGAGATTCCGGATATTCGTGAAGAGTACTTCCGGTATTTGACAGACCATTTGAAATAACACAATCCAAATGTGGGAGGGGGCTTGCCCCCTCTTACATTTTCTACTGCGTCAGGCTTGAAGTGCTCTGGCCCACCGCCAGCCCGGCGCGGATGGCAGCCAACGCCGCCTGGTAATACGCCTTACCCTCCGGCGACTCCGCAAACGTCGCGAATTCTTCCAGCTCCGGGTCAGACAAATCCCGATAGACATACAGCAGCGTATTGTTCAGATCATTCCCAATCTGCTGCATCAACCGCTCACGCTGGCCGTTCAACATGCCCTGGGCCTGACCGCCGCCCAACAAGCCGGGGATCATCTGGCTCAAGCTGTCAGCCGCGACACCGGCAATCGCCAAGCTGACTTCTGCACCAGCCTCGCGGGCAGGCAGCGCCTGGGCCAGGTGGCCGATGATCAGGCTGCGCGTGGCGTCGGCTTCAATCTTCGGCAGGCCCTGGGCGTTTTTCGCCAGTTGGTCGCGGCGGGTGGCGAGCAGCTCGGCGGCAACGATCTTGCGGCCCAGCGGCGACTGGAAGAACGCCAGGGCAGGCTTGGGGTCTGCCAGGTTCTTGCGCAACTGCGCCTCGGCGCGTTGGTCCATGGGTTGGGCGGCAAAGCGTTTATTGCTGTTGTCCACCAACGCCTGGTAAACCGCTGGCGGCAGGCTGTTGCGGTAGCGCTGCTGGGCAGCACTGAGGGCGTCATTGAAATGCGCACGTTGTTCGGCCCAGCCGGCGACCTTGTACAACTGGTCATGGCCGTCTGCCCAAGCGGGCAAAACGCAGAACATCAGCAAGGAAAAAAACAAACGACGCATATGGACTCCTGTCAGTCGGCCACTATTGTCCGTGTCGGGCGTAGGATTTGTCGAGAAGTCCTATCAGTCACCTGACTAAAGTGTGTTGAGACGCTCGACGGCGCTGTCGGAGTTGAAGGCGTATGGATACTATGCGCGCCATGCAAATACCCCTCGATCACCCCCTGCTGCAACGCATTGTCGACGACCTGGCCGAAAAAGGTTGGTCGCAGCAGAACGGCTTCCTGCCCCAGGCTCTGACCCTGGAACTGGCGGCTGAGTGCCGTAAACGTGCGGCCGAGGGTGAACTGGCGCCGGCGGCGGTGGGGCGCGGGCCGTTCCAGGAGATCCGCGAGGGCATTCGTGGCGACCATATCCAGTGGCTGGAGGAGGGCGATGCTGCCGTCTGCGACAGCTACATGGCGGTGATGGACAGCCTGCGCCTGGCGATGAACCGGGGTCTGTTCCTTGGCCTGGAAGATTTCGAAAGCCATTTTGCGATGTACCCGCCAGGGGCGTTTTACCTCAAGCACCTGGACCGTTTTCGCGACGACGACCGGCGCATGGTCTCGGCGGTGATCTACTTGAACGACGCCTGGCTGCCCGAGCATGGCGGCCAGTTGCGCATGTACCTCAAGGGCGGTGTCGAATACGATGTGGTGCCCACCGGCGGTTGCCTGGTGGTGTTCCTGTCGGGCGAAGTGCCCCACGAAGTCATGCCCGCCACGCGTGAACGCCTGTCCCTCACCGGCTGGTTTCGCCGGCGGGGCAACGAGCCGTTTTAACCATGCAAAAGATTCTGATCAGCCGCTGCCTGCTGGGGCACAAGGTGCGTTACGACGGCGGAGCCAGCGGGCCGTTTGACCCACTGGCGGCGTGGCAGGCCGAAGGCCGGGTGGTGGCTATCTGCCCGGAAGTGTCCGGCGGTTTGCCTACACCCAGGCCCTCTGCAGAGATTCCCGGTGGGCAAGGCATTGATGTCTGGGAAGGCCGCGCCAAAGTGCTCACGGCCGAGGGCGAAGATTTCAGCGCCGCCTTTCTCGATGGCGCCCGCCAGGCCCTGGCGTTGGTGCAGCGCCACGGCATCCGCGTCGCCATCCTCAAGGCCAATAGCCCGTCCTGCGGCAACCTGCTGACCTATGACGGCACCTTCACGGGCGTGAAGGTGAGTGGCGAGGGCGTTACGGCGGCGCTGCTCAAGCGCCACGGCGTGCAGGTGTTCAGTGAGCTGGAGTTGCCTGAGGCGGCGCAGGCGTTGGCCCACCTGTCAGGTCTTACCTAGGTCAAAATGTGGGAGGGGGCTTGCCCCCTCCCACAGTTGATTTACTGTGCCTGGGCCGCCGGTGTTTCACCTTCAAGCCATTTTTGGGCCAGCGCCTTCAACCGGCCGTCGTCCTTCACCCGCTTCAACGCGCCGTCCAAACTCGTCTTGAATGCCGGGTTGCCCTTCTGGAACGGGATTGCCAGCTCAGGCTTCTCGCTATAAGCCTCGCTGAAATCGAACTGATCCTTAAGCTCGGCAGTCATAGCGATATGGTTGATGGCCACGTCGTACTTGCCGGTGGCGACCCCCGGCAGCAGGTCGGCGTCATCGGTGGTGATGAACGAGGAGCGCACGTCCATTTCCTTCGCCAGCAGTTCTCCCAGCTCGACTTCAAAGCCGGTGAGTTTGTCGCCTTCCTTGAAGTTATAGGGTGGGGTGTCGGCTTCAAGGGCGATGCGCAGTTCGCCGCGATCATTTACGTCGTCGATCAGTTCGGCATGCGCCAAAGGGCTCAGAAGGGGAAGCAAAAGTAACAGGCCAGGCGAAAAGCGCATGGTCACTCCTAAAGAATTCGAATGTGCGAGGCGCCGTTCAGCATCGCTTTGCTATGGTGGTGAGTGCCTTGGACAGCAATTTGTCGCGAAGTTGTCATAACCCTACAGATTTCACAGAAAAACTGGAGAAGCGAATGAAAGCCCTTTTGTCCCGTGCAACGATTGCCAGCCTGTTGCTGGGTGCCTCGATGTTGGCCAATGCCGCCGATGTGCCTCGTACCCCCGCGCCCCAAGGTGCCGAGGTGTTTATCGTCTCGCCCAAAGATGGCGCCACTGTCGACAAGACCTTCACCGTCAAATTCGGCGTCAAGGGCCTGGACCTGGAGCCAATCGACAAGCAAGTGCCCAACGCCGGTCATCACCACCTGCTGGTAGACCAGGACGTGAAGTCGCTGAAAGCTGACGAAGCCATTCCGGCCACCGCCACCTCGATCCACTTCGGCAAGGCGCAAACCGAAACCGAGCTGACCCTGACCCCAGGCAAGCACACCCTGCAACTGGTGGCTGGCGACAACGTTCACCGCCAGTTTGAACCCACTGTAGCCTCGAAAGTGATCACGGTTAACGTCAAGTAAGATTTGTTCAGACAAAAAAATGGGAGACCCCTGCGGGCCTCCCATTTTTTGTGCGGCATTTAAAGCGTTAGAACAACACGCGGCTACGGATAGTGCCGTTGATGTGCTGCAGCTTCTCTTGCGCCAGGTCCGAGTACTCGGCGTCGACGTCGATCACCACGTAGCCGACTTTCTCGTTGGTCTGCAGGAACTGACCGGAGATGTTGATGCCGTTTTCCGCGAAGACCTTGTTGATCTCCATCATCACGCCAGGGATGTTCTGGTGGATGTGCAGCAGACGGTGCTTGCCAGGGTGAGCCGGCAGGGCCACTTCCGGGAAGTTCACGGACGATACGGAAGTACCGTTGTCGCTGTACTTGACCAGCTTTTCCGAGACTTCCAGGCCGATGTTGGCTTGGGCTTCAGCGGTGGAGCCGCCGATGTGCGGCGTCAGGATCACGTTGTCCAGGCCACGCAGCGGGCTTTCGAAGATGTCGTCGTTGGAGCGTGGCTCCACCGGGAACACGTCGATGGCGGCGCCGATCAGGTGCTTGTCCTTGATCGCGTCGGCCAGGGCGTCCAGCTCGACCACGGTACCGCGTGCAGCGTTGATCAGGATGCCGCCTTTCTTGATGGCGCGGATTTCCTTCTCGCCGATCATCCACTGGGTCTCAGCGGTTTCCGGAACGTGCAGGGTCACGATATCGGACATGCCCAGCAGCTCGGTCAGGCTCGATACCTGGGTCGCGTTGCCCAATGGCAGCTTGGTCAGGGTGTCGTAGAAGAACACCTGCATGCCAAGACCTTCAGCCAGTACCGACAGCTGGGTGCCGATCGAACCGTAACCAACGATACCCAGCTTTTTGCCCCGGATTTCGAAGGAGTTGGCCGCACTTTTGATCCAGCCGCCACGGTGGCAGGAAGCGTTTTTCTCTGGGATGCCGCGCAGCAGCAGGATGGCCTCGGCCAGCACCAGCTCCGCAACGGAACGGGTATTGGAGTACGGTGCGTTGAACACCGCGATGCCGCGCTCGCGCGCTGCGTTGAGGTCGACCTGGTTGGTGCCGATGCAGAAACAGCCAACTGCCACGAGTTTCTTGGCGTGATCGAAGATCTCTTCGGTCAGCTGAGTGCGGGAGCGAATGCCGATGAAGTGCGCGTCGGCGATCTTTTCCTTGAGCTGGGCTTCCGGCAGAGAACTGGTGATGTACTCAATGCTGGTGTACCCGGCGGCTTTCAGAACGTCGACAGCCGATGGGTGGACGCCTTCCAGAAGAAGGAACTTGATCTTGCTCTTATCGAGAGAAGTCTTGCTCATCTGCGTAAACCTGTATCCCGGAGAAAAATGGCAGGGAATCGAGCAGCACAAGCTGACCCGGACGGCAGGAAAGCCGTCACCGCAGAAACGCCCTTGGGCTCTGTCCTGCGGGGGCGGTATGCTAGCATACGCGCCCCGCAAACACTCATTCCTGCGACGTGAAGCGTTCTCAGGATGACCATGAATTGTTCGAGAGTTCTGTCGATGACCCATCCTGCCCTGATTGATGAGCTAAAGACCCTGGTTGAGCCCGGCAAAGTGCTGACCGACGCCGACTCCCTGGAGGCTTACGGCAAGGATTGGACCAAGCATTTCGCGCCTGCGCCCACCGCCATCGTCTTCCCCAAGACCATTGAGCAGGTGCAGGCCATTGTGCGCTGGGCCAATGAACACAAGGTGGCGCTGGTGCCGTCCGGCGGTCGTACCGGCCTGTCGGCAGCGGCCGTGGCGGCCAATGGCGAAGTGGTTGTGTCGTTCGACTATATGAACCAGATCCTCGACGTGAACCTCACCGACCGCACCGCCGTGTGCCAGCCGGGCGTGGTCACCAAGCAATTGCAGAACGTCGCTGAGGAAAAAGGCCTGTACTACCCGGTGGACTTTGCTTCGTCCGGTTCGAGCCAGATTGGCGGCAATATCGGCACCAATGCCGGCGGGATCAAGGTGATTCGCTACGGCATGACCCGTAACTGGGTCGCCGGCATGAAAGTCGTCACTGGCAAGGGTGACGTGCTGGAACTGAACCGCGACCTGATCAAGAACGCCACCGGTTACGACATGCGCCAGCTGTTTATCGGCGCCGAAGGCACCCTGGGCTTTGTGGTCGAAGCCACCATGCGCCTGGACCGGGCACCGAAGAACCTCACCGCCATGGTGCTCGGTACTACGGATTTCGACTCGATCATGCCGGTGCTGCACGCCTTCCAGAACAAGCTGGACCTGACCGCGTTCGAATTCTTCTCCGACAAGGCCCTGGCCAAGGTCATGGGCCGTGGCGACGTGCCGGCGCCGTTCGAAACCGAGTGCCCGTTCTACGCGCTGCTGGAGTTCGAAGCCACCACCGAAGAAGTCGCCAACCACGCCCTGGAAACCTTCGAGCACTGCGTCGAGCAGGGCTGGGTGCTGGACGGGGTAATGAGCCAGAGCGAAACCCAACTGCACAACCTGTGGAAGCTGCGCGAGTACATCTCCGAGACCATTTCCCACTGGACGCCGTACAAGAACGACATCTCGGTCACCGTCTCCAAAGTGCCCGCGTTCTTGAAGGAAATTGACGCGATCGTCGGCGAACACTACCCCGATTTCGAAATTGTCTGGTTCGGCCATATCGGCGACGGCAACCTGCACCTGAACATCCTCAAGCCGGAAAACCTGAGCAAGGACGAGTTCTTCGCCAAGTGCGCCACCGTGAACAAGTGGGTGTTCGAAACCGTCGAGAAGTACAACGGCTCGATCTCCGCCGAACACGGCGTGGGCATGACCAAGCGCGATTACCTGACCTACAGCCGCTCGCCGGTTGAAATCGAATACATGAAGGCCGTGAAAGCGGTATTCGACCCTAACGGGATCATGAACCCTGGCAAGATCTTCGCTGTTTAAGGAGTCGTTCCATGAGCTACCAGCACAAGTATGTCGACGGCACCAACATCCACTTTCCGGTGGGTAAAGTGGTGTGCATTGGGCGTAACTACGCCGAACATGCCAAGGAACTGGACAACCCGGTGCCGACCGAGCCGTTGCTGTTCATCAAGCCCGGCAGCTGCGTAGTGCCGCTGGAAGGCGGTTTTGCCATCCCTACCGAGCGTGGCTCGGTGCACTACGAAGCGGAAATCGCGGTATTGATCGGCAAGCCACTGTCGAACAAGCCAAGCCGTGAAGAAGTGCTGGATGCCATCTCCGGCTTCGCCCCGGCCCTGGATTTGACCCTGCGTGACAAGCAGGCCGAGCTGAAAGCCAAGGGCCTGCCGTGGGAAATCGCCAAATCCTTCGACGGCGCGGCAGTGATTGCCCCCTTTGTGGTGAGCAGTACCTTTGCGGACGTGACCGATATCGGCATTCGCCTGACCATCAATGGCGAAGTGCGCCAGGATGGCAACAGCGCGCAGATGCTCAACCCGATCATCCCGATGATCCAGCACATGGCCGGCTGCTTCTCGCTGCAGGCCGGTGATGTGATCCTCACCGGCACTCCGGCGGGTGTAGGCCCATTGAATGTGGGTGATGACCTGGTGTTGGAACTGACGAGCGTGAACCGCTTCGAAAGCAGCGTTCGATAAGCACCTGGCCACCGCTGTCAAACCTGTGGGAGGGG
>NZ_JADDUM010000219.1 GCF_015163715.1 Pseudomonas cyclaminis
TTATTTTATGTTTGATAAGAGCGGGCTTGCTCGCGAAGACTGGCTAACAGGCGCCAAGTCTCGATCAGGCTGTAGCGAGCCGCCGATTGAGCTGATGCCGCCAGCGCACATACAGCAGCGCCGTGCAGAACACTGCCAGGCTGGCCAGCATTTCCAACATACCGAACGCCTGGCGGTTCGGGTCATACGCCGCCAGCGCGCCCTTGATGAAATACAGGTTCACCGCAAAGCACATCCACGAATGCCCCCGCGCACTGCCGCTGATCATGCCCGGCGCCAGCAACAGCAGCGGCGCCAGTTCGATCAGCAGGATCACCCACGGGCGTGCGCCGTGCAGGTCGGCGATGAACAGGTAATACCCGCACAGCAGGCCCACCAGGGCAAAAAATGCCAGCAGGCTCAATGCGCGTGCCACCTTTACACGCGGCTCCAGCCACGCCTGGGGCGGCAGGATTTTAGGCTTTTTGGCCACGGCCATTCTCCAGCAGCGTGGCGGTGGTCGCCAGGCGCAAGCCCAATGCCCGGCACAGGGCGATTTCGTGTTGATCGAGCATGCGCTTGCCGTCCGGCCCGGAATGGTGGCTGGCGCCATACGGCGTGCCGCCGCCCTGGGTGTCGAGCAATGCCTGTTCGCTGTAGGGCAGGCCGGTGATCAACATGCCGTGGTGCAACAGCGGCAGCAGCATCGACATCAGCGTGGTCTCCTGGCCGCCGTGCAGGCTGGCGGTGGAGGTGAACACGCCAGCAGGCTTGCCGACCAGAGCGCCGGTGAGCCACAGGTTGCTGGTGCCATCGAGGAAGTACTTGAGCGGCGCGGCCATGTTGCCGAAGCGCGTCGGGCTGCCCAGGGCCAGGCCAGAGCAGTTTTTCAAATCATCCAGGCTGGCGTACAACGCGCCTTCGTCCGGGATGCTCGGCGCCACGGCTTCGCATTCGGTGGAGATCGCCGGCACGGTGCGCAAGCGCGCTTCCATACCGCCTTGCTCGATGCCCCGGGCAATTTGCAGGGCCATTTCGCTGACCGAGCCGTTGCGGCTGTAATACAGCACCAGCACATACGGTGTGGTCACGGCAGAATCTCCAGCACGTTTTCCGGTGGGCGGCCGATGATGGCTTTGTCGGCGGTTTCCAGGATCGGGCGTTCCATCAGCTTGGGATGTTCGGCGATAGCGGCGATCAGTTGGGTTTCGCTGAGGGTGGCGTCGGCCAGGTTGAGACTTTTGTATTCGTCTTCGCCGGTGCGCAGCAATTGACGGGCGCTGAGGCCCAGTTTGCCCAGCAAGGCCTTGATTTGCGCGGCGTCCAGCGGGGTTTCCAGGTAGCGCACCACGGTTGGTGCAAGGCCGCGGGCTTCAAGCAGTTCGAGCGCACCGCGGGATTTCGAGCAGCGCGGGTTGTGATAAAGCGTCAGATCGGTCATGTGCGGGTCGCATCTTGCGTAAGGTGGCGGGTATTCTACCCGCGCTGCGCCCCGTCCTTAAACCGTAAGAGGCGATAGGTCGCAGCCAACGTTCATTTTTGCGAAGGATTACCCCATGACACGTCGACTGATCGGTGCATTGGCGATCATTACCACCCTGCTGCTCAGTGGCTGCGGCAATGACTATGGCGTTGACCAGTACGGCCAGAAAGTCGCGGCCGAGCGCCTGGACAAGCAATGGCTGGTGGTCAACTACTGGGCAGAATGGTGTGGCCCGTGCCGCACGGAAATCCCTGAACTCAATGCCTTGGCCGAGCAGCTCAAAGCACAGAACGTCGGGGTGTTCGGGGTTAATTTCGATAACGTGCAAGGCGCAGAGCTGAAAGAAGCCAGCGACAAGCTGGGGATCAAGTTCACCGTGCTGGCACAGAACCCGGATGGGATCTTCGATATTCCGCGCAGCGAAGCGTTGCCGGTGACCTACATCATTGACGACAAGGGCAAGGTGCGTGAGCAGTTGATGGGTGAGCAGACCGCCGAAGGTGTATTGGCCAAGCTCAAGGCCCTGCGCGGCTAACGCAACAGCATAAAACCAATATGGGAGGGGACAAGTCGAATTGTCGCACCGCCCTCCCACATTTGGATCTCCATCAAGTCACAGACTCAGGATCAGCCCTCTTCGAGCCACAAACGAATCGGCTTGCCCTCGGCCGGCCAGAAGCGCGTCTGCTCGATCGGCGAGATGTCCCAGCGCTGCACCCCTTGCAGGGCCTGGAAGAAGCGCTGTTCCTGCTCCATCAGGGCCTCGGCGCAGAGTTTGCGGGTGCTGCCGAGCTTGCCGAAGCTGAGCTTGTCGCCCTCGACGGTGTACGGCGCAAACCAGTGGTTGCAACCACCATTGCCGTAGGCGCGACCATCGGCGCCGAGGGTGACGGTCAGGTGGGCGTAGTCCATCAACGGCCGCTCACCAATCCACTCCACCACGTAACTGTGATCCTGCTTGAGCTTGACCGCATCACCGGCACAGCCGCTCAGGGCCGCGCCGACGGCGGCGAGCAGAAGCAGGCCTTTCATTGCGCAGCCTTCTGGCATTTCGGGCAGCGGTGCTTGTCGCCTTCGCTGGCCCAGCCCAATTCCTTGATGCGCGCATTGGCGGCAGGCTGCAGCGGCTCCTTGCTCAGCTTGGTTTCCACCGCGAATTCAAACTCCAGCACGGTGTCGCAGCTGTCGCAGTTGACCTTCCAGGTGTGAATCTCCAACTCGCCGAATTTCGGCCCTTGGGCCATGGCGACCCATTGGCCCGCCGGGCGGATGGAGTAGCGCGCATCGCCTTCGACGGTCAGGCGCATCGACAGGGTTTTACTGCCGCGCAGGGTGACGATCAGCACGTCGCCGTGCTTGATCGAACCACCGTTGCCGGTGACCTGGTAACGGCCCGGCACCAGGGCGCGGCATTCGATCAGGGTGTGTTGCGGGCTCAGCAAGCTGAAGCGGAAATCGTGTTCGGCCATGGATCCTCCAAATAGGCGCGGCATCCTATCACGGGTGCCTGCTCATCATGAGCCTGGTATGTGACCGCTGATCATCCTTCGACGAGGTTCTGCGCCCGGCCATCGGCCCATGCCGCAATGTTGGCCAGGGTGGTGCCGGCAATGGCTGCCAGGGCTTCGCGGGTGAGGAACGCCTGGTGCGCGGTGATGATCACGTTGGGGAAGGTCAGCAGGCGCGCAAGCACGTCGTCTTGCAGGGGCAAATCCGAGCGGTCCTCGAAAAACAGCTGGGCTTCTTCTTCGTAGACATCCAGCCCCAGATACCCGAGTTGGCCGTCCTTGAGCGCTTCGATCAATGCCGGCGTATCCACCAGGCCGCCGCGACCGGTGTTGATCAGCATCGCGCCAGGCTGCATCTGTGCCAGGGAACGGGCGTTGATCAGGTGCTTGCTGTCGGCGGTCAGCGGGCAGTGCAGGCTGATGATCTGCGCTTGCGCGAGCAACTCGGGCAGGCTCACATACTGCGCGCCCAAGGCCTGGACCTGCGGATTGGGGAAGGGGTCGTAGGCGAGCAGCGTGCATCCGAACCCGGCCATGATCCTGGCAAATGTCGCGCCGATCTGCCCGGTACCGACCACACCGACCGTCTTGCCCACCAGGTCGAAACCGGTGAGGCCGTGCAAGCTGAAGTCGCCATCGCGGGTGCGGTTGTAGGCCCGATGCAAGCGGCGGTTGAGGGCGAGGATCAGCGCGACCGCATGCTCGGCGACCGCGTGGGGCGAGTAGGCGGGCACGCGCACGATGCTCAGGCCCAGGCGCCTGGCGACGGCGAGGTCGACATGGTTGTAACCCGCCGAACGCAGGGCAATCAGCCGTGTGCCGCCCTTGGCCAGGTGTTCCAGCACCGGGGCACTGAGGTCGTCGTTGATAAAGGCGCAGACCACCTCGTGGTGTTCGGCCAGGGCCACGGTGTCGAGAGTGAGCCGGGCAGGCTGGAATTGCAGCTCCAGGCCCGGTGGCAGCGGCTCGCCGAGGAAGCTGTCGCGGTCGTAGGTCTGGCTGCTGAAAAGAATCACGCGCATTGAAAATGCTCCCTGCCATTTATCAGTTGAACAGCGCCTTGAAATGGGGTCAGACACTGACCCGCGCTTCACTGGCCAGCCGGGCGATGGCCATGTCCAGTTCGTCCAGGGCGGTCATGGCCTTGGCGTCGTCCTGCTTGAGCAGGGTTTCGGCACGTTGGCAGGCGGCGCGCAGTTGCGGCACGCCACAGTAGCGGGTGGCACCGTGCAGGCGGTGGACGCGTTCGATCAACGCCAGATTGTCCTTGGCATCGCGGGCCACGTGAATGGCCTGGCGGTCGGCCTCCAGCGAGGCCAGCAGCATGGCGAGCATGTCGGCGGCCAGATCGGTTTTGCCCGCGGCCAGGCGCAGGCCTTCCTCATGGTCGAGCACCGGCAACTGCACTCCCGGGCCCAGACCTTCGGTGACGCGCTCCGGCACTTGGTTGCGCAAGGCGAGGCCGGTCCATTTCAACACCACTTGGGCCAATTGCCGTTCGCTGATGGGTTTGGTCAGGTAATCGTCCATGCCGCTTTGCAGCAAGGCGCGTTTTTCGTTGGCCATGGCGTGGGCGGTGAGGGCGACCACCGGCAAGGGCGTGCCATGGCCCTCGCTTTCCCATTGGCGTATCGCCTCGGTACTCTGGCGCCCATCCATGCCGGGCATTTGCACGTCCATCAGCACCAGATCGAAGGTGTCCTGTTTCACGGCGTCGACCGCGGCATAACCGCTTTCTACCGCACGCACCTGGGCGCCCATGTCTTCCAGCAAGGTTTGCACCAACAGCAGGTTCGCCGGGTTGTCGTCGACACACAGCACACGCGGCGCACGGCTGGACAGCGGCTCGCCCGGCTCACTGCGCGACGGGCGCGGGCTGATCAGGTCGGACAGGGCGCGGCGCAGCTTGCGGGTGCACGCCGGCTTGGCCTGCAACTGGCTGTTGGGGTTGGGCACGGACTGGTTGAACAGCATCTGTTCGGTGGTAGGGCACAGCACCAGCACTTTGCAGCCCAGGTGTTCGAGGTCCCAAAGGTGTTGGTTGAGACGCTCGGGCGGAATGTCGTTGGCGGTTATGCCGAGAACCGCCAAGTCAATGGCCTGCTCGGTCTGATGGGCGCTGGTGATGCCGTTGGTCAGGCTTTCCAGGCTATTGAACGGCGTGACTTCCAGGCCGCAGTCTTCCAGTTGATGTTGCAGGGCCTG
>NZ_JADDUM010000022.1 GCF_015163715.1 Pseudomonas cyclaminis
CCTCCCACATTTGATCTCCACAGGACACACCCCAGCAAAAAGCCCCCGACTCTCACGAGCCGGGGCTTTTTGTTGGTGCGCTACAACGGCTTAGCCGTTGAACACATCATCCACGCTTTGCAGCGGGTAGTTCTTCGGATACGGCAGAGTGGCCACACCGGTCTCGATGGCGGCTTTGGCCACGGCATCGGAGATCAGGGTGATCAGGCGCTTGTCCATTGGTTTCGGGATGATGTACTCACGACCGAATGCCAGCGGGGCACCACCGTAGGCGTCGCACACGTCCTGCGGCACTGGCAGTTTGGCCAGTTCACGCAGGGCGTTGGCGGCAGCCACTTTCATCTCTTCGTTGATGCGTTTGGCGCGAACGTCCAGGGCACCACGGAAGATGAACGGGAAGCCCAGAACGTTGTTGACCTGGTTCGGGTAGTCCGAACGGCCGGTGGCCATGATCACGTCGTTACGGGTGGCGTGAGCCAGTTCCGGCGAGATCTCTGGGTCCGGGTTGGAGCAGGCGAACACGATCGGGTTGGCCGCCATGGACTTCAGGCCTTCAGCGCTCAGCAGGTTCGGGCCGGACAGGCCAACGAACACGTCTGCACCGTCAAGGGCGTCAGCCAGGGTGCGCTTGGAGGAAGGGTGGGCGAACATCGCCTTGTATTGGTTCAGGTCAGTACGCTCGGACTGGATCACGCCCTTGCTGTCGACCATGTAGATGTTTTCCAGCTTGGCACCCATGCTCACGATCAGCTTCATGCAGGAGATGGCCGCAGCACCGGCGCCCAGGCAGACGATCTTGGCGTCGGACAGGGTTTTGCCAGCGATTTCCAGGGCGTTGATCATGCCGGCCGCGGTAACGATCGCGGTGCCGTGCTGGTCATCGTGGAATACCGGAATGTCGCACTGCTCGATCAGGGCCTTTTCGATCTCGAAGCACTCAGGTGCCTTGATGTCTTCCAGGTTGATGCCACCGAAGGTGATGGAGATGCGCTTGACGGTGTCGATGAAGGCCTGCGGGCTTTCGGAATCGACTTCGATGTCGAAAACGTCGATGCCGGCGAAGCGCTTGAACAGCACGCCCTTACCTTCCATCACTGGCTTGGACGCCAATGGGCCGAGGTTGCCCAGGCCGAGAATCGCGGTGCCATCGGAAATCACTGCAACCAGGTTGCCCTTGCCGGTGTACTTGTACGCCAGCTCCGGGTCACGAGCGATTTCACGTACGGGCTCAGCCACGCCAGGGCTGTAGGCCAACGACAGATCGCGGGCAGTGGCAGTGGCTTTGGTGAGCTCTACACTCAGCTTTCCTGGACGAGGATGGGCATGATATTCGAGAGCGGCAGTTTTCAAATCAGACATATCGGCATTCCGCTTTTACTGTTGGTCGACGGACCGCCGAGGATACTCGTGTCGTAAAGCCCCTACAAGACTGGGCAGTCACGGGTGTCAAGGCCCCGCAGCGACGTACTTTAGTCTAAAGCCACGGGACACAAGGGCTGGACTGTTCACAATCGACCTAAAAAATGTCTACAATTATTTATTCAAACGTCGATTTGATCATGCCCGGATCAGTCAGCGGCAACAGCCAACGCGCCTGGCCGGGTTTCAGCCCGCCGCGCCTGGAGCGATCCTGCACCCAGCCACGCGCTTCGATCACCTTGCCTTGCAGACCATCGAGCAGGCTGCTGTCGAATTGTCGGGCCAGATCGGGTGCAATGCGTAATACCAGTGCTTCCTGCAATTCGATCCAGATACCGCCGCGATTGCGTTCGATTTTGCTCACCCGGCCGCTGACCAAGGTAAAGCCGGATTGCTTGAGCTGCGCCACGGGTTGCACCGGCGATTGCCGCCAGAGGCCGAGATTTGCCTGACGGGCGCTGTTTTCCGCAGCCTGCTGGCAGGCGACAAGATCCACATTGGGCGCGACACCCACTTGGAATCCCAGGCCCTCAGCCAGCAATTGTGCCTCCAGGTTCTCGCCATCGGCACCATAAAGATGGGCCAGGGTACGACCGTAATGGTCTTTGGGCTCACGCCCCGGTACCAGGCCGACGCGTCCGCCGCTGGCAGCCACCAATGCCTGCAAACGCTGGCGTGCGGCCACAGCATACGGCTCGTCGGTACGGCCCCTTTTACCGGTCTCCGGCGCATTGAGGCCAATCATCCGCACGCTCCGGCCGTCCTTCAGACGCACCGTATCGCCATCCACCACGCGCTGCACTTCGACCTGGGCCGCAGACGTCGGTGCAGGGCAAAACACCTGCGCGTGGGCGGCCGACAGCCAAATCCCAGGCATAAAAAAGGCGCCCGCGAGGGACGCCTTTTTTAACAGCTGGCAAAAGCCCATAAGGCTCTTGAGCCTTACTCTGCTGGAGTAGCAGGCTTCTTGCCGAAAGCACCAAAGCGATCTGCGAAGCGCTGTACGCGGCCGCCGGTGTCCAGAGTCTTCTGCTTACCGGTGTAGAACGGGTGGCACTCGTTGCATACGTCAGTACCCAGTGGCTTGCACAGGTTCGAGCGAGTTTCGAACTTGTTGCCGCAGCTGCAGGTTACTTCGATGGTTTCGTACGCTGGATGGATATCGGCTTTCATGGCACTTCCTCGGGCTAGCGTGCCGCCACTCGACACTATTGTCGAATACCGCACGTAATTAGGCCGCGGATTCTACCAGACCTTTTTAAACGCGCAAGCGGACCTTACGGCCGATTCCCCACATAAAAGCCCCTTTCATCAGAAAACCGTGGCATACCCAAGCCTTCCCCCGTCTGCTAGGCTCCCGCCCTTGCTCATCATCCTCCTTACTATGGAACCCCGCGTGCCCGACGCCATTTTGCGCCTAGCCCTGCCCTCGCCCCTGCGCCGCCTGTTCGACTACCGGGCCCCGGCCGGCGTGCTGCGAGCGCAATTGCAGCCAGGCATGCGCGTGCGCGTGCCCTTTGGCCGACGGGAAATGATCGGCGTCCTGATAGAAGTCGCCGATCACAGCGAAGTCCCGGCCGAGAAGCTCAAACCGGCCCTGGCCATTCTCGACGCCACTGCGCCGTTGCCGCCCGCGCTGTTCAAGCTGTGCCTGTGGACCGCCCAGTATTACCAGCACAGCCTGGGCGACACCCTGAGCTGGGCGCTGCCGGTGCTGCTACGCCAGGGCGAGTTGGCCGAAGCACGCCAGGAACGCTTCTGGTCGACGGTGCCCGGTGCCCGCCTCGACGACCCGCGCATCGCCCGCGCCCCGCGCCAGCGTGAAGCCCTGGCCACGCTGGCCCAGCATCCCCACGGCGTGGCTCATCAGCTCTTGAGCAAGCTGATGCTGAGCAAGGACAGCCTCGACCTGCTGCTCGCCAAAGGCCTGGTGCAGGTGGAAATCCGCAAGCACGCCCCGGACCCGCGCCACGAACACTGGCTGGCCCAGCCGGAATTGCCGCTCAACCCCGAGCAGCGCGCGGCGTATGAAGCGATTCGCGCAGGTTTCGACAGTTTCCATGCGTTCCTGCTGGCCGGCGTCACCGGCAGCGGCAAGACCGAAGTCTATTTGCAGTTGATCCGCGAAACCCTCCAGGCCGGCAAGCAGGCACTGGTGTTGATCCCGGAGATCAACCTCGGCCCGCAAACCCTGGCGCGTTTCGAGCAGCGCTTCAATGCGCGCATCGCCCTGGTGCACTCGGCGGTCAACGACCGTGAACGCCTGGAGTCCTGGTTGGCGGCGCGGGATGGCGAGGCCGACATTATTATCGGCACCCGCTCGGCGCTGTTCACCCCGATGAAGAACCCCGGCCTGATCATCATCGACGAGGAGCACGATGGCTCCTATAAACAGCAGGAAGGCCTGCGCTACCACGCCCGCGACCTGGCGCTGGTGCGCGCACGCCAGGAAGGCATTCCGATTGTGCTCGGTTCCGCCACACCGTCCCTGGAAAGCCTGCACAACGCCTACACCGGTCGGTATGGCCTCCTACGCCTGAATGAGCGTGCCGGCGGCGCCAAGCAACCACGATTCCTGCGCCTGGACGTCAAAAGCCGTCCGCTGGACAGCGGTATTTCCGGGCCGATGCAGCAAGCCATCGGCCAGACCCTCGCCGCCGGCCAGCAGGTTTTGGTATTTCTCAACCGCCGGGGCTTTGCACCGACGCTGCTGTGCCATGACTGCGGCTGGATGTCTGAATGCGAGCGCTGCGATGCACGCATGACCGTGCACCAACGCCACGGCGAACTGCGCTGCCACCACTGCGGCCATGTAGAACGGGTGCCCCGCCACTGTCCGCAGTGCGGCAAAGTCGACCTGCGACCAGTGGGCGCAGGCACCGAACGTGCCGAAGAACGCCTGGGCATTCTGTTCCCGGATTACCCGGTACTGCGGGTCGACCGCGACAGCACGTCGCGCAAGGACGCGATGAATCAGCTGTTCGCCACTATTCAGAAAGGCCAGCCGTGCATCCTGGTGGGTACGCAGATGCTCGCCAAAGGCCACCACTTTCCACGGGTGACCCTGGTGTCGATCCTCGATGCCGACGGCGGTTTGTTCTCCGGCGACTTCCGCGCCAGCGAGCGCATGGCGCAGCTGATCGTGCAGGTCGCGGGTCGCGCCGGGCGCGCAGAGGAGCCGGGCAAGGTGATTGTCCAGACGCACCTGGCTGACCACCCTTTGCTGATCCAACTGACCGAGCAGGGCTATTTTGCCTTCGCCGAACAGGCACTGAGCGAACGCCGTTCCGCCGGCCTGCCGCCGTTTGCACACCTGGCATTGTTGCGCGCCGAAGCCCATAAGCCGGGCCAGGCCGAAGGTTTTCTCGATGAAGCCTGCAGTATCGCCGAAGGTTTGCTCGGCGAACTGGGCCTCACCGGCATCGAACTGCTCGGCCCAGTGCCCGCGCCCATGGAGCGCCGCGCCGGGCGGTATCGCGCTCAACTGCTCTTGCAGGCAACCTCCCGCGCCCCGCTGCATCGCCTATTAAGTAGCTGGTTGCTTGCCCTGGAGCAAATGCCCAGCGGCCGACAGGTGCGATGGTCATTGGATGTAGACCCGGTAGATTTGTATTAACCCACGCCACAGGTCCCGCGAAGGTTGGCAAGCCCGCCCTCGCCACGGATAATGCCCAGTTTTTCCACCTGCGCATCGCGCGCCGCCGCTTGCGGTCGAAAGAGAACACCATGAAAGACACCATTCGCCAGCTGATCCAACAAGCCCTCACCCAACTCGTCAACGAAGGTGTGTTGCCTGAAGGCCTGACGCCGGCGATCCAGGTGGAAAACACCCGCGACAAGACCCACGGCGACTTCGCCAGCAACATCGCGATGATGCTGTCCAAGCCGGCCGGCATGAAGCCACGCGACCTGGCGGAAAAAATCATCGCCGCACTGCCGGTCGACGAGAGTGTGACCAAGGCCGAAATCGCCGGCCCTGGGTTCATCAACTTCTTCCAGAACACCCAGGCATTGGCTTCGCGCCTCGATGCCGCCCTGGCCGACGCCAAGATCGGCGTGCGCAAGGCAGGTCCCGTTCAGCGTGTGGCCATCGACCTGTCGGCACCCAACCTGGCCAAAGAGATGCACGTCGGCCACCTGCGTTCGACCATCATTGGCGACGGCGTGGCACGGGTGCTGGAGTTCCTCGGCGACACCGTGATCCGTCAGAACCACGTGGGCGACTGGGGCACCCAGTTCGGCATGCTGATGGCCTATCTGCAAGAGAACCCGATCACCAGCAACGAACTGTCGGACCTGGAAAACTTCTACCGCGCCGCCAAAAAACGCTTCGACGAGTCCGAAGAATTCGCCGACCGCGCCCGTGGCCTCGTGGTGAAACTGCAAGCCGGCGACCAGGAATGCCTGGAGCTGTGGAGTCGTTTCCGTGACATCTCGCTGTCCCACTGCCAGGAAATCTACGAACTGCTCAACGTCAAGCTGACCATGGCCGACGTGATGGGCGAAAGCGCCTACAACGACGACCTGATCAATGTGGTCAACGACCTCAAGGCCAAGGGCCTGCTGGTCGAGAGCAACGGCGCGCAGTGCGTGTTCCTCGAAGAATTCAAGACCGCCGACGGCGAGCCGCTGCCAGTGATCATCGTCAAGGCCGATGGCGGCTATCTCTATGCCACCACCGACCTGGCCGCCGTGCGCTACCGCAGTGGCGTGCTCAAGGCCGATCGGGCTCTGTATTTCGTCGACCAGCGTCAGGCGCTGCACTTCCAGCAGGTGTTCGAAGTGGCGCGCCGTGCGGGCTTCGTCACCCACCCGATGCTCATGGAGCACATGGGCTTCGGTACCATGAACGGCGCCGATGGCCGTCCGTTCAAGACCCGCGACGGCGGCACCGTAAAGCTGATCGACCTGCTCAACGAAGCCCAGGACCGCGCCTACAACCTGGTGAAGGAAAAGAACCCGGAACTGGCCGAAGCTGACCTGCGCAACATCGCCCGCGTGGTAGGCATTGGCGCGGTGAAATACGCCGACCTGTCCAAGCACCGCACCAGCGACTACAGCTTCAACTTCGAGCTGATGCTCAACTTCGAAGGCAACACCGCGCCGTACCTGCTGTACGCCTACACCCGCGTAGCCGGCGTATTCCGCAAGCTGGGCAAGGACTTCAGCGAAGTCGAAGGCCAGATCGTGCTGGACGCACCCCACGAACAGGAACTGGCCGCCAAGCTGGCGCAATTGGGCGAAGTGCTGAACAGCGTCGGCGAAAAAGGCACGCCGCATATCCTGTGCACCTACCTGTATGAAGTCGCCGGCCTGTTCTCCAGCTTCTACGAGAACTGCCCGATCCTCAGCGCCGACGACGAAGCCCAGAAGCAAAGCCGCCTGCGCCTCGCCGCATTGGCCGGACGGACCCTCAAGCAAGGCCTGGAGCTGTTGGGCCTGGAAACTCTGGAGCGTATGTAAGTTGGCCGCCAAGAAAAAACCTGCACCCAAGCGCGGCGCCAGCCGCTACCAGGCCCCGGCAAAGAAGCCGATTCCGGGCTGGTTGTGGATGGCCATCGGCCTCACGGTCGGCGCGTTCATCGTGTTCCTGATGAAGCTGGATCCTGGCCAAGGGGATGATGTCAAACGGGTCAAACAGGAGCAGCAGAAGGCCACCAAAATGGCCGAAGCCAATAAGACGGCGCCCAGCCCGACCGCACCCGTGAAGCCGAAATATGACTTCTATACCCTGCTGCCCGAATCAGAAGTGATCGTACCGCCCGACGCCGTGCCGGAGAAAACCCTGCCGACGCCGCAAGTGCCGACCACACCGGTTACGCCGGCTGAAGCCGCGAAGATCGACACCGCCCGCGCCCAGGCGGCCCTGGCCGGCATCACCCCGCCACCCGCGCCGCCGGTTGCCGAGACCAAAGCCGCGCCGGTGACCAAGTTCTTCCTGCAAGCGGGCTCGTTCCCGAAACAGGCGGATGCGGATCGCGTGCGTGCGCAGATCATTCTGCTGGGGCAGACGGTGACAGTGGAATCCGGCACGGTGAAGGACGCGACCTGGTATCGCGTGCTGGTAGGGCCCTTCAGCAACCGCGAACAACTGACCGTGGCGCAGAAGCAATTGGCCGGGGCAGGGTTTAGCAACCTGTTGTTACAACAACGCCAGAGCCGCTGATTCGGGCTCATCAGGAATCAAATGTGGGAGGGGCTTGCCCCCGATAGCGGTAGATCAGCCATTATTTTCGGTGACTGACAGACTGCTATCGGGGGCAAGCCCCCTCCCACATTGGTTTCTCGGTGTTCTCGAAAGTGTGTCAGACAAATAGACACCATTCGTCCGCACCAACCACCCAAGGTTGAAATCACCTCCACGACCCCCATATCAGTTTCCATCAGGGCATTTTCGCCCCGCTGCGTGGAGACTCTCCCCTTGACCACCATCGTTTCAGTACGTCGCCACGGCAAAGTCGTCATGGGCGGCGACGGCCAGGTTTCCCTGGGTAATACCGTGATGAAAGGCAACGCGAAGAAAGTCCGTCGCCTGTACCACGGCCAGGTGCTTGCCGGTTTTGCTGGCGCTACCGCCGACGCCTTCACCCTCTTCGAACGCTTCGAAGGCCAGCTGGAAAAACACCAGGGCCACCTCGTACGCGCCGCTGTCGAACTCGCCAAAGAATGGCGCACCGACCGTTCCCTCAGCCGCCTGGAAGCCATGCTGGCTGTCGCCAACAAAGACGCGTCCCTGATCATCACCGGTAACGGCGATGTGGTTGAACCCGAGCACGGCCTGATCGCCATGGGCTCCGGTGGCGGCTATGCTCAAGCCGCGGCCAGCGCACTGTTGAAGAAAACCGATCTGTCGGCCCGCGAAATCGTCGAGACTGCCTTGGGTATCGCCGGCGACATCTGCGTGTTCACCAACCACAACTTCACCATTGAGGAGCAGGACCTCGCCGAGTAAGCCGTAGGCTTATTCCCGCTTGAGGCCGCCAAACACTATGTCCATGACTCCCCGCGAAATCGTCCACGAACTCAACCGCCATATCATCGGCCAGGACGATGCCAAGCGCGCCGTTGCCATCGCGCTGCGTAACCGCTGGCGCCGGATGCAACTGCCCGAAGAACTGCGCGTTGAAGTGACGCCCAAGAACATCCTGATGATCGGCCCGACCGGTGTCGGTAAAACCGAAATCGCCCGGCGCCTGGCCAAGCTGGCCAATGCCCCGTTCATCAAGGTCGAAGCCACCAAGTTCACCGAAGTCGGTTATGTGGGCCGTGACGTCGAATCGATCATCCGTGATCTGGCCGACGCTGCCCTGAAGATGCTGCGCGAGCAGGAAGTGACCAAGGTCAGCCACCGCGCCGAAGACGCTGCCGAAGAACGCATCCTCGACGCCCTGCTGCCTCCAGCACGCATGGGTTTCAATGAAGACGCGGCGCCGTCTGCCGACTCCAACACCCGCCAACTGTTCCGCAAGCGCCTGCGCGAAGGTCAGTTGGATGACAAGGAAATCGAGATTGAAGTCGCCGAAGTCTCCGGCGTAGACATCTCGGCACCGCCTGGCATGGAAGAAATGACCAGCCAGTTGCAGAACCTGTTCGCCAACATGGGCAAGGGCAAGAAGAAAAGCCGCAAGCTCAAGGTAAAGGACGCGCTGAAACTGGTGCGCGACGAAGAAGCCGGGCGCCTGGTGAATGAGGAAGAACTCAAGGCCAAGGCCCTGGAAGCTGTCGAGCAGCATGGCATCGTGTTTATCGACGAGATCGACAAGGTGGCCAAGCGTGGCAACTCCGGCGGCGTCGATGTGTCCCGCGAAGGCGTACAGCGCGACCTGCTGCCGTTGATCGAAGGCTGCACCGTGAACACCAAGCTGGGCATGGTCAAGACCGACCACATCCTGTTTATCGCCTCCGGTGCGTTCCACCTGAGCAAGCCAAGCGACCTGGTGCCGGAGCTGCAAGGCCGCCTGCCGATCCGCGTGGAACTCAAGGCGCTGACCCCAGGCGACTTCGAACGCATCCTCAGCGAGCCGCATGCATCGCTGACCGAGCAGTATCGTGAGCTGTTGAAAACCGAAGGGCTGGGCATCGAGTTCCAGGCGGACGGCATCAAGCGCCTGGCGGAGATCGCCTGGCAGGTCAACGAGAAGACCGAGAACATCGGCGCCCGTCGCCTGCACACGCTGCTGGAGCGCCTGCTGGAAGAAGTGTCCTTCAGCGCCGGTGACCTGGCCGGTGCGCAGAATGGCGAGGTGATCAAGATCGACGCCGAATACGTCAACAGCCATCTGGGCGAATTGGCGCAGAACGAAGACCTGTCGCGGTACATTCTGTAAGCCGCAAGCTGTAAGCTACAAGCCGCAAGTTGAGCACATTCAACTTGCAACTTGTAGCTTGCAGCCCAAGGTGTCCCCAATGCCGAAATTCCCCACCGCTGTTAATTTGCACAAAACCTCCAACACCCTCGGCCTCACCTACGGGCCCGATGAGGTGTACCAACTTCCCGCCGAACTGCTGCGCACCCACTCCCCCTCCGCCGAGGTCCAGGGCCACGGCAAACCCATCCTGCAATTCGGCAAGCTCAACGTGAAGTTGATCAAGGTAGAACCGGCCGGTCAGTACGCACTGAAATTGACCTTCGACGACGGCCATGACAGCGGACTGTTCACCTGGGACTACCTCTATCAGTTGGCCGTGCGTCAGGACGCGCTGTGGGCTGATTATCTCGCCGAGCTCAAAGCCGCCGGCAAAACCCGCGACCCGAGTGAGTCGGTCGTGCGGCTGATGCTCTAGTCCAGGCTTCTCGCTCTTTAGAGGGCATTTTCTAATTTCATCTGTTTGAATGCCCTGTCGCGTGGTCAATGATTGGCCCGCTTGCGAAAAAAATTAAACTCGGGTAACCAATGGAACTGGCAAGTTCCCTGCATTTGACGATGCGGTATCAACGGTCACCCGAGTCGCAGTACCAGGCTTGTGTTGTGTATCGAAGGTGGTGCACAGCGGTACCCGGTACTCGTCTTTCGGACAATGGAGCGTCGTAGATGAGTAACAAGAACAACGATGACTTGAAACGCCAGGCCTCGGAAAACACCCTGGGGCTGAACCCGATCATCGCGTTACGCAAAAAGGATTTATTGGCCTCAGCGAAGATGGTGCTGACCCAAGCCATCAAGCAACCGTTGCACAGCGTCAAGCACGTCGCCCACTTTGGCGTGGAACTCAAGAACGTGATGTTCGGCAAATCCGAGCTGGTACCTGAGAGCGACGACCGTCGCTTCCACGACCCGGCCTGGAGCCAGAACCCGCTCTACAAGCGCTACCTGCAAACCTACCTGGCGTGGCGCAAGGAACTGCACGACTGGATCGGCGACAGCAACCTGTCGGACCAAGACATCAGCCGTGGCCACTTCGTGATCAACCTGATGACCGAAGCCATGGCCCCCACCAACAGCGCGGCCAACCCGGCGGCGGTCAAACGCTTTTTTGAAACCGGCGGCAAGAGCCTGCTCGATGGCTTGTCGCACCTGGCCAAGGACATGGTGCACAACGGCGGCATGCCGAGCCAGGTCAACATGGGCGCCTTTGAAGTGGGCAAGTCCCTGGGCACCACTGAAGGCGCGGTGGTGTTTCGCAACGACGTGCTGGAGCTGATCCAGTACAAGCCGATCACCGAACAGGTGCACGAACGCCCGCTGCTGGTGGTACCGCCGCAAATCAACAAATTCTACGTATTCGACCTGAGCCCGGAAAAGAGCCTGGCGCGTTTCTGCCTGCGCAACGGCCAGCAGACGTTTATTGTCAGCTGGCGCAACCCGACCAAGGCCCAGCGCGAATGGGGCCTGTCGACCTATATCGAGGCGCTCAAGGAAGCGGTCGATGTGGTCACGGCGATTACCGGCAGCAAAGACATCAATATGCTCGGTGCCTGCTCCGGCGGCATTACCTGCACCGCCCTGCTCGGCCACTACGCCGCGCTGGGGGAGAAAAAGGTAAACGCCCTGACTCTGCTGGTCAGTGTGCTGGACACCACACTGGACACCCAGGTGGCGCTGTTCGTCGACGAGCAGACGCTGGAAGCGGCCAAGCGCCATTCCTACCAGGCCGGCGTGCTCGAAGGCCGCGACATGGCCAAGGTATTTGCCTGGATGCGGCCCAACGACCTGATCTGGAACTACTGGGTCAATAACTACCTGCTGGGCAACGAACCACCGGTGTTCGACATCCTGTTCTGGAACAACGACACCACGCGCCTGCCGGCCGCCTTCCACGGCGACCTGATCGAGCTGTTCAAGAACAACCCACTGGTGCGCGCCAATGCACTGGAAGTGTGCGGCACGCCGATCGATCTCAAGCAGGTCACCGCCGACATCTACTCCCTGGCCGGCACCAATGACCACATCACACCGTGGCAGTCCTGCTACAAATCGGCGCAGTTGTTTGGCGGCAAGGTGGAGTTTGTGTTGTCCAGCAGCGGGCATATCCAGAGCATTCTCAACCCACCGGGCAACCCCAAGGCGCGCTACCAGACCAGCGACAGCCTGGCGGGCAAGCCACTGGAGTGGCAGGAGAACGCGACCAAGCACACTGATTCGTGGTGGTTGCATTGGCAGGTGTGGCAAGCGGAGCGAGCGGGCAAGCTGAAAAAAGCCCCGACGGCTTTAGGTAACAAGACCTACGCAGCAGCGGAAGCGGCACCGGGCACCTATGTACACGAACGCTAAATTGAAATGCGGTCAATGTGGGAGGGGGCACAAGCCCCCTCCCACACTGACCTCACTCCGGCTGTAGGACTTCACAGGGCTTGAGCATGCCGCAACCGTTCATCTTTCGTACCATCGACCTGGATGGCCAGACCATCCGTACGGCGGTACGCCCGGGCAAGCCTCATTTGACGCCGCTGCTGATCTTCAATGGCATCGGCGCCAACCTTGAGTTGGTGTTTCCGTTCGTCCAGGCATTGGACCCGGACCTGGAAGTGATCGCCTTCGATGTACCAGGCGTGGGCGGTTCCTCGACGCCCAAGCGGCCCTATCGGTTTCCCGGCCTGGCCAAGCTCACCGCACGCATGCTCGATTACCTGGACTATGGCCAGGTGAATGCCGTGGGGGTGTCCTGGGGCGGGGCGTTGGCGCAGCAGTTCGCCTACGACTACCCGGAACGCTGCAAGAAGCTGATCCTGGCCGCCACCGCCGCCGGGGCCTTTATGGTGCCCGGCAAGCCGAAGGTGTTATGGCTGATGGCGAGCCCAAGGCGTTACATCCAGCCGTCCCATGTGGTGCGCATTGCGCCAATGATCTACGGCGGCTCGTTCCGCCGCGATTCGAAGCTGGCCGCCGAACACGCCAGCAAAGTGCGTTCGGCCGGCAAGCTGGGTTACTACTGGCAGCTGTTTGCGGGGCTGGGCTGGACCAGCATTCACTGGCTGCACAAGATCCGCCAGCCCACGCTGGTGCTGGCCGGGGACGACGACCCGCTGATCCCGCTGGTCAATATGCGCATGCTCGCCTGGCGCATTCCCAACGCACAGTTGCACATCATCGATGACGGCCACCTGTTCCTGATCACCCGTGCCGAAGCAGTAGCGCCAATCATCATGAAGTTTCTGGAGGAGGAGCGCCTGCGCGCCGTGATTCATCCGCGACCGGCGGTGTAAGGACCACACCGCCGCGCAACTTGCCAGGAACCGACTATGGTTCTGAATTGGCGTGCCTGTTGATGGCTTGACGAAGGAGTGTTGGCTCATGCGAGAAAGACCCGTGACGAACCCGGCGCCCACACCCGCCGCGTTCATCAACGCCCAAAGTGCGATCACCGGCCTGCGCGGTCGGGATCTGCTCTCCACACTGCGCAGCGTCGCTGCCCATGGCCTGCGCAACCCGGTGCATACCGCCCGGCATGCACTGGCACTGGGCAGTCAACTCGGTCGCGTGCTGATGGGCGAAACCGTACATGAGCCCAACCCTCGGGACGGCCGCTTCGTCGATCCGACCTGGACGCTCAACCCGTTCTATCGGCGCAGCCTGCAAGCCTATCTGAGCTGGCAGAAACAGACCCGCCACTGGATCGACGACAGCTCCCTGAACGCCGACGACCGAGCCCGTGCGCACTTCGCCTTCGCCCTGCTCAACGATGCGGTATCACCCTCCAACACCCTGCTCAACCCGCTGGCGATCAAGGAGTTGCTCAACTCCGGCGGCAACAGCGTGGTGCGCGGTGTGAGTAACCTGTTTGAAGATTTACTGCACAACAACGGCCTGCCGCGCCAGGTCAGCAAACACGCCTTTGAAGTGGGCAAGACCGTTGCCACTACCCCAGGCTCGGTGGTGTTTCGCAATGAGCTGCTGGAGCTGATCCAGTACAAGCCCATGAGCGAAAAGCAGTACGCCAAGCCGCTGCTGATCGTGCCGCCGCAGATCAACAAGTACTACATCTTCGACCTGAGCCCGGCCAACAGCTTTGTGCAATACGCCCTCAAAAATGGCCTGCAGACCTTTATGGTCAGCTGGCGCAACCCGGATGTGCGGCACCGCGAATGGGGCCTGTCCACCTATGTGGCGGCGCTGGAAGAAGCGCTCAACGTCTGCCGGGCGATCACCGGCGCCCGTGAAGTCAACCTGATGGGCGCCTGCGCGGGAGGCCTGACCATTGCCGCCCTGCAAGGCCACTTGCAGGCCAAGCGCCAGCTGCGCCGCATCTCCAGCGCCAGCTACCTGGTGAGCCTGCTGGACAGCCAGATCGACAGCCCCGCCATGCTGTTCGCCGATGAGCAAACCCTTGAAGCCGCCAAGCGTCGTTCCTACCAGCAAGGGGTGCTGGACGGCCGCGACATGGCCAAGGTCTTTGCCTGGATGCGTCCCAACGACCTGATCTGGAATTACTGGATCAACAACTACCTGCTGGGCAAGGAGCCGCCTGCCTTCGACATCCTGTACTGGAACAACGACAACACGCGCCTGCCCGCCGCGCTGCATGGCGACCTGCTGGACTTCTTCAAGCACAACCCCCTGAGCCATCCCGGCGGCCTGGAGGTGTGCGGCACGCCCATCGACTTGCAGAAGGTGACGGTGGACAGCTTCAGCGTGGCCGGGATCAACGACCACATCACCCCGTGGGACGCGGTGTATCGCTCCACGCAATTGCTGGGCGGAGAGCGGCGTTTCGTGCTGTCCAACAGCGGACATATCCAGAGCATCCTCAACCCGCCGGGCAACCCCAAGGCCAATTACGTCGAAAACCTCAAGCTGAGCAGCGATCCACGCGCCTGGTACTACGATGCCAATCACGTCGAAGGCAGTTGGTGGCCCCAGTGGCTGGAGTGGATCCAGCAGCGCTCGGGTGTACAGCGCGAAACCCTCACCGCCCTGGGCAACCAGAATTACCCACCGATGGAAGCGGCACCGGGCACCTATGTGCGGGTGCGCTGAGCTCAACGATCACATTAAGAAGGCTGGATGAAGACCCGCGACCGTATCCTTGAATGCGCCCTGCAGTTGTTCAACCACAAGGGCGAGCCGAATGTATCAACCATGGAGGTGGCCAATGAAATGGGGATCAGCCCAGGCAACCTCTACTACCACTTCCATGGCAAGGAGCCGCTGGTCATTGGCCTGTTCGAGCGCTTTCAATGCGAGCTGGCACCGTTGCTGGACCCGCCCGCAGACGCACAACTGAAGGCGGAGGATTACTGGCTGTTCCTGCACCTGATCGTCGAACGCATGGCCCACTACCGGTTTCTGTTCCAGGACTTGTCCAACCTGGCAGGACGCCTGCCGAAACTGGCCAAGGGCATTCGCACCCTGCTCACGGCACTCAAGCGCACCCTGGCCTCATTACTGGCACGATTGAAGGCCGCGGGGCAGGTGGTCAGTGACACCCAGGCGCTGGGCCAGTTGGTGGAACAGATCACCATGACGTTGCTGTTCTCGCTGGATTACCAGCGGATACTGGATCGCGAAGGTGAGGTACGGGTGGTGGTGTATCAAATCATGATGCTGGTAGCGCCGCATTTGCTGCTACCGGCCCGGCTGGCGACAGAGCGGCTGGCACTGCGTTATCTGGAAGATGCGGTTTGAAAGCCCGTCAGCCAGGCTCGCCGAACTGCTGAGTAAACTTGAATAGTTCACTGTCGTTCTTGATGCCCAACTTTCGATAGGCCGATTGTTTTTGCGTACTGATGGTACTTGCACTGCGCGAAAACTTTGCTGCAATGGAATTCACCGACATCCCATCCAGAAAACACCGCAGTACTTCCTGTTCTTTGGGCGTGAGACACACATTCAACTGCATCGGCGTTGATACATCCTGCTTCCACTTCATATTCGCAACATGGGCAAAGGACTGCATGCCTTGCAACGCCGGCACCATACAAGGCTGCAAGTAAATGCGCCCTTGGGCGACCGTTCGGATAGCGGTAATCAGCTCAGTCAGATTCTGGGTTTTCCCCAGAACGCCCCAGCAGCCTGCCTTCAAAGACAGCGATACCGTTGCAGGCGTGTAATGGGAACAGACAATCAAAGGCCTGCATTGGCTGAAGCGTCTATTCAACGCCTGGATCAGGCTGAGGCCATCGCTTTGCGACGGTGCCAGGATAAAGTCCATTACCACGACATCCGCCGGCCGCCGGCCCAGGGCGTCCAGCAGCTCCCGGCCAGTACCGAAGGAGCCGATCACCTCAAGATCGGGCTCCATGTTCAGGCTCAACTCAATGCCCTGGCGAACCATTTCATGGTCATCCAGCAACATCACGGTACACGTATTGCCTTTTGAAGTTGGCATTTCCAGACACCCGCATAAGTAAATGCAGCGCCGCACACAGCCTTTTTATTACCTCAGCTACACACAGGCTTCAATACTGCACAGCAATATATAGCGCTGCATCTTACAGAGTTGCCCTACCGAACTTTCTTACAACAACTTTCATGCCACTCGACGCCCTCGTAAAAATTTTAAATAAAACAATACACTTTCGAACTATCTCGAACCAAAACTCGATACATCTCTATAGATGGAATTCACTTTTCGATACAAATTATGTCATCCGCCACAGGCCAGGCATTCAGAAGACCGCGCTTTACCTGTGGCGAATCACCTAAGTCATTCACAACTGGACTCTCCATGAAACTCATCGTTTTATCCCACGTTGCCGCCGCTCTGACCTTGGCTGGCGCTGTCTCACACTCCGCCCATGCCGCCGATGGTGTTATCAACTTCAGCGGCCTGGTGACAGATGTGACCTGCACGGTCGAAGGGGCTGAACCGGGAGCGGGCAAGGTGGTCAAGGACGTCAACCTGGGCGGCGTGTCTGCCGCACGCCTGGCGACAGCGGGGAATCGCGCCAACCTGACGGGCTTCACCATTCGTATTGGCGCTCCGGGCGAGGGCAGCTGCACCAACGGCCGCACCGCCATGGTTGCCTTTGACCCGACCAGCCCGGCCATCGACGTGGCTACAGGGCGTTTGAACATCGACGGTTACGACGACCCGTCCGACACCACCCACGCCAAGAATGTGCAGGTCGAAGTGACTAACCGTGATGGCTCGCCCATTAACGTCTACACCCAGAAATCGGCAGGCGTGGTGATCGCCGACAATCAGGCCGTTATCCCATTGGCCGCACAAATGTACGCAAGCGGGCCCGCCAGCGAAGGCAAGGTCAGCACCCGCGTAGGCTTCACGGTCGAATACGCCGAGTAAGGCCGGGCAGGCCTGCGCATGCAGGCCTCCTTATGTCATGAGACTTCAGACTATGAAAAAAACAGCCTGGCTTGCTGCCCTTGCGTTTGGCGTGTTGTCGCCACTGGCGCTGCCGTCCAACGCCAGCGTAATTATTCACGGTACGCGAGTGATCTACCCTGTCGGACAACCGGAGGTCGTGGTGCGCCTGGAAAACAAGGGAAGCCGCCCCGCACTGGTACAACCCTGGCTGGACAGGGGCGACCGACACTCGACACCGGCGACAACACAGGTGCCTTTCACGCTGTCGCCATCGATCTTTCGGATTGAGCCCTACCAGCAACAGGCGCTGCGCCTGCGCTACACCGGCGAACCACTGCCCAACGACCGCGAAAGCCTGTTCTGGCTGAACATCCTGGAAGTACCACCGCGCGCGCTGGATGCGGCGCAAAAAAACCAGATTGAACTGTCATTTCGCACCCGTTTGCGCGTATTCCTCAGGCCACAGGCACTGCCCTATACCGTTGGCAGCGCCCCGGAAAAATTGCAGTGGGCACTGGTGGCCCACGAACAGGGCTTTGCCCTGCAGGCTACCAACCCCACGCCCTACCATATTTCACTGGCCTCACTCGACTTGCTGAGCGACGGCAAACGGTTCAGCAAGGCGCCCAGCAAGGACGCCAACGACGGCCTATTGCTCCCGGCCGGTGACGTGAAACTGTTTGTGCTGCCGCTGCTGCGCAATCGCCCCCGTGGCGCAAGCAGCATCGAATTCACCACCGTCAGCGACTTTGGTGCCCGGGTACGCCACTCGGCGAATCTGTGCACCTTGTGCGCAGGATGACCTTTCGCATGAAGACCGCTTCCCTTTCACACCGGCTGGCCAAGCTGCTGACAGCGGTGGTTGCGCTGTTCGCCAGCCACGCCCTGTATGCGAGCGTCGTGATCAACAGCACCCGAATTGTCTACCCGCAGGCCGACAGGGAGGTCACCGTCAGGCTCGAAAGCAAGAACCAGACACCCGTATTGGTGCAGACCTGGCTGGACGATGGAGACGAATACTCGACGCCGGACCTGGCCGGCATCCCCTTTGTGGTCACGCCGCCGATCTTTCGAATGGAGCCCGGAAAACAACAGGTTGTGCGCCTGGCCTACACCGGAGCAACACTGCCGGCGGCGCAGGAAAGCCTGTTCTGGTTCAACCTGCTGGAAGTGCCCTCGCAGTCGCCCGGCGCCCAGCAAGGCAATCAGTTGCAGTTGGCTTTTCGCTCCCGGATCAAGCTGCTTTATCGCCCATCGACCCTGCCTTACGACGTCAACGCCGCGCCTGGAAAACTGCAGTGGCGCGTCGTATCGACGGGGCAACACCAGGCATTGGAAGTCTATAACCCAAGCCCCTACCACGTGACCTTCGAACAGATTGAAGTGCAGGTAGCCGGGCAGCGTCATCCCCGCGAAACATCGGGTTCAAGTGCTGCAAACATGGTGATTCCGGGCGGGCGCAATCGCTTTGAGCTGCCCAGCCTCAAGACTCCGCCGAGCAGCGCCGCGACCGTAGCGTTCGAAACGCTCGACGATTTTGGGGTCAAGGTCCCGCACAACGCCAAGGTCTTGCCATGACGATGTAGACATGCGGCCTTCACCGTAGCTTCCCGACGTTCAGCCATCCGGCTGGCCAAGCCACTCGCTTCATCACACACCTTCTGCTGATGCCCATTTGATGGGGCAGGGACGCCCCATGCCGCCGGTTGGACAGCGGCTGTTTTTGAGAACGTAAACATGAGTTTTAAACTTACAGCGCACTGCCTGCTGCTGGTGAGTGGCGCGCACGCCATGGGTGCCCACGGGGCTGAGCCTGTGGAATTCAACCCCGCCTTCTTTGCAACGGATGCGACCGGGGTGCGGGTTGACGTATCAAAGTTCAACCAAGGCAATGTCACCCTGCCCGGCAACTATCGCGCCGACGTGCACCTCAACGGCCAGTGGACAGGCCGTGAAACCCTGCACTTCGTCGCTATGAACGGTCAGAAAGCCGCACAACTGTGCCTGGAGCGCGATGCACTGCTCAGGTTTGGCATCAACCTGGACACGGTCGCACAGCGGCCTGTCGAAGCCGGTCAGATACCGCCCGCCCCGTTTGCCCGCTGCGCGGATATTGCGACTTACCTGCCCGGCGCCAGCAGCGAGTTCGACCCCGGCGAAAACCGCCTGGACCTGCAGGTTCCGCAGGTTTACCTGGCGCGCAAGGCACGGGGCTATGTCGACCCGCAGCAATGGGACCACGGGATCAATGCCGCCTTTGTACGCTACAACGCCAACACCTTTGCCACCCGGACGAATGGCCGCTCAATCAGCTCCCAGTATCTGGGCCTCAACACCGGGCTCAACCTGGGCGACTGGCACTGGCGCCACAACGGCAGCTACAGCCGCTCCACGCTCAGTTCCGGTTATCAAAGCAGCGCCACTTACGTGCAGCGCGAATGGAGCACGTTGCGCTCACAGTTGATCGCGGGCGAGATCTACACCCCCGGCGAACTGTTCGACAGCGTGCGCCTGCGCGGCGCCAGCCTGTTCAGCGATGACCGCATGCTGCCCGACTCCCAGACCGGATTTGCGCCCGTGGTACGCGGCGTTGCGGAGACGAATGCACGCGTCACGGTGCGCCAGCGCGGCGTGCTATTGGACGAAGTGTCGGTAGCGCCTGGCCCCTTCGTACTCAACGACTTGTTCCCCACCGGGTACGGTGCGACCTGAACGTCACGATCACCGAGGCCGATGGGCGCCAGCGTGAATTCATCGTGCCGTTCGCCGCCAATGCCCACCTGCTGCGCCCAGGTTTCAGCCGTTACTCGTTGAGTCTCGGGCGGCTGGATGAGATCGGCCTGCGCCACCCGCCGATGCTGGCGCAGGCCACTTATCAGCAGGGTCTGAGCAACCTGCTGACCGGGTACACCGGCGGGGTGATGGGCGATGACTACCGCTCACAATTGCTGGGCACCGCCTTCAATACGCCGCTGGGCGCACTGTCGCTTGACCTGACCTATTCCGACGCCCACTTGCCGGGGCATGGATCACGTAAGGGGCAAAGCCTGCAACTGCGCTACAGCAAGAATTTCGCCAATACCGGCACCCACTTTGCCCTCGGCGCGTACCGTTATTCCACCGAGGGTTTTCTGAACGTGGGCGATGCGGCACGCATCCGCGACCTCGCCCTCGACGGGGTGCGCCTGGACAACGTATCGCGACTGCGCGACCGGATGGACATCAGCCTCAACCAGAGCCTGAAGCAGGGCGCGGTTTACCTGACGGGCTCGTCACAGAACTACTGGAACCGTAAAAGCGGCAACCTGACGTTCACCGCCGGGTACAGCGGCACTTGGAGGCGACTGCACTACACCGTGAGTGCGCAGCGCAGCCGGGACCTGCTGAGTGAGCGGGTCGACCAGCAAGTAGACTTCACCCTGAGCCTGCCGCTGGGCAGCGACGCGCACGCGCCAACCTTGACCACCACGGCCTACCGCGGCGATCAAAGCAGCGGCGAACGCGTCAGCCTCGGCGGTAGTCTCGGCGAGCGCAGTGAACTCAGTTACGGCCTGGGGGCCAGCCGAACGCTCGGCAACGGCAACGCCACCAGCGCAGATGTGAAATACCAGGCAAACCCAGGGGTGCTGTCCGCCAGCTACGGCCAGAGCAACACGTATCGCACGACCTCGTTTGGCATGACCGGCGGTCTTGTCGCCCACCCGGACGGCGTGACCTTCGCCCCAGAATTGGGTGACACCATCGGCATCGTCCAGGCACCCGACGCCCTGGGCGCGCGGATCAACGGCAACCACAGTGCACAGGTCGGCAAAAGCGGCTTCGCCGTGGTGCCTCACCTCACGCCTTATCGCCAGAACGTCGTTGAACTGGACCCCAAGGATCTGTCCGTCGACGTCGAACTCAAGACCGCCGCGCAAAACGTCGCGCCTCGCGCCGGGTCGGTGGTGAAGGTGCAGTTTGAAACCGTCAGCGGCCAGGCCCTGTTGATTACGGCACGGCGCAAGGATGGCCGCCCGTTACCGTTCGGCGCGGATGTATTCGATGAAGACGACGCCAGCGTCGGCGTGGTCGGCCAGGGCGGCAAGGCCTTTGTCCGCGTGCCTCGCACGCAGGGGCAGTTGACGGTCAGGTGGGGATCCAGCCCCCGCGCCACCTGCACGCTGCGCTACCACCTCGACGTTCAACCAAGCACCGAGGGCGCCAACCGATTGCGGCAATTGGACTCTGGCACTTGCCGGGCCGGCAAGGCCTATTCCTCACTGCGAGACTGACGATGAAACACTTCATACAATTTATCTCAACACTCCTGGCCCTCGTTCTGCCGATCGCCGCTCATGCAAACTGTGACCGGTATATGAACAGCACGCTCACCCTCAATCTGCCTGACACGATCACCGTACCGGCCAATCTACCGGTAGGCGGGGAAATCATCAGTCGAGCATTCAGCGGTACGGCACCTGCCTTTTTCGCGACCTGCTGGGCCACGCACCTGAGGATTACCGGGCGATTCCTCAACATGCCTCCGAACCCGCCGTTCTATCTCACCGAAGCGCCAGGTGTAGGTGCACGTCTGCGCATCACCGATGCCAGGGGAATCACCAATTACTTTGGAATGCACACTCAACCAGGCGCGCCGTTAAGTGGAACAGCCCCCAGCTTCACAGCCGCAGAATTGACGTTCTACAAAATCGCGCCTGTCGCCGATGGGGTGGTACCGGCCGGAGAAATCTGGTCAGCCAAAAGGGACAGGCGCCCAGACGGTTTTACCCTGCGCCTGGGTAACACTGTTCGCTTTGTCACCCCCGCGGCCACCTGCGACCTGGCGACCGGTGACGTCAACCGTACGGTCTCGCTCGACCCGATCAAAGTCAGCGCCTTCCAAAACACGCCCTTCGCAGGTAACCGGCCTTTCGAATTAACCGCGATTTGCAGCAATGCCGCGAACGTCACCTTTCGATTTTCCGGTACGCCCGCGCCGGGCAATGACCTGCTCTATGCCAATACGGGCACTGCTGCGGACGTTGCACTGTGGCTGTATTCACGCATCAACGGGGTAGACCAGACCCTTCCAGCCAACGGCAGCGACAACACACGCACGCTGGTAGTTTCCGGCGATCGTGCGGTGTTGCCGCTCGGTGCCGCCTACCATCAAAACGGCACCGTCAGCCCCGGCACGCTCGTCAGTACCGCCACCGTCAACATTACCTACAACTGAAACCCCGAGACCCCTCTGATGAGCATTCGAACACTCACCCCGCTGCTGGCAATCACGGCGAGCCTGATAACACATACTGCCCAGGCCGAGACCACGGGCACCTTGACCTTTATCGGGCAAGTCAACGCCGGCACATGCAACCTGGCCGCCGGCGATGAGAACCGCAGCATCACGTTGCCGACGATCAAGATCTCTGACTTCGACACAACCCCCAGTACGGGCGCGTTTGATTTCGAGGTCTCTGCGGACTGCGAGTCGGATATACGCAACGTGACGTTTCTGTTCGCCGGAACAGCCTCCGCCGGCAACGCCAAGCTGTTTTCCAACACGGGGACCTCCAAGGGGACCGCCCTTCAACTGGTGCA
Source organism: Pseudomonas cyclaminis (assembly GCF_015163715.1). Classification (GTDB taxonomy): domain Bacteria; phylum Pseudomonadota; class Gammaproteobacteria; order Pseudomonadales; family Pseudomonadaceae; genus Aquipseudomonas; species Aquipseudomonas cyclaminis. The sequence continues at coordinate 22,705 of NZ_JADDUM010000022.1, forward strand.
CCGCGTCTCCCCGGCTTTTGTGATTCCCGCCAACGGCACCCCCGCCCAGCGCAGCCGCAAGGTGGCAACGAGCAGCCACAAAGCCGTGATCCCTCTCACAGCGGCGTACCACAAAACTGGTGCGGCGATCACCCAAGGCACCCTGGCCAGCGCAGTGACCGTTTCGATCACCTACAACTGAACAGAGGCTGGAGTCACGCGCAAAAAAAAGCCCGACCTTTACAGGCCGGGCATTTTTTTGTCCCGAAAGGATCAGGACTGACTGGATGGCGTCGGGGTTGCCGGCGTTGCAGTCGGGGCAGCAGCAGGCGCTGGCGCGGACACCGAGTTGGCTGTCGAAGCGGTTGGCGCTGGCGTTGCAGGCTTGGCGGCTACGGCCGGCTTTGGCGCTGCGGGTTTTTTCGCGACTGCTGGCTTCTTCGCGGCTGCTGGTTTTGCAGCGGGCTTGGCCACCGCCGGTTTGGCAGCAGCTGGTTTAGCGGCTGGCTTGGCGGCTGCGGTTTTAGCAGCAGGCTTGGCTGCCGGTTTGGCGACGGCCTTCACTGCAGGTTTAGCCGCAGGCTTGGCAGCGGCTTTGGCGGCCACTGGTTTGGCTTTGGCTGCTGGCTTGGCGGCAGGCTTGGCAGCCGGTTTGGCAGCGGCTTTAGCCGGCGCCTTGGCCGCAGGTTTCGCAGCAGGCTTGGCGGCGGCTTTTACCAGAGGCTTGGCGGCAGTTTTAGCGGCGGGTTTGGCAGCCGGCTTAGCCGCAGCGGCTTTAGCGGGCGCCACTTTGGCACCGGTGAGTTTTTCGATTTGCTTGGTCAGGGTATCGACCTTGCTGTGCAGCGTTTTCAGCTCGGCCTTGCTCGGCACACCCAGTCGCGAAATGGCACTGTTCAGGCGCTTGTCGAAAGTTTCTTCCAACTTGCCCCAGGTGTCAGAAATACTCGACTTGGCAGAACCGGCAGTTGCCTTGGCCGCTTCAACTTTTTTACCAACCGTGGTTTTGGTCAACTTCTCGGCTTTCTCGCCGTCCTTGACCAAAGTCTCGAAGTACTTGCCGCCGTCACTGCTAACCTTCGAGTACACGCCTAAACCAGCAAGCCAGATCTTACGGGAATATTTTTCAACTTCCCCGACCCACGAGCTGCCTTCTTTCTGAGTAGTCTTTTTAACAGCCATCCCGATGTCTCCTTAGTGTTTACGCGCGACACGTTCGAGCAATGCCGTCAGCTCTTCGAGCTTAGCAGAGAGTGTCTCCACGTCATGTTTAGACGCAATGCCGATTCGATTCAAGGCACTGGCTACACGAGTATCAAAAGCTTTTTCAACTTTATCCAGCTGAACTTCTACCAGACCTTTGACGGCAGAGACATTACTCTTTACTTGGTCAATCTGACTGTTGGCGGCATCAAGTTGTTCAACTGCAACTTTTTTGCCTTTACTTTCAACATGTTGACCGCTCTTTACGAGCTCTTTGAAGTACTCGCCCCCCTCACTGCCGACCTTCGCATAAGCACCAAGACCGGCCAGCCAGATCTTGCGGGCGTAGGTTTTAACGTCAGTCAGGACACCGGTCTGAACGTCGATTTTTTTCTTCAGGATAACTTTGGCCATGGTGCACCTCACGCAGATCAGGTGGGAGGAACGGCCCACAGGAGTTGAGGGCCTGGGCACAAAGTAGGCTGGAAAATTAGAATCGGCACCCTAAGAACAATCGGTCAGGCCAGCGCCTTATCCAGGGCTTTCTCGATTTCAGACTTGATCGTGCCACTCATGGCCGACATCAACAGCCCCAACTCCACATCAATACGCAGCGAATCATCCGCCACTAATACCGTGCCTTTAACCCCGGAACGCTTGAGGTTCAAGGTGTCGCCGGACCACGAAGGCTCCAGGCCGTATTGTTCCTTGAGTTTGAGCGCCAACTTCTCGGCCTTTGCCCGTGCAGCTTCTTTACCCAGGGAATGTGCACGCTCAACGGTGATACGGGCCATTACAATGACTCCTCTTTATAGGGATTTACCTGCCTTCAATGCGGCAAAAGGTCTCGGTGGGCACCTATCTTACCTGCAGCCTTGCCAAGACAAAGCAGGCCTTGGGGATTATCATGTGCCGCATTCTCTTTTGGTGACAGCGATATGACTGATCAGCGCAAAGGCAGCGATGCCGAACCCACCACTCACTTCGGCTTCAAGAACGTCCCGGAAAGCCAGAAAGCGGAAAAAGTCGCAGAGGTGTTCCACTCCGTCGCCGCCAAGTACGACCTGATGAACGACGTGCTCTCCGGCGGCATGCACCGCCTGTGGAAGCGCTTCACCATCGAGTTGTCGGGTGTACGCACCGGCAACCGCGTGCTGGACATCGCCGGCGGCACGGGCGACCTGGCGGCCAAGTTCTCCAAGCTCGTCGGCCCGACGGGCCAGGTGGTACTGGCGGACATCAACGGCTCGATGCTCAAGGTTGGCCGTGACCGCCTGCTCGACAAGGGCGTGGCCGGCAATATTGAATTCGTCCAGGCCGACGCTGAAAAGCTGCCGTTCCCCGACAACCATTTCGACTGCGTGACCATCGCCTTCGGCCTGCGCAACGTGACGCACAAGGAAGACGCGATCCGCTCGATGCTGCGCGTCCTCAAGCCGGGCGGCCGCCTGTTGGTGCTGGAGTTCTCCAAGCCGACCAACGCGCTGATGTCCAAGGTCTACGACACCTATTCCTTCGCCTTCATGCCATTGATGGGCAAGCTGATCACCAACGACGCCGAGAGCTACCGCTACCTGGCCGAGTCGATCCGCATGCACCCCGACCAGGAAACCCTGAAGTCGATGATGGTAGAAGCCGGTTTCGACCGCGTGACCTACCACAACATGACCTCGGGCATCGTCGCCCTGCACCGCGGCATCAAGCCCTGATGCTGTTCGCAGGCCTGCTCGCCAGCGTCGAACACGGCCTCAACCGTGTGTTGCGCCTGGACAGTACCGCCCTGGCGCGGCTCGCGCATTTGAACGGCAAGGTCATTGCCGTCGATTGCACCAGCCCCGCCTTGCAGCTGTTTATCCTGCCCAGCGATGAAGGCCTGCTGCTCGCCAGCCAATGGGCCGCCGACGCCGACTGCACCCTGCGTGCGCCGGCATCGAGCCTGTTGCACCTGGCCTTGAGCCGCAACAAGACCGCCATCCTGCACAGCCCGGAAGTGGCGCTGGAAGGCGACAGCGCGGTGCTGATGGACCTGGCCGCCGTGCTGCAAGACCTGGAACTGGATTGGGAATACGAGCTGTCACGCTGGATCGGCCCCGTGGCCACCCAACTGATCAGCGGGCACCTGCGCAGCCGCACGCGCTGGTACCAGCAAGGGTTCGCCAGCCTCAACCAGAACCTCGCCGAATACCTGAGCGAAGAATCGCGCACCCTTGTCGGAGAACGGGAAGCGCAAGCGCGCTTTCGCGAACTCGACAAGGCCAAAATCGACCTGGAACGCCTTGAGGCCCGCTTCGAGCGCCTGAGCCGTTCCCTTGATCCAAGCGATAACGCATGAAGCTGCTCGCCGTCCGCCGTTTGTTTCGTATCCAGCGCGTCGTAATCCGCTACCGCCTCGATGACCTGCTGTTCGCCCTGCCACTGCCGTGGTTCCTGCTGGCGGTGCGCTATGTGCTGCCGTGGCGCTGGTTCCCGCGCAAGCAACTGGAGCTGAGCCGGGGTGCGCGCCTGCGTCTGGCGCTACAGGACCTGGGCCCGATCTTTATCAAGTTCGGCCAGATCCTCTCGACGCGCCGCGACCTGCTGCCCGAAGACATCGCCGACGAACTGATGCTGCTGCAGGACCGCGTGCCGCCGTTCGACTCCAAGCAGTCGATGGCGTTGATCGAAGAACAACTGGGCAAGAAGATCAGCGAAGTCTTTACCCGCTTCGACGTCGAGCCGCTGGCCTCAGCCTCCGTGGCACAGGTACACGCCGCGCAGCTCAAGACCGGCGAAGAAGTGGTCGTGAAGGTGATTCGCCCAGGCCTCAAGCCGATCATCGGCCAGGACCTGGCATGGCTGTTCATCCTCGCCCGCGCCGCCGAGCGCTTCTCTGCCGATGCACGCCTGCTGCACCCGGTGGACGTGGTTGCCGACTACGAAAAAACCATCTACGACGAACTCGATCTGCTGCGCGAAGCCGCCAACGCCAGCCAGCTCAAGCGTAACTTCGAAGGCTCGCCGCTGCTGTACGTGCCGCAAGTGTATTGGGACTGGTGCCGCCCCAAAGTGCTGGTGATGGAGCGCATCTACGGCGTGCAGGTCACCGACCTCGCGACCCTAGCCGACCAGCGTACCGACATGAAGATGCTCGCCGAACGCGGCGTGGAGATCTTCTTCACCCAAGTATTCCGCGACAGCTTCTTTCACGCCGACATGCACCCGGGCAACATCTTCGTCAGCACCGTCAACCCATGGAGCCCGCAGTACATTGCGATCGACTGCGGCATCGTCGGCAGCCTGACGCCGGAAGACCAGGACTACCTGGCGCGCAACCTGTTCGCCTTCTTCAAGCGTGACTACCGCCGCGTGGCGCAGTTGCACATCGATTCGGGCTGGGTGCCGGCAGAAACCAAACTCAACGAGTTCGAAGCCGCTATCCGCACCGTGTGCGAACCGATCTTTGAAAAACCGTTAAAAGACATCTCCTTTGGCCAGGTGCTGATGCGCCTGTTCCAGACGGCGCGGCGCTTCAATATGGAAGTGCAACCGCAGTTGGTCTTGCTGCAAAAAACCTTGCTCAACATCGAAGGCCTGGGTCGTCAGCTGTACCCGGACCTCGACCTGTGGAACACCGCCCAGCCGTTCCTGGAACGCTGGATGCGCGAGCGCATGAGCCCGAAAACCGTGCTGGGCAACCTGCACAGCCAGATGGAACAACTGCCGCACCTGGCCAACATGACCCGCGACCTGCTGGAGCGCATGTCCCAGCCCCACGCCAAGGACCCGGAGCCACCATGGCGCAAGCGCAAGGACGACTGGTTCCTGCGCCTGCTCGGCGCCGCGCACCTGGTGGGTGGGGTGATGCTGGCGATTGGCGGGCCGCTGAATCAATTGGGCCACTGGCCAGCGGGGATCATGGTCGCCGTGGGTGTTTATCTGATCGTGCGTCGATAGCCAATCCGGTTATACACTGTCGCAAATTGCCGGAGCCGAACATGAAAGACTGGCTGGACGAGATCAAGTGGGACAGTGACGGCCTGGTGCCGGCCATTGCCCAGGACTACAAGACCGGGCGCGTGCTGATGATGGCCTGGATGAACCGCGAGGCCCTGAGCCTCACTGCCACTGAGCAGCGCGCCATTTACTGGTCACGTTCGCGTGGCAAACTGTGGCGCAAGGGCGAAGAGTCCGGCCACGTGCAGACCCTGCACGAGATGCGCATCGACTGCGACGCCGACGTGGTGATCCTCAAGGTCGAGCAGATTGGCGATATCGCCTGCCACACCGGCCGTCACAGCTGCTTCTACCGCGTGTTCGAGAACGGTGAGTGGAAGGTTGTAGAGCCGGTGCTCAAAGACCCGCACGCCATTTATTCCGCAGGACACTGACCATGAGCGATACCCTGAACCGCGTGGCCCAGGTGCTGGAAGACCGCAAAGGTGCGGACGCCGACAGCTCCTACGTCGCCAGCCTGTACCACAAGGGCCTGAACAAGATTCTGGAAAAGCTCGGCGAAGAATCCGTCGAGACGATCATCGCCGCCAAGGACGCACAAATCAGCGGCGACTGCAGCGATGTCATCTATGAAACCGCCGACTTGTGGTTCCATAGCCTGGTCATGCTCGCCCAACTGGGGCAGCATCCACAGGCCGTACTGGATGAACTGGACCGTCGCTTCGGCTTGTCCGGGCATGCCGAAAAGGCCTCGCGCCCGTCCGCTTGAATAACTAAGACTAGAGGATTTGCAGCATGGGCATTTTTGACTGGAAACACTGGATCGTCATTCTGGTGGTCGTGGTACTGGTGTTCGGCACCAAGAAACTCAAGAACCTGGGCACCGACGTGGGCGAGTCGATCAAGGGCTTCCGTAAAGCCATGAACGACGACGAAAAGCCTGCCGACCCGGCCGCCAATCCTGTGCCGCCGGCCCAACCGGTGCACCCGCAGGCCGCCCAGCCGATCACCGAGCGTCGTACCTTCGACGTGCAGGCTGAGAAAGTCGAAGAGCCGACCCGCAAAGACTCGTGAGCACTGACTAATGTTTGGTATCAGCTTCTCTGAACTGCTGCTCGTCGGCCTCGTGGCCCTGTTGGTACTGGGGCCGGAACGCCTGCCCGGTGCCGCGCGCACGGCCGGCCTGTGGATCGGGCGCCTGAAACGCAGTTTCAACGCGATCAAACAGGAAGTTGAACGGGAAATCGGCGCCGACGAGATCCGCCGCCAACTGCACAACGAGCACATTTTGTCGCTGGAGCAGGAAGCCCGGAAGATTCTGTCCCCCGTCCAGGAACCCGCCAAACCGGTGGAGCCCGTGGCCGAGCACAGCATCGCGCCTGCTGTTGAGCCTGCGCCCGCTGCCCCGATTCCGAACGCGCCAACCGAGCCTGCGCCGACGCCTGTTGCGTCGCCCGCGCCCCATGACCCTACTTTGCCGCCGCGAGCCCCATGAGCGCTGATAAACCGGAAAACGACCAGCACATGCCGCTGGTCTCGCACCTCACCGAGCTGCGTACCCGCCTGCTGCGTTGCGTAGCGGCCATCTTCATCATCTTTGCCGGGCTGTTCGCCTTTACCCAGCAGATCTACACCTTCGTCTCCACGCCCTTGCGCCAGTACCTGCCGGCCGGCGCGACGATGATCGCCACCGACGTGTCATCGCCGTTCCTCACGCCGCTGAAACTGACGATGATGGTCTCGCTGTTCCTGGCGATCCCGGTGATCCTGCATCAGATCTGGGGCTTTATTGCGCCGGGCCTGTACAAGCACGAAAAGCGCATCGCCGTGCCGCTGCTGGTGTCGAGCATCCTGTTGTTCTACACCGGCATGGCGTTCGCCTACTTCCTGGTGTTCCCGTTGATCTTCAAGTTCTTCGCCGCTGCCACTCCGGCCGGCGTGGAGATGATGACCGACATCACCAGCTACCTCGACTTCGTGATGACGTTGTTCTTCGCCTTTGGCGTGGCCTTCGAAATCCCGGTGGCGGTGGTGTTGCTGGTGTGGATCGGCGTGGTCAACGTGGCCTACCTGAAGAAAATCCGCCCGTACGTGATCATCGGCTGCTTCGTGGTCGGCATGATCCTGACACCGCCGGACATCTTCTCCCAGACCCTGCTGGCCGTGCCGATGTGGATGCTGTTCGAGATTGGCATCCTGTTCAGCGGTTTGATCAGCAAGCGTGGCGAACACCCGGACGACCAACCCGCCGACGACGACCAGCCGCCAGCGACCCAGCCGTGAACCTGCTGCTGCTTGAAGAGGCCGACTTTATCGCGGCCGACCGGGTGATCCTGCGTGATCGACGCCTGGTGCATATGCAGGAAGTCCACCGCGCCGCCGTGGGCGACAGCCTGCGCGTGGGGCGCATCGGCGGGTTGATGGGCGCCGCGCAATTGCTGCGCCTGGAGGCCAGTGAAGCCGAGCTGCAAGTGAGCTTCGACCAACCGCCGCCGAGCAAACTGCCCCTGACCCTGCTGCTGGCCCTGCCGCGCCCGAAAATGCTGCGCCGGGTGCTGCAAACCGTGGCCGCCATGGGTGTGCCGAAGGTGGTGCTGGTCAACAGCTACCGGGTGGAAAAGAGCTTCTGGCAAACCCCATTCCTGGAGCCCGAAGCGATTCGCGAGCAACTGATCCTCGGCCTGGAACAGGCGCGGGACACGGTGTTGCCCGAGATCATCATCGAGAAACGCTTCAAGCCGTTTGTCGAAGACCGCCTGCCGGCCATGGCCGAAGCCACCCTGGGCCTGATCGGCCATCCCGGCGATTATCCGGCGTGCCCCCGTGGGCTGGATGAGCCGGTGACCCTCGCCATCGGCCCCGAAGGCGGTTGGATCCCCTACGAAGTCGACCTGCTGGCCAAGGCCGGCTTGCAGCCGGTGCAACTCGGCGCCCGGATCCTGCGGGTCGAAACCGCAGTGACGGCCCTCCTCGCCCGCCTCTTCTAAACACACCCCACATTGGTCTGCATCGCTACAGAATCCCGGAACCGTGCCGATAACTCCTGAATAAGTCCAAGCCTTGTTCCACGGGAGTTCGCAGCATGTATCGTTGGTTAGCCGAAAAGCTGGGGAATGTCAGCGTCAAAACCAAGCTGGGCGTAGGCTTCGGCCTGGTATTACTGCTCACAGTGATGATCACCCTCACCGGCTGGAAAGGCCTGGGCGATGTGATCAGCCGCGGTGACAAGCTGGGCTTTATCTCCAGCCTCAATGGGTTGACCAAGGACCTGCGTCTCGCACGCCTGGACTATGACATGCGCCGTGGCGAACAAGGCCCGGGCGCGGTCAGCGAGTTACTGAACAAGCTCGACAGCGGCCTCAAGACCGCCCGCACGCTGATTGAACAACCCGCCGACACGGCCCTGGTCGATGAACAGTTGGCCGCCGTGGACCAGTACAAACGCGCTTTCAGCGACATGGTGCAGGCTGGCGCCAACCGGGAAAACGCCCGCAGCAAGCTGGGCGATACCGCCGACAATGCGGTCGTCAAAATCAACGAGATTGAGAAGTCCCTGCTGCAAGGCGACAGCGTCAGCCTGTTCAACAGCGTGGTAGACGTGAGCAAACTGATCCAGCAGGCGCGCTTCCAGGTGCGCGGCTACACCTACAGCGGCAAGGTCGAAGCCGAGCAGCCGGCACTGGATGCCATCGACAACGCCCTGAAAAAAATCGCCAGCCTCAATGGCCAACTGCCTGAGCAATATTCGACCAATCTGCAACAGGCCAGCGTTTCGCTGCAAGCCTACCGCGCCGCTGTCAGCCAGTACCGCGACTCCCAGGTAGCCAACGCGGCAGCACTCAAGATCATGACCGCACAAGGCGATCTGCTGCTGGGTCACAGCGACAAGCTGACCATTTCCCAAACGGTGGTGCGCGATACCGACGCGGCACAAGCCAAGTACCTCCTGCTGCTGGCTACTGTGTTGGCGTTGATCTTTGGCCTGGTGGCTGCCTGGGCGATCACTCGCCAGATCATCATCCCGCTGGACCAGACCCTCCAGGTCGCCGAGCGCGTTGCCTCCGGCGACCTGAGTCACAACCTGACCTCCTTGCGCCAGGATGAACTGGGCCAGTTGCAACGGGCCATGCAGAGCATGACCGTAGGCCTGCGCGAGTTGATCGGCGGTATCAGCGAAGGCGTGACCCAGATCGCCAGCGCTGCCGAGCAACTGTCGGCCGTCACCGAACAGACCAGCGCCGGGGTCAACAGCCAGAAGGTCGAGACGACCAGGTGGCCACCGCCATGAACGAGATGGCAGCCACCGTGCAGGAAGTCGCCCGCAATGCCGAGGAAGCCTCCGAAGCCGCCGCAGCCGCGGATCAGCAGGCCCGCGAAGGCGACAAGGTGGTCGGTGAAGCCATCGCGCAGATCGAGCGCCTGGCCACTGAGGTCGGCAACTCCACGGTCGCCATGGGCGACCTGAAACGCGAAGCGACAAAATCGGCAGCGTGCTCGACGTGATCAAGTCCGTGGCCCAGCAAACCAACCTGCTGGCCCTCAACGCGGCGATTGAAGCCGCCCGCGCCGGTGAAGCCGGACGTGGCTTCGCGGTGGTGGCCGATGAAGTGCGCAGCCTGGCCCAGCGCACCCAGAAGTCCACCGAAGAGATCGAGGAGCTGATTGCCGGCCTGCAGAGCGGCACGCAACAGGTCGCGACCATCATGGACAACAGCCGCAACCTCACCGACAGCAGCGTCGAACTGACCCGCCGCGCCGGCAGCGCGCTGGAGAACATCACCCGTACCGTCTCGACCATCCAGGCGATGAATTCCCAGATCGCCACCGCCGCCGAACAGCAAAGCGCCGTGGCGGAAGAGATCAACCGCAGTGTGCTGAACGTGCGCGACGTCTCGGAGCAGACGGCTGCAGCCAGTGAAGAAACCGCTGCGTCAAGCACCGAACTGGCGCGCCTGGGCACCCACCTGCAAGCACTGGTGGGTCGCTTCCGCGTCTGACACCCCTCCCCGCGCGCGACCTGCCCTGGGTCGCCGCCTGTAATCTGTGAAATTTCCTACACGTTTTTCAGGCCCACCCGACCTTCAAAGTCACTAGCGTTCAAGTGAGTTCATCGAACTACACCCGTTAGCTCACTTGTCGGAGGTCAATCATGCTTCGTCGAATGACTCACCTGCTGGGTAACGCCAGTGTCACCCTCAAACTGGCCCTGGGATTCGCCCTGGTACTGGCCCTGAGCCTTGTCATTGCCGTGACCGGCTGGCAAGCATTGGCAGCGTCCCTTTACCGCTCACAAACCTTGACCGTGCTGGCGCAACTGGCGGTGGCTGGCGAAGAACTGCGCGCCGACAGAATCCTCTACCGCACTCTGGACGAGGCCAACAGCCTCAGTCGATTGAGCGCCAGCATGGAGAAAGTCGACGGGGCCCTGACGGAGTTGTCCAACCGACTCAAGGTGCCAAAGTCCCTTCAATACTTGCAGGAAATGACGCGGATTTCTGCCACCTTCAAATCCACCCTCAAGGGCGTGCCCGCGCTGGTGGAAAAACGCGAAAATGCCCGCGAACAACTGACACAGAGCACCACTCGGGCTGGCGATGTCCTGGCACAGCTGAGCAGCGACTTGCCTGATCAGGACGATGAAAAAGCCCTGGAGGCCGTCGAAAACCTGCGCCAGGCCATGGAGCAGGCCGAAGACCGTGCCAAGAGTCCAGCCTGGGCGTCCAGCTCACTGGATGCCTATGACCAAGCCGTGGTTGACGCAGAGCGAGGCCTTGAACTCGCCCACGCTGACGTGGCGAAGCTGTCGGTCGACAGCGGGGCGCTCAAAAATGCCGTACTGAGCGTGCGCACCCACCTGACCCGGCTCAAGGACATCCAACTCACGACCGAAAGCGCCCATAACCAGTTGGAGCAGCAGTTGGATCAGTTGCTCGCGCAAAGTGATCTTTTGAGCCAGGATCAGACCCAACGACGCGACCGCGAAGCCGAACAAGCGCGCATCCAGACCTTGGGCATCGCCGCGGCCGCCCTGCTCTTCGGCGCCTTGGCCGCCTGGGTGATCGCCGGGCAAATCGTGCACCCACTGCGCAAGGCGCTGTTGGTGGCCAATCGCATTGCCGAGGGCGACCTGAGCCACGATGTGCAGACACAGCGTCGCGATGAACTGGGCCAGCTGCAACGCAGCATGAGCCAAATGACGCTGAATCTACGAAGGCTGATTGGCAACATCAGCGACAACGCACGGCAAATCGCCAGCGCCGCCGAGGAGCTCTCTACCGTCACCGAACAAACCCGCGCCGGGGTGAATAATCAGCGCGATGAAACCGAGCAGGTGGCGACGGCCATGAACCAGATGCTGGCTACCGCCCAGGAAGTCGCACGCCACGCCGAGCAAGCGTCGATCGCCGCCAGCCAGGCCACTCAACAGGCGGAACTGGGCGATCAGGTGGTGATGGATGCCGTCGCGCAAATTGAACACCTGGCCCACGAGATGGCTCGCTCCAGCGAAGCCATGCTGGGCCTGCAACGCGAAAGCCAGAAGATCGGCAGCGTGCTGGATGTGATCAAGTCGGTGTCGCAGCAAACCAACCTGTTGGCGCTTAACGCCGCGATAGAGGCGGCACGGGCCGGTGAAGCCGGCCAAGGCTTTGCGGTAGTCGCCGATGAGGTGCGCAGCCTCGCCCAGCGGACCCAGCACTCGGCTGAAGAAATCGAAGAGTTGATTGGTGGCCTGCACAGCGGTACGCAGCAGGCTGCCGACATCATGGACTACAGCCGAACGCTCACCGACAACAGCGTCGGCCTGACCCGCAACGCCGGGGACGCACTGACGGAGATTGCCCGCACCGTGGCGGTCATCCAGGAAATGAACCCGCAGATTGCCGCAGCGGCCGAGGAGCAAAGCCTGGTCGCCGAAGAGATCAATCGCAGCGTGTTGAAAGTCCGCGACGTCTCGGAACAAACCGCTGCCGCCAGTGAGCAAACGGCGGCAGCGAGTATCGAGTTGGCGCGACTGGGAATGGATCTGCAGCAGTGTGTAGGAAGGTTCAAGGTCTGAACGGCGTGTGCCTATAGGACCTGACGCAGGAACGCCTGGGCACGTGGGTCTTTCGGTGCATCAAAGAACTCGGCCGGTGCTGCATCTTCCAGCAACTTGCCATGATCGAAGAACAGCACACGGTCCGCCACTTCGCGGGCAAAGCCCATTTCGTGGGTGACGCAGACCATGGTCATGCCTTCCAGGGCCAGGGTCTTCATCACATCCAGCACTTCGCCGACCATTTCCGGGTCCAGCGCCGAGGTGGGCTCGTCGAACAGCATCACCTTGGGCTCCATCGCCAACGCCCGGGCAATCGCCACGCGTTGTTGCTGGCCGCCGGAAAGCCGTGATGGGAACTCGTTGGCCTTTTGTGCAATGCCGACCTTTTCCAGCAGGGCCAGGGCCTTGGCTTCACGCTCTTTCTTGCCGCGCTTGCGCACGACTTTTTGCGCCAGGCACAGGTTTTCCAAGACCGTCATGTGGGGGAACAGATTGAAGTGCTGGAACACCATGCCGACTTCACGGCGATAGGCGTTCACATCGGTTTTCGGATCGGCCAGTTGCAGGCCGTCGATGCTCACTGAACCCGAGTCGAACTCTTCCAGGCCATTGAGGCAACGCAGGAAGGTGGACTTGCCAGAACCGGACGGGCCAATCACCACCAGCACTTCACCCTTGGCCACCTGGGTGGTCACGTGGTCCACCGCACGCACCACATGGCCACGGGTGTCGAAGACTTTTACCAGATCGCGGACTTCAATCACTTTGGGCGAGCCTCCGCTCAAGCCGGCTGGCCATTTTCGACAGCGGCAGGTTGATCAGCAGGTACAGGCCTGCGACGCAGAACAGGATTTCAAACGGCGAGAACGAGGTAGTGATTACCTCACGACCGCTCTTGAGCAGTTCGGTAATGGCGATCACCGAGACCAGCGAGGTGTCTTTCACCAGGCTGATGAATTGCCCTGCCAGGGGCGGCAGTACGCGCTTGAAGGCTTGTGGCAGCACCACATGGCGCATCGACTGGCTGGCACTCAGGCCGAGCGAGCGTGCCGCCTCGTTCTGGCCACGGGTGATGGACTGCACGCCCGCACGAACGATTTCCGCCACATAGGCACCGGTGAACAGCGAGAGCGCGGCGATCCCGGCAAATTCACGGGACAGGTTAAGCACCGTGCCGATAAAGAAATAGAAAATGAAGATCTGCACCAACAATGGGGTGCCGCGTACCAGTTCGACGTAGATCGTCGACAGATCACGCAAGGTCGGGTTGTTCGAAAGTCGGCACAAACCGGTAGCAAGGCCAATCGCCAAACCGAGAATCCCGGAGACCACCGACAGCCACAGCGTGGTCCACAACCCCCACATCAACGGGCCCAGTGCCCAATGACGATTCACACCAATCACATCGCCTTCGGCGACATCGTCGCCGCGTGACACTTGCAGGCTGTTGTCGGCGACCGTCACTTTCTGCTCGGCGCCTGCATCGTTGCGCAGGGTCACTTCGGCCACATCACCTTTGCGGACCAGCTCAATGACGGTGGAGATATCCGCTGCCCGCTGGGCTTCTTCGGCTTGGTACGCGAAGTATTGCGGCACGCGGTTCCAGCGCCATTCGTAGGACATCAGCGAAGTGGCGTAATACAAAGCGCCGGCCAGACCGACCAGCACGACCACGGTCAGCAGGTGCCAGGGCCATTGGGCTTTTTTCTGTTTCATTTCAGGTTCCGGGTTATGTGTCGCCTGGCAGGCCGTCATCGGGGGCAAGCCCCTCCCACATTTTGACCGCATTCTCATGTTGGAACTCGGTCACATGTGGGAGCGGGCTTGCTCGCGAAGGGCGCAACGCGGTGTTTCGCCGAGCTTATTCCATGTCCTTGAGCCACTCGGAGCTCTTGAACCACTTGTCATGGATGCGATCGTAGGTGCCGTCGTTCTTGATCTGGTGCAGGAAGTTGTTGATGAAGTTGATGCTGTCGTAATCGCCTTTCTTCAGGCCAAACGCCAAGGGCTCGAAGGTGAAGGGCTCGTCCAGGAACACCAGCTTGCCGTTGCCGACTTTCTTCTCGGCAACCACGTTGTACGGTGCGTCATACACAAAGGCATCGGCCTTGCCGTTGACCACGTCCAGCACGCCTTCCTGCTCATTGTCATAGCCGTGGTACTTGGCTTTGGAAATCAGCTTCTTGGCGACCATCTCACCGGTAGTGCCCAGCTTGGAGGTCAGGCGGTATTTTTCGTCGTTCAGGTCTTTGTAGGACTTGATGGTGCCTTCCAATTCCTTGCGGATCAGCAGGGTCTGGCCGACCACGATGAAGGGTTCGCTGAAGTTCAGGCGCAGGTTGCGCTCCTGGGTCAGGGTCATGCCGCTGCCGATCATGTCGAACTTGCCGGTGAGGAAGGCCGGGATAATGCCGTCATAGCCGGTGGAAACCAGCTCCAGCTTGACGCCCATGGATTTGGCCATGGCCTTGAGGATGTCGACTTCGAAGCCGATGATTTCACCGCGTTTGTCCGTCATTTCGAACGGCATGTAAGTCGGGTCCATGCCGACTTTCAGGGTGCCGCGCTTGACCGCATCATCAATGGCACCGGCCTGGGCCGCATTGGCGGCGACCAGCGCCGTAACGCCAAGCAGCAGCATCGATAGATACTTTTTCATCATCAAGTCCCCAGAACGATTCTTATAAGGTCGGCGCGCAAAAGGGCTGCACCATTTCGGGGTGCGATCCTACCCCACTCGTTGCCTGTCACAAAGGTTTCACCGGTAATTGTTATCGGCGTATGTCGGATAAGCCCTACAGGCGGCAGTGAAGCGCTGGGATAGACAGCTGCGTGGGCCGTTTCACCAACGGATTGATGTGTAAGAAGGTATGACTTTCAGTCGATGTCCTCCAGCCAGGCCGTGTCTTTGAACCACCGGTCATGCAGGCGATCGTACGTCCCGTCCTGAGCAACTTGATTGAGGAAATGGTTGATCCAGTTGAGGCTGTCGAAGTCGCCTTTTCTCACCCCAAACGCCAGGGGCTCAAAGGTAAACGGCTGCTCCAGGGACAGCAGCGCGCTGTTCTCGGGCCGGCTCAATGCGATCAGGTTGTAGGGCGCATCATGGATAAAGGCATCGGCCATGCCATCCACCACCTGGCGCACGCCTTCTTCCGGCGTTGCAAAGCTGCTCAGCCGAGCGGCCCCCAGAAATCTCCGCGCTGCCGCCTCGCCGGTGGTGCCTTCGGTGGTAGCGATCCTGTAGCTGGCGTCGTCCAGGTCCTCAACGCTGGTGACCTTGCCTACCAGGCTTGGGTGCAGCAGCACGGTCTGGCCCACCACGATGAAGGAGTCGCTGAAGTTCAGCGTCAGGTTGCGCTGCTGGGTGACCGTCATGCCACTGCCTATCAGGTCGAATTTTTTCGCCTTCAACCCTGGCACCAGCGCGATATAGGGCACTGAGACCAACTCAAGCTCAACCCCCAGCGCCTGGCTCATCACCTTGAGCAAATCGATTTCAAAACCGACGATACGTCCTTGTTTATCGGTCATTTCAAAGGGCACGTAGGTGGGCGTGGTGCCGACTTTCAGCACGCCACGCCGGACCGCGTCTTCAATTGCGCCCGCGTGTACCTGGCCGATGTGAATCAATGCGGCAGCGCCTATCAGCAATGCCGAACAATACCTTTTGAGCATGAATCCCCCGTGGCCGAGACAAATTAGGGGGGCGATCCTAACCCAGTCGCGGGCACGCAAAAACGCCTCGGACGAGGGTCTTTTGTTTCGAAATAACAAGGGGTTAGAAAGACAAAGAAGATACGAAAAGCGCTGTAGGACCAGCGTTTGAAACACCCCCGAGGTGTGCCCTCGGGGGTGTCTGAATCAGGCCGGTTGGGCCTGGGACGACAGCGGCTGCAGCGGTAGCAACGGCGCGTGCGGGTCGGCTTTGATCGAGTCACGCCAAGCGGCGAGCCACTCGGCATGCCCTTCGCTCCAGACCTGCTCGTGCAGGCGGGCCAAGGCCACCGGGTCACTGAGCAAGGCCAGGCGCTCGCCATTGTTGAGGCCGGCAGGGCCGACTTTCAACGCATGGCGAACACGTTCGGTACGCAGGTACTCGATCGGCTCGGCCTCACGGTGACGCGAGGTCGCCAAGGCACAGGCCAGGGCGTTCTGCTGCGGGTCGACCACCGAACGCACAAACCCGTCATTGAGGGCGTGCCAGCGGTTTTCGTGGGTGTACTTCTCCGTCGACAGCAGTGCTTGCGGCGGGTTGTACTCCTCAGGGATCAGGAACAGGCTCTCGTCGCGGGACTTGAGGCCCAGCTTGACCCGGCTGGAGATCACCGACACCGGGATCGACAGCATCAGCGAACCCACGATCGGCACCAGCCACCACAGGAAGCTTGGGTTCAACCACACCACCAGCAGCGCCCACAGGAAGCCCAGCACAGTTTGCGGACCGTGGCGCTTGACCGCTTCGCTCCATGGCGTGGAGTCGTCGTCACGCTGTGGCGAGTTCCAGGTCGCGGCCCAGCCGAGGAACGCGGCAAGGACGAAACGGGTGTGGAAGATCATCCGCACCGGCGCCAGCAGCATGGAGAACAGCATCTCCAGCAGCATCGACAGGGTCACCTTGAACTTGCCGCCGAACTCTTTCGCGCCCTTGGCCCAGATCAGGATGATGCTCAGCAGCTTGGGCAGGAACAGCAGCACGATGGTGGTGGAGAACAGCGCCACCGCCTTGTCCGGATGCCATTGCGGCCACAGTGGGTACAACTGGCGCGGTGCCATGAAGTACTGCGGCTCCATCAGCGTATTCACCGCCAGCAAGGCCGTGGACAGCACCAGGAACAGGAACCACAACGGCGCCGACAGGTACGACATCACCCCTGTCAGGAACACCGCACGGTGCACCGGGTGCATGCCCTTGACCAGGAACAGGCGGAAGTTCATCAGGTTACCGTGGCACCAGCGACGGTCACGCTTGAGTTCGTCCAGCAGGTTCGGCGGCAGTTCTTCGTAGCTGCCCGGCAGGTCGTAAGCAATCCACACGCCCCAACCGGCACGGCGCATCAGTGCCGCTTCAACGAAGTCGTGGGACAGGATGGAACCGGCGAACGCACCTTTACCCGGCAGCGGCGCCAGGGCGCAGTGCTCGATGAACGGCTTCATGCGGATGATCGCGTTGTGACCCCAGTAGTGGGATTCACCCAACTGCCAGAAGTGCAGGCCGGCGGTGAACAGCGGGCCGTACACACGGGTTGCGAACTGCTGCATGCGCGCATACAGGGTGTCCATGCCCGACGCACGCGGCGCGGTCTGGATAATCCCGGCATCCGGCGTCGCTTCCATCAGGCGCACCAGGCTGGTCAGGCATTCGCCGCTCATTACGGAGTCTGCGTCGAGCACGACCATGTACTTATAGTCACCGCCCCAGCGACGGCAGAAGTCGTCGAGGTTGCCGCTCTTGCGCTTTACGCGACGGCGACGGCGGCGATAGAAGATCTTGCCGAAGCCACCGGCTTCGCGGCACACGTCGAGCCAGGCTTGCTGTTCGGCGATGCAGATGTCGGCGTCATTACTGTCGCTGAGCACGAAGAAGTCGAAGCGATCCAGGTCACCAGTAGCGGCCACCGATTCGAACGTCGCACGCAGACCGGCGAATACACGCGGCACGTCTTCGTTGCAGATCGGCATTACCAGCGCGGTACGGGCGTCTTTCGGAATCGGCTCGTCGCCGGCACTTTTACCGGAGATCCGGTATTTATCGTGACCGGTGAGCAACTCCAGGAAGCCCATCAACGCAGTCCAGAAACCGGCCGACACCCAGCAGAACAAGATCCCGAACATAATCAGGATGCTGGTTTGCAGGGCGTAAGGCAGTACTTGGGTGGCGGTTTGCAGCAGGGTCTGGTTGCGGATTTCGTCGAAGTCGACCAGCGACCAGCCCTGGTACGGCATGATGCCTTTCATGTACCAGCCGGCAACGATGGTCTGGCCGAGCATCAGCACCAGCAGGATGTACCGACGGATCGAACCCACGGTACGCCAGCGTGCAGCCGGCAATACACGTTCATCCTTCGGCGGTGCCGGCGGGTTGCTGCGGCCGGTAATTCGGCGCCAGCCGCGCACCAGGATATTGGTGCGCCACGGCTCCGGCACCACGCGGGTGCGTCGGATCGGCGGCGTGGCCTTGAGGCACACGCGACCGCTGGCGTCGAGCGCCAGCATTTCGGCGTCTTGCAGCTCTTCGGCGGTGCTGAGGGTCAAGCGGCGGCCAACCGACGCCTGGGCGGCATCGACGGGCGCGTCAAAGGTTGCGGACGACAAACGCTCGTGCAACTCGGTGAAGGATGTGCAGCCCGCCAGTTCGGCGCGCTGCTCAGCGGTCATCGGGAGATGCGCCAGGTACTCGGACAGAGTCTCTGGCGTGACTTGAGAATTACTCATCGGCAGGCAACTGATAGCTCCAGGTTTCGGTCAGGACTTGCTCGGTCTTGATCGGCTCCGGCGTGGCTGGGGCAGCTTCTGGCTGCTTGGCTTCCTTGTCCTTCGCGTCCTTCTTGGCCTGTTTCTCGTGTTGCTTGGCCAGGACCTTGTCAGCCTTGAGCACTTGGCTAGACACCTTCTCCGGCTCAGCCTGCGGGATGTCCTGGACCAGGGCCGCACGCATTTCAGTCGGTTTGCCCGCGTCCTTGATCTTCATGCGCAGGGTCAAGCGCCAGCCTTTGGTGTGTTCGTTGTAACGCACGCTGTTTTCTACCAGTTCAGCGTTGTCACCCACGCTCACCTGGCTGCGCACCGGGGCGTCCGGCAGCAGTTTCTTCAGGGACGGGCCTTCGAAGTCCACCAGATAGGCAACGCTGCCATCGGGCTGACGGATCAGGTTGGATTGCTTCACATCACCCGTGGAACGCAGGGTCTGCTTGACCCAGGCGCTGTCCGGCGAGTGGAACGCGGCGTCGTCCAGGGTCCAGTGCAGGCGGTAGGCGACTTCCAGCGGCTTGCCGACTTCCGGCAATTCAGCCGGGCTCCAGAAGGCAACGATGTTGTCGTTGGTTTCATCGGCGGTCGGGATCTCGACCAGATCGACGGAACCCTTGCCCCAGTCACCTTCAGGCTCGATCCAGGCGCTTGGGCGCTTGTCGTAGTTGTCGTCCAGGTCTTCGTAGTGGCTGAAGTTACGACCGCGTTGCAGCAGACCGAAACCACGCGGGTTCTCTACGGTGAAGTTGCTGACCGACAGGTGTTTAGGGTTGTTCAGTGGGCGCCAGATCCACTCGCCGTTACCGGCATGGATCGACAGGCCGCTGGAGTCGTGCAGTTCGCGACGGTAGTTGAGCACCTTGGATGGCTGGTTCGCGCCAAACAGGAACATGCTGGTCAACGGGGCAACGCCCAGTTTGCTGACCTTGTCGCGCAGGAACATCTGGGATTTCACATCGACAACAGTGTCGGTGCCCGGACGCAGGATCAGGCGATAGGCGCCGGTCGCACGTGGGGAATCGAGCAGGGCAAAGATCACCAGGTGCTTGTCACCCGGTTTTGGACGCTCGATCCAGAACTCGGTGAAACGCGGGAATTCTTCGCCGGACGGCAGCGCGGTGTCGATCGCCATGCCACGGGCGGACAGGCCATAGACCTGGTCCTTGCCGACGACACGGAAATAGCTCGCGCCGAGCATGGTCATGATTTCGTCTTGCTTGTCGCTCTTGTTGATCGGGAACAAGACACGGAAGCCGGCATAACCCAGCTGTTCGGTGGCTTTAGGATCAAACTTCACATCGCCGAAATCGAAGCGCGACGGGTCGTATTTGATTTCCTGGACGCTGTCAGCGGTGACTTCGTTGATTTTCACCGGTGTATCGAAGTGCATACCCTGGTGATAGAAGGACAGCTTGAACGGGGTGTTCTGATCGGCCCACTCGGCTTTTTCGTTGCGGAAACGAATCTTCTGGTAGTCCGCGAACTTCATCTCGCGGAATTCGTTCGGCAGATTGCTGCGCGGAGCTTCGTACTTCTGCCCGGCCAGCTCTTTTGCCTTGGCCGACACATCATCCAGACTGAATGCCCACAGTTGACCCGCGCCGAACAGGCAAAACAGGGCTGAGCCCGTTACCAGTGCGTTTCGTAACCGTTTGGCAGACAATTTTGGTGCATTACAGGGACTAACAATCACGAGCAACCCTCGCCGAAAACAGATCAAAAAACCAACGGCCAGCTATCTATATGCCAGGTTGGCGAGCATTGTTCCGACTCCCGTGGGTCAAAATGATTCCCCAATGGTTGTCGGACAAGTCTCTACCTAAGTCAAAATGGACCAAACAACGCTGATCCCCGTAGCGCGCGATTATCTAGTAGCCCGCGACACAACGCATCAGGGGCAGCGAAGTATTTGTAGCGAAATCCTGCGTTTTTAGGCATTAAAAGTCGTTTTTAATACATTCATGTCTGTAACAGAAATGTCACAGGGCCATCATTGACCAAATGCACCTGCATATCGGCGCCAAAACGCCCCGACGCCACCTTGCCATGCAATTGTTGCGCTTGTAGCAGCAAGTGATCAAAAAGCGCCGCTCCCAGGGCCGGTGGGGCCGCTGTGGAGAAGCTTGGCCGCAGCCCGCTCTTGGTATCCGCCGCCAACGTAAACTGCGACACCAGCAACAAACCGCCGCCGATGTCCTTGAGCGACAGGTTCATCTTGCCCTCGGCATCGCTGAACACCCGGTAGTTGAGCAATTTGTGCAGCAACTTATCGGCGCTTTCAGGCGTATCTGAAGGCTCAACGGCTACCAGCACCAGCAAACCCTGGTCGATGGCGCCGACAACTTCGCCCGCGACCTCGACCCGGGCGCCACGCACCCGTTGCAACAGGCCCTTCATGCTTCTTCTGGCGGCAGATCAAGCAGACGCCGTGCCATTTCACCGGTCGCGCGGACCAATGCATCGGTAATACCAGGCTCAGACGCCGCATGACCCGCTTCGCGA
This sequence comes from Pseudomonas cyclaminis, assembly GCF_015163715.1. Classification (GTDB taxonomy): domain Bacteria; phylum Pseudomonadota; class Gammaproteobacteria; order Pseudomonadales; family Pseudomonadaceae; genus Aquipseudomonas; species Aquipseudomonas cyclaminis. The sequence continues at coordinate 43,832 of NZ_JADDUM010000022.1, forward strand.
ATCACCTGCAGTTCGCTGTTCGGCCAAGCCTGATGCAGCTCCCATGCGTTATCCAACGTGCAGATCATATCGTAGCGGCCATGGATGATTACGCCAGGCAGATGGGCGATCTTGTGCATGTCGCGAATCAGCTGGTTGGGTTCCAGGAAGGAATTGTTGGTGAAGTAGTGGCACTCGATCCGGGCGATGGACAAGGCACGCTGCGGCTCGGAAAAACGCTCCACATGCTGCGGGCTTGGGCACAGCCCCAGCATGCGCCCTTCCCAGCCGGACCAGGCCTTGGCCGCGTGCATCTGGGCGATCTGGTCGTTGCCGGTCAGGCGCTTGTGATAGGCGGCGATCATGTCGTGGCGCTCGTCCGCGGGGATCGGCGCCAGGTAATCCTGCCAGTAATCCGGGAACAAGCGGCTGGCGCCGGCCTGGTAGAACCATTCGATGTCCTGCGGGCGAGCCAGGAAAATGCCGCGCACGATCAGGCCATGCACACGCTCAGGGTGGGTTTGGGCGTAGGCCAGGGCCAACGTGGAGCCCCAGGAGCCGCCAAACAGCACCCATTTTTCAATACCCAAGTGCTCGCGGATCCGCTCAAGGTCGGCGACCAGATCCCAGGTGGTGTTGTTTTCCAGGCTGGCGCGGGGCGTGGAGCGCCCGCAACCGCGCTGGTCGAAGGTGACGATGTGGTAGAGATTGGGATCGAAATAGCAGCGACTCTGGGCGTCGCAACCGGAACCAGGACCACCGTGAATGAAGACGACAGGCAGGCCTTCGGGGGAGCCACTTTCATCGACATACAGGGTGTGGGTGTCATCGACTGCCAGATCGTGCCGGGCGTAGGGTTTGATCTGCGGGTACCAAGTCTGCATTGCGCGCTCCGTAGGGGGTCGGGTTCATCCCTGGGGGGACGTCTTTTATTTTGCCGTCTGGCACTATAAACCCGAATTGTGCAATGAGCATGTCCTTGAGCGCTTAGACCGGTGTCAGCAGTTCGCCATGTAGGTAGTCCAACAGGTAAGCGAACAGCCGATCCACCTCCGGCGCTTGGCGGCGAGCGCGCAAACAGCCGTGGACCAGGCCTTTTCCTGGATAAAGCCGCGTAGCGACGCCTGCCGCTTGCAGGCGCTCGGCATACAGCATGCCGTCGTCGCGCAGTGGGTCGAACTGCGCCACGGCGATCAAGGCGTTGGGCAAACCACTGTAATCCTTGGCCAACAGCGGCATGGCGTAGGGCGACGGCTGACCCGCCCCTCGCAGGTAAAGTGCCAGGTAGTATTCGGCGTCGGCGGTGCTGAGCAAAGGCGCGTCCCTGCAATCACTGCGTGACGGCAAATCAGCTGGACCGCCCAACCCGGGATAAACCAGCACTTGGGTGCGAGGCAGCGGTTGGCCGTCGTCGCGCAGGCCCAGGCACAGCGCCGCAGCCAGATTGCCACCGGCACTGTCGCCCATTACGACCAGACGTTGCAGATTAACCGCGTGCAGCCCCTCGCCCGCCTGGATTGCCCGCCATACGGCGCGGCAGTCCTCGTACGCCGCCGGGAACGGGTATTCAGGTGCCAACCGGTAATCGATGGCGATCACCAACACGTTCAATCTGCTGGCCAGTTCGAAGCAGATGAAGTCGTGGGAATCCAGGCCACCGACCACCCAGCCGCCGCCATGTATATAAAGGAGGCATGGCCAGCCATCGGCTGGTTGCAGTGCCGGGGGCAGATAGCTGCGCACGCCCACACCAGCCAGGGTGAAGTCCGCTAGATGCAGCCCTTGCGGTTTCGGCGGGGTGAATGCCTGGCACATGCGGTCGTAGCTTTGGCGCAGGCCCGTCAGGGAAGCGTCGTCGCCGGTGAAGAACTCGGTTTTTTCGACGAAGGCTGCAAGTTGCGGGGAGATTGGGTACATACGCGATAATCTCTGGCACAGCAGGTTCAAGGGGGGCTTGCTGCAATTGCGCTGGATCAGCCACCTGACAAGTTGTCTGGCATGGGGCTATCGGGGGCAAGCCCCCTCCCACAGGTGGAGCAGCACTTGGCTTAGGGTTTGAGGCTCGCCTGCACTGCGGTCACGCCATCGCTGCCATCAAACGCGACAACACCGGCCAACCAGCGCTGCAAGTCTTCGGGATGATCACGCAACCACTGCTTGGCCACCTCCTGCGGCGACTGGCGTTCCATGATCGGCACCATCAACTGGCTTTCCTGGGCGGCGGTGAAGGTGAGGTTTTCCAACAGTCGATTGGCATTGGGGCAGCGTTCGGCAAAGTCCGGCGCCGTCACGGTGGAGACCGTGGCGCGGCCTTCGTCGGGGCCGAACACGTCTTCACTGCCGGTGAGGTAGGCCATTTCCATATTGATGTTCATCGGGTGCGGAGTCCAACCGACAAACACCACGAATTCCTTGCGATTTACCGCACGCTGCACCGCGGCCAGCATCCCGGCTTCACCCGAGGCGACCAGCTTGAAGCCGCCCAGGCCGAAATGGTTGGTGTCGATCATTTTCTGGATATCGGTATTGGCGCCGCTGCCGGGCTCGATGCCGTAGATCTTGCCGCCGAGTTTGTCCTTGAAGCGGGCGATGTCGGCAAAGGTCTTCAGCCCGGCATCAGCCACGTATTGCGGCACGGCCAGTGTGGCTTGCGCGTCGGCCAGGCTGGGCGTGTCGAAGACCTTGACCTGCCTGGCGGCCAGGAACGGCGCGATATTGTTGTCCATCGCCGGTTTCCAGTAACCGAGGAAGATATCCAGGCGCTTATCACGGATGCCGGCGAAGATGATCTGCTGCACGGCGCTGGTCTGTTTGCTGTCGTAGCCCAGGCCGTTGAGCAGCACGTCGGCCATGCCGGAGGTCGCGACGACGTCGGTCCAACTGACGACGCCCATGCGGATGGTTTTGCAGGAAGCCGGCTCGGCGGCCATGGTTTGGGCGCTGAGCAGTGTTGCGCAGGCGAGGGTCAACAACAGTCTGTGCATGGATGAGGGCTCACTCGGCAGTTTTTATTGTGGGGAGTGGCGTCTGGTGCGCCGTATCCACAACCTTACCCAGCGAGACTCCGATAAAAGCGACCTGTGACGACCGAGAATTGCACCCATGCGACCCTTCCAACCCTCGACTATCGCTAAACAATATAAAGAACTGTCAACTGTCACAGGTGACACTCGATGACGGTCGCGATCAAATCACACACAGCCCTTACGTTAACTTCCTACTCAATGGAGACTGGTGCGATGTGCTCTCAATCCATCCAAGATGAGCTGCAGGAATTTTTCCGCGCACATGTGATCTTTTCAACCCATAGCGAAAAACTCATCGCCACTAGAGCGGAATTTGTGAGTGTAAAGAGCGTTGATGCTCATCCAGTTGATTGTTGGAAGATAAGGTTCTTTGAGGACACGATAAATAAAACAACTCAGACGACCGAAATCAATTTGGTCCAGTTTTTCCTGGAACAAAACGCGACAAGTTTCGACCATTCGCTTGCCCCGGTCACACCTGATTCAGGTGTTAAGAAAAATACTGCAAGCTTCTACAAGTTTGAAGACAGCCCTGACGACGACGCCATAGTGGATGCCGCCTATGATTTCCCTCTCCGAAAAGGCTGGATTACTTACCAATGGGGCCAGGACAAAACCACTATACGTGCCACCTTCGACCTGACGCTCGAAAACCCGGATAAGACCACTTTCCAAATGATGGGGAGCTTCAATGTAAAACAAGGCAGCACTCACGACATTGCCCCTAAGGCCGAATAAATGTAGAGGTGCACACTTTTTGCTATCGAGATCGCACCCCGCCGGCTTATCAGGTATGTCTTAGACGTTGGGTTACAGCGGCTACTGCGCAGGCGCAGTAGCCAGGTCAGCTGTAACGTCTTTTTGCCCAGCCCAACATCCTCTCCAGCAACTGCTTCAACACCACCCGCGTCGGCTCGGCCAGATCCGGGCGATAGCGGAACGGCTCGAACTCCTCCATATACGTGCTCTGGCACAACTCCAACTGCACCGCATGGATATCCTGCGCCGGGTCGCCGTAATGTCGGGTGATATGCCCGCCCTTGAAACGCCCGTTCAGCACATGGCTGTACTGCGGATGCTGCGCGCAGATAGCTTCCAACTGGCTGGCCAGTTCCGGATCACAGGCGGCGCCGTTGAAGGTGCCGAGGTTGAAGTCCGGCAGTTTGCCGTCGAACAGGTGCGGGATCACCGAACGGATCGAGTGCGCATCGAACAGCAGCGCGTAGCCGAACTCGGCCTTGAGCCGTGCCAGTTCCTCTTGCAGCGCACGGTGATACGGGCCCCAGATTTTTTGCAGGTAGCTGGCGCGCTCTGCCTCGCTCGGCTCCAGGCCTTCACGGAACAACGGCACACCCTCGAACAGCGTGGCCGGGTACAGGCCGGTGGTGGCGCCGGCGTACAGCGGTTTGTCGTCGGACGGCCGGTTGAGGTCGATGACAAAGCGTGAGTACTGCGCCGAGAGCGTGCTGGCGCCCAGTTCCTCGGCAAAGTCGTACAGCGTGGGGATATGCCAGTCGGTGTCGGGCAGGCTTTGTGCCTCGGGGATCAACCCGGCCTCCACCGCAGGCGTCAGGCGCAGGCCGGCGTGGGGCATGCTGATCAGCAGCGGCGTGCGGCCTTGTTTGAAGTTCAGAACCTTATCCACAACAGCACTCCTTACACAGTGACATCGACGCCATGGCGTACGACGCGTTTATCCAGATCGCCGCCCAGCCAGTAGGCGAGGTCGGCGGGTCGATCAATCTGCCACGCCACAAAATCCGCCACCTTGCCCACTTCCAGCGAGCCATGGGTCTCGCCCATGCCCAGCGCAGTGGCCGCATGTTGAGTGGCACCGGCCAGGGCTTCTTCGGGGGTCATGCGGAACAGGGTGCAGGCCATGTTCAGCATCAGGCGCACCGAGAGTGCCGGTGAGGTGCCGGGGTTGAGGTCGCTGGCGATGGCGATTTTCACGCCGTGCTTGCGCAGCGCGTCCATCGGCGGCAACTGGGTTTCGCGCAGGAAGTAGAACGCCCCCGGCAGCAGCACGGCGACAGTGCCCGACGCAGCCATGGCGATGGCGTCTTCTTCGGTCATGAACTCCAGGTGATCCGCCGACAACGCGTGGTAACGCGCCGCCAGACTGGAGCCATGCAGCGACGACAGCTGCTCGGCATGCAGCTTTACTGGCAGACCGAGTTGCTGGGCGACCTTGAACACGCGCTCCACTTGCTCGGTGGAAAACGCCAGGTATTCGCAGAAGGCATCCACGGCGTCCACCAGCCCTTCGGCTGCCAGCGCCGGTAGCATTTCGGTGCAGATATGCTCGATGTAATCGTCGGCGCGGTCCTTGTACTCCGGCGGCAGGGCATGGGCCGCCAGGCAGGTGGCGCGCACGCTGACCGGCAGTTCATCGCCGAGGCGCCGGGCCACGCGCAGCATCTTGCGTTCGTTGGCCAGGTCCAGGCCGTAGCCGGATTTGATCTCCACCGTGGTCACGCCGTCGCGCAGCAGGCTGCGCAGGCGCTTTTCAGCACTGGCAAACAGTTCATCTTCTGTCGCCGCGCGGGTGGCGCGCACGGTGCTGGCGATACCGCCGCCCTTGGCCGCAATCTCGGCATAGCTCACGCCCTCAAGGCGTTGCTCGAATTCGCCACTGCGATTGCCACCAAACACCGTGTGGGTGTGGCAGTCGATCAGCCCGGGGGTGACCCACGCGCCTTGCAGGTCATGCACTTGGGCGTAGTCCGCCGTCGGCACTTGGCTGCGCGGGCCGATCCACTCGATGAGTGAGCCGGCAGTGACCATGGCAGCATCCTCGATGATCGAGTAGTGACCGTCAGCCATAGTTGCAACGTGGCAGTGTTGCCAAAGGGTTTTCATCAACGCCTCCCTAAGTTATCGATGAGACACAGCCGGGTCGTAATGGACGGTGGCCGCTTGCCCGGCGGCGGGTTTGACCCACAGCAGGTAGGCAACGACCAGCAGCACGATCCACACGGCGCCGACCAGCAAGGCTGCCTGGGTGTCCGGGAAGTAACCCAGCACACCAAATACAAACAGCATGAATACGATGGCCGCCGCTGGCGCATAGGGCCAGAACGGCACCGGGAATTTCAGCTCGGCGACCTGTTCTTTGGTCATCGAGCGACGCATCGCGACCTGGGTGAACAGAATCATCAGCCATACCCACACCGTAGCGAAGGTGGCAATCGAGGCAATCACCAGGAACACGTTTTCCGGGATGAGGTAGTTGAGCAGCACGCCGCCGAGCAGCGCTGCGCCCATCACCACCACGGTCATCCACGGCACGCCCTGTTTGGACAGCTGGGCAAACCCCTTTGGCGCCTGCCCTTGCTGAGCCAGGCCGTACATCATGCGTCCGGCGCCGAAGATGTCACTGTTGATTGCCGAAACTGCCGCCGAGATCACCACAATGTTGAGGATGGTCGCCGCCGAGCCGATGCCCAGGTTGCTGAAAATCTGCACGAACGGGCTGCCTTGGCTGCCGATCTGCGGCCATGGGTAAATGGCCATCAGCACAAACAGTGTCAGCACATAGAACAGCAGGATGCGCAACGGCACGGCGTTGATCGCCTTGGGGATGACACGCTGCGGGTCCTTGGCTTCCCCGGCGGTGATGCCGATGATTTCGATACCGCCGAAGGCAAACATCACCACCGCAAACGAGGCGATCAGGCCGCCGACGCCGTTGGGCATGAAGCCGCCGTGAGCCCACAGGTTGCTCAGCCCGCTGGCCTGGGTCTCGCCTGCCGAGTGGATGCCGAACAGCATGATGCCGAAACCGCCGAGGATCATCGCCACGATGGCGCCAACCTTGAGCAACGACAGCCAGAACTCCATCTCGCCAAACACTTTGACGTTGCACAGGTTCAGGCCGCCGATCAAAAACACGATGCCAAGCACCCAGACCCAGCGCGCCACCTCGGGAAACCAGAAGCCCATATAAATGCCGAACGCGGTGACGTCGGCGAGGCAGACGATGATCATTTCAAACGCGTAGGTCCAGCCGAGGATAAACCCGGCCATGGGGCCCAGGTAGGTGCTGGCGTACTGGCCGAAGGAGCCGGAAACCGGGTTGTGCACCGCCATTTCACCGAGGGCGCGCATCACCATGAATACGGCGGCGCCGCCGATCAGGTAGGCCAGCAGCACGGCGGGACCGGCCATCTGGATGGCTGACGCGGAGCCGTAGAACAGCCCGGTGCCGATCGCGGAACCGAGTGCCATGAAGCGAATATGTCGGGCGCTGAGGCCGCGTTTCAATCCTTTTTCCTGCTGGTGCATTTCTCGTCCTTAATTATTTTTATCCTGAGAAAATTAGAACCCCCGCTCGGGACAACTGCTTTTTTTGTGGTGAGCGGGCTTGTTGTGGTGAGCGGGGCAAGCCCGCTCACCACAGAGCGAGTGTCGCTTACAGGCTCGGCAACAACTTGGCCGGCACCAGCTCATTCAGGCAGCGGCTGGCGAGCAATTCGCTGGCGGCGATGATGTCCGGAGCGAAGAAACGGTCCTTGTCGTAGAACGCCACTTTGGCGCGCAGGATGCCACGGGCCTTTTCCAGTTTCGGCGAGGTTTTCAGGCCTTCACGCAGGTCCAGGCCCTGGCACGCGGCCAGCCACTCGACGGCGAGGATGCCACGGGTGTTCTCGGCCATTTCCCAGAGACGTTTGCCCGCAGCCGGCGCCATGGACACGTGGTCTTCCTGGTTGGCGGACGTCGGGATGCTGTCGACGCTATGGGGATGGGCCAGCGCCTTGTTTTCGCTGGCGAGCGCGGCAGCGGTCACCTGGGCGATCATAAAGCCGGAGTTCACGCCGCCATTGCCCACCAAAAACGGCGGCAGTTGCGACATGTGCTTATCCATCATCAACGAGATACGCCGCTCACTGAGCGAGCCGATTTCGGCGATGGCCAACGCCATGTTGTCGGCGGCCATGGCGACCGGTTCGGCGTGGAAGTTACCGCCGGAAATCACATCGCCTTCAGCCGCGAACACCAGCGGGTTGTCCGACACGGCGTTGGCTTCGACCACCAGCACGTCGGCGGCCTGGCGGAACTGGGTCAGGCACGCGCCCATCACTTGTGGCTGGCAGCGCAGGGAGTACGGGTCTTGCACCTTGTCGCAGTTCTGGTGCGACAGGGAGACCTGGCTGCTGTCGCCGAGCAGGTCGCGGTAAGCGGCAGCTGAATCGATCTGCCCACGCTGGCCGCGTGCAGCATGAATGCGCGCGTCGAACGGCGAGCGCGAACCCAGTACCGCTTCCACCGTCAGGCCGCCACAGGCCAGGGCGCCGGCGAACAGATCTTCACCTTCGAACAGGCCGCGCAGGGCATAAGCGGTGGACACCTGGGTGCCGTTGAGCAACGCCAGGCCTTCTTTGGCGGCGAGGGTCAGTGGCGTGAGGCCGGCGACTTTCAGCGCTTCGCTCGCTTCCAGCCATTCGCCTTTGTAGCGCGCCTTGCCTTCGCCCAGCAGCACCAGGGACATATGGGCCAACGGCGCCAAGTCACCGGACGCACCGACCGAGCCTTTCAACGGAATATGCGGATAAACCTCGGCGTTGATCAGCGCAATCAGCGCGTCGATCACTTGCCGACGAATCCCGGAGAACCCACGGCTCAGGCTGTTGACCTTGAGCACCATGACCAGCCGCACCAACGCATCGCTGATTGGCTCACCGACGCCGGCGGCGTGTGACAGCACCAGCGAACGCTGGAGGTTTTCCAGGTCTTCGCTGGCGATGCGGGTCGAGGCCAGCAGACCGAAACCGGTGTTGATGCCGTAGGCGGTGCGGTTCTCGGCGAGAATCTGCTCCACGCAGGCCACACTGGCTTCGATCTGCGCCGAGGCACTGTCATCCAGACTGAGCGTCACCGGCTGCTGGTAGATGGCCCGCAGTTGGGCAAGGCTCAGTTGGCCTGGAATCAGATTTAGCGCAGTCACGTTCGTACTCCTTGTAAATTATTTTTCGAATAAATAAGTGTTCAGTGCAAATTGGGTAACGCGGTGTCTTTGAGCAGCTTGGCGGCGGCTTCGATGTCCGGTGCCAGCCAGCGGTCCTGCTCGTAAGCCGGGACTACTTCACGCAGCAATCGCCAGGCGCGGTCGGTGCCCGCGCCGAAACGCCGGTCCTTCAAGAATTCAAATGCCTGGCCCGCCAACAAGTATTCGATGGCGAGGATCTGGGTAACGTTGGCCAACAGTTGATGCAGCTTGAGCGCGGCGTTGGTGCCCATGCTCAAGTGGTCTTCCTGCAAGCCCGAGGTGACAAAATTGTCGAGCACCGCGGGCTGCGCCAGCTGGCGGTTTTGCCCACACAGCGATGCGGCGACGTATTGCACGATCATCATCCCGGAGTTGACCCCGGGGTTGCTCACCAGGAACGCCGGCAAGCCACTGACGTGGGGGTTGATCAGGCGGTCCAGGCGGCGCTCGGCCACCGAGCCGATTTCAGCCATGGCGATGGCGAGCAGGTCAGCGGCCAAGGCGACGGACTGGCCGTGCGGGTTGGCCTGGGACACCACGCGGTAGCTGTCCGGCGTGCCGAGCAGCAACGGGTTGTCGGTGGCGCTGTTGAGTTCGGTCTCGATCTGGCGGGTGGCGTGCTCCACTTGGTCCCGCGCCGCGCCGTGGATCTGCGGGATCGAGCGGATGCTCAACGCGTCCTGGGTGCGAATGCCTTTGCTGCTGGCGATCACTTCACTGCCGTCGAGCAACGCACGCAGGTTGACGCCAACGCGCTGCATGCCGGGGTGCGGCTTGAGGGCGATGATTTCTTCATCAAAGGCGTCGATCTGACCGCGCTGGGCTTCGAAACTCATGGCACCAATCACGTCGGCCCATTGCAGCAGGTGATGGGCATCAGCCAGGGCCAGGCAGCTCAGGCCGGTCATGCACGGCGTGCCGTTGACCAGGCACAGGCCGTCTTTCGCGCCGAGCACCACGGGCTGCAAGCCTTCAGCCTGCAAGGCGGCGTGTGCCGCCACGATCTGGCCGCGATAGCTCACTGTGCCGACACCCAGCAGCGCCACGCCGACATGAGCCATATGGGTCAGGTAACCCACCGAACCCTGGGACGGCACCTGCGGCGTAATGCCGTGATTGAGCAGCGCCAGCAACGCCCGCACCACCTGCGGATGCAGGCCGGACTTGCCGTGGCTGTAGTTGATGACGGCCGCGCAGATGATTGCGCGGGTCTGTTCATCGCTGAGCACCGGGCCGACGCCGCAGGCGTGGCTCAGCAAGGTATTGCGCGACAGTTGGCTGAGTTGCTCGCCCGCAAGCGACACATTGCACAGCGCGCCCAGGCCGGTGTTCACGCCATAGGCGCGTTCGCCGCTGGTGACGATGCGCTGCACGATGGCCTGGGCATTGTCGATCCGCGCCCAGGCCTGGTCCGAGAGTTCGAGGACGGCGCCGTGGCGGGCGACGGCGACGACGTCCTGCCAGTGCAGGGGGGTGTCGGCGATGGTGATTTTTGTTGCCTGGGACATCTTCATACCTTCTTTAATGCTTGTGCAGGCTTACCGGCCCTATCGGGGGCAAGCCCCCTCCCACATTTGGAATGCGATCCCCTGTGGGAGGGGGCTTGCCCCCGATAGGGCCAGCAGCCTCACCACCAAACCAGGATCAGACCACCGCCGCCCGCCGCTGAACAAACCGGTCCACATACTCGTCCGCAGGCGAATGCAGGATCTCCCGAGGCGTGCCGACCTGGATCAGCTTGCCGTCCTTGAGGATCGCAATGCGGTTGCCGATGCGCACGGCCTCGTCGAGGTCGTGGGTGATAAACACGATGGTCTTGTGCAGGGTCTTTTGCAGCTCCAGCAACTGGTCCTGCATCTCGGCGCGGATCAGCGGGTCGAGGGCGCTGAAGGCTTCGTCCATCAGGATGATGTCGGTGTCGGCCGCCAACGCACGGGCCAGGCCGACGCGCTGGCGCATGCCGCCGGAGAGCTGGTGCGGGTATTTGTTTTCGTAGCCCTTGAGGCCCACGGTTTCGATCCAGTGCAGTGCACGTTCGGCGCACACCTGCTTGGTTTCGCCACGCACCTTGAGGCCGTAGGCGACGTTGTCGAGCACGCTTTTGTGGGGCAACAGGCCGAAGCTCTGGAACACCATGCTGATCTTGTGGCGGCGGAATTGGCGCAGGGCATCCATGTCCAGTTGCAGGATGTCTTCGCCGTCCACCAGGATCGCGCCGCTGGTGGGGTCGATCAGGCGGTTGAAGTGGCGCACCAGGGTCGACTTGCCGGAGCCCGACAAGCCCATGATCACGAAGATCTCACCGGTGCCGATGCTCAGGGACAGGTCGTTCACACCCACCACACAACCGGTCTCGGCCAGCACCTGGTCCTTGGTCTTGCCCTGCCCGACCATCGCCAGTGCGTCCTTGGAACGCGCACCAAAGATCTTGAAGACGTTTTTGACTTCGATTTTGCTGACAGTCGTCATTTGCTCGCCTCATGCCGTGGACGGCCATAGGCCTGGGTAATGCGGTCGATGACCACTGCAAGAATCACGATCGCAAGCCCCGCTTCAAGGCCACGGCCAACGTTGAGGGTCTGGATGCCGACGAGCACGTCTTCACCCAAGCCACGGGCGCCGATCATCGAGGCGATCACCACCATCGACAACGCCATCATGGTGGTCTGGTTGATACCGGCCATGATGCTCGGCAGCGCCAACGGCAATTGCACACCAAACAGTTGCTGCCAGCGGTTGGCACCGAAGGCGTTGATGGCTTCCATGACTTCGCCGTCAACCTGGCGAATGCCCAAGTCAGTCAGGCGAATCAGCGGCGGCGCGGCGTAGATCACTGTGGCAAAAATCGCCGGCACCTTGCCCAGGCCGAACAGCATCAGTACCGGGATCAGGTACACGAAGCTGGGCATGGTCTGCATGATGTCGAGCAGCGGCATCAACACCGAACGCAGGCGATTGCTGCGTGCCGAGAGGATGCCCAACGGAATGCCGATCAGCACCGAGATCACCGTGGCAACCATCATCAAGGCCAGGGTCTGCATCAGCTTGTCCCACAGGCCAACCGCGCCCACCAGGAACAGCAAACCGACAATTACAGCCGTGGTCACGACCTTGCGCGTGGCATGCCAGGCGACAGCACCGACGATCGCCAGCATCAGCCACCAGGGCGCTGCGCGCAGCAGGCCTTCGAGGTTGACGATGGCCCACAGCAGCGTGTCGGAAATCTGCCGGAACACATCACCGTAGTTGGTGACCAGTGAATCCACCCAACCGTTGACCCAGTCGGCAATGGAAAACGTAAAACTCTCAGGAAACATAGCGTGCTCTCGATCCAATGGGTTGTGGCCAGTCGCCCGGCCACCCCTGAGGGTAGCCGTGCACACTTGACCTACAAGGCCGCGTCGATTTTCTTGGCTGCGTCTTCGCTCACCCAGGCGTGCCAGACTTCAGGATGTTCCTTGAGGAAGATCTTCGCCAGTTTCGGCGACTCAATGCGTTCCTTGGCCATGCGCCCCAGGTTCTGGTTCAGCAGGTCGATGGGCAGGTTGACCTTTTCCAGCACAGCCACCAGTTCCGGGGCCTGTTCATGGAAGGTCTTGGACAGGCCGACCTTGATGCTCACGCTTTTATCCACACCGGGTTTTTCTTCGAGCTTGACCAGGTCGACCTGACCCATCAGCGGCGTCGGCGACCAGTAGTAGAACAGGATCGGCTCGCCGCGCTTGTAGCTCGACAGCACCGCCGCATCCAGCGCCGGGCCGGTGCCTGGGCGGAAGTTGGTGTAGGTGCTTTCCAGGCCGTAGCTTTTGAGCATTTCGCTGTTGTCCAGTTCACAGGTCCAGCCGGCCGGGCAGTTGTAGAAGCGGCCCTTGGACGGCTCTTCCTGATCCTTGAACACCGAGGCGTACTTGGCCAGGTCGGCGATGTTTTTCAGGTCCGGCGCCTTGGCTTCCAGCTTGCGCTTGGCGTCGCCTTCGATCACATAGCGCGGCACGTACCAACCCTCGATGGCACCTACCACAGGCGCGCCGACGCCGATGACTTTGCCGGCCTTCTCGGCCTTGTTCCAGACTTCGCTGCGGCCGACCCATTCTTCGGCAAACACTTGGATGTCGTTGCTGCTCAGGGCGTTTTCCATAGTGATGGAGTTGCCTGGCAGGCTGTCGGTTTTGCAGTCGTAGCCTTTTTCCAGCACGGTTTGCAGGATGTCGGTGAGCAACATGCCGCTTTCCCAGTTCAGGCCGGCGAATTTCACCGGTTTACCGGACTCGCACCAACCGGCCGCCTGGGCGCCAGCGCTGGCCAGCAAGCCTGCAGAGAACAACGTGGTCAGCAGGGTCTTATGCATTTTCATTGTGTGACGCTCCCAATCATGAAATGGATTACGGCAGTCAAAAGGCGTCCTGCCTTGTCCACGTCCCATCAGGCCTGTGCAGCCAGCCCGGTTGTTGTTGGTGTAGCGCCCTGCTCTACCGGCAGGATCAGTTGATCGGGCACCCTGCCGTGCCATTTTTTCGCACACAGGTAATACAGCGCGGCAGGCAGCAGCAGGCCGATGATCCAGGAGATATCCACACCCCCAAGGGCGCTCACCAACGGGCCGGTGTAGAACTTGGTGGAGATGAACGGCATCTGCACCAGCACACCAAAGACATACACGCTGATACCCAGGGGGTTCCAGCGCCCGTAGCGACCCTCTGGATCGGCCAGCGCCGGCACGTCATAGCGCTCGCGGGTGATGCAGTAGTAATCCACCAGGTTGATCGCGCTCCAGGGCGTAAAGAACGCCAGCAGGAACAGAATGAAAGACTTGAACGCACCGAGGAACGAATGCTGGCCGAGCAACGCGATCAGGGTCGCCGTACCGACGATGGCCAGCACGAACACCAGACGCTGCAGACGCGTAACCTCCAGGCGACCGCGAAAGCCGCTGATGATAGTCGCGATGCACATGAAGCTGCCGTAGGAGTTCAGCGTGGAGATGGTGACCTTGCCGAACGCGATGCTGAAGTACAGCAACGCAGCGGTAGCGCCACTGCCGCTCAAACCGACGATGTACGCCACCTCGTGACCGGCGAATTGCCCGTTGGCCATGGCCGCGGCAAACACGCCGAGGATCATCGCCACCTGTGCGCCGATCACTGAACCTGCGCCGGCGGCGAGAAAGGTTTTCACCGAAGACGTGCTGCTCGGCAAGTAGCGCGAATAGTCCGCCACATACGGCCCGAACGCGATCTGCCAGGAGGCGGCGAGGGACACCGCGAGCAAAAAGCTGCTCCAGCTGAAATGACGGATTTGCAGCAATGCACCAATGTCAGCCTGGCCCATCAGGCGACTGAACAGGTAAACGAAGGCAATCACACCAATGACGCTGGCGACGCGCCCGATGAAGTGGATCACCCGGTAACCGAGCACCGTGACCAGCACGATGACACTGGCGAAAAGGAGAATGCCGACGCTGTCGCTGACCCCAAACAACTGGCCCAGCGCCTGGCCGGACAGCACGGTGCCGGTTGCGGTGAAACCCAGGTACATCAGGCACACCAACACAATCGGAATAGCCGCGCCATACACGCCGAACTGCACGCGGCTGGAGATCATCTGCGGCAGGCCCAGTTTGGGCCCTTGCGCCGCATGCAACGCCATGACGCCACCGCCGATCAGTTGACCGACCAACAGACCGATCAACGACCAGAACACATCACCGCCCAACACCACGGCCAAGCGCCGGTGACGATGGCGTGATTTGCAGGTTGGCACCCAGCCACAGGGTGAACTGGCTCAAGAGACGACCGTGTCTTTCCGCTTCCGGGATGTAGTCGATCGAACGTTTCTCGATCAACGGGGTGGTGTCGTTTGCAGCCATGTCGGTTCAACCTCTGATGGATTGTTTTGGTGTGCAATACCGTTCAAATGTGGGAGGGGCGTGCCCCCTCCCACATTGGGTTATTTGATCATCGGGAGATTGAGGCCCTGCTCCTTGGCGCAGTCGATAGCGATCTGGTAACCGGCGTCTGCGTGACGCATCACACCGGTGGCCGGGTCGTTGTGCAGCACGCGGGCAATCCGCTCGGCGGCTTCGTCGGTGCCGTCGCAGACGATCACCATGCCGGAATGCTGGGAGAAACCCATGCCGACGCCGCCGCCGTGGTGCAGCGAAACCCAGGTCGCGCCGCTCGCGGTGTTGAGCAAGGCATTGAGCAGCGGCCAGTCGGAGACGGCGTCGGAACCGTCCTGCATGGATTCGGTTTCGCGGTTCGGGCTTGCCACCGAGCCGGAGTCGAGGTGGTCACGGCCGATTACCACCGGCGCCGACAGCTCGCCACTGCGCACCATTTCATTGAAGGCCAGGCCGAGCTTGGCGCGCTGGCCCAGGCCGACCCAGCAGATACGCGCCGGCAGGCCCTGGAAGCTGATGCGTTCGCGGGCCATGTCCAGCCAGTTGTGCAGGTGGGCGTCGTCCGGGATCAGCTCTTTGACCTTGGCGTCGGTCTTGTAGATGTCTTGCGGGTCGCCCGACAGCGCAGCCCAGCGGAACGGGCCGATGCCACGGCAGAACAGCGGGCGGATGTACGCCGGGACGAAACCTGGGAAGTCGAACGCGTTCTCCACGCCTTCTTCCTGGGCCATCTGGCGGATGTTGTTACCGTAATCGAAGGTCGGGATGCCTTGCTTCTGGAATTCCAGCATGGCTTTGACGTGGATGGCCATGGACTGCTTGGCGGCCTTGATCACGGCAGCCGGCTCGGTCTTGGCGCGGGCGCGGTATTCGTCCCAGGTCCAGCCGGCGGGCAGGTAGCCGTTGAGCGGGTCGTGGGCGCTGGTCTGGTCGGTGACCATGTCCGGGCGCACGCCGCGCTTGACCAGTTCAGGCAGGATTTCTGCCGCGTTGCCCAGCAGGGCGATGGAAATGGCTTTGCCTTCCTGGGTGTATTTGGCGATACGGGCCAGGGCGTCGTCGAGGTCAGTGGCTTGCTCGTCGACATAACGGCTGGCCAGGCGGAAATCGATGCTGACCTGCTGGCACTCGATGTTCAGCGAGCACGCGCCGGCCAATGTTGCGGCCAGCGGCTGTGCGCCGCCCATGCCGCCGAGGCCGGCAGTCAGGACCCAACGGCCCTTGAGGTTGCTGTCGTAATGCTGGCGACCGGCTTCGACGAAGGTTTCGTAGGTACCTTGGACGATGCCCTGGCTGCCGATGTAGATCCAGCTGCCGGCGGTCATCTGGCCGTACATGGCCAGGCCCTTGGCATCCAGTTCGTTGAAGTGTTCCCAGCTGGCCCAGTGCGGCACCAGGTTGGAGTTGGCGATCAATACACGCGGGGCGTTGCTGTGGGTCTTGAACACGCCGACCGGCTTGCCGGATTGCACCAGCAGGGTTTCGTCGTCGTTCAGGTTCGTGAGGCTCTCGACGATCTGGTCGTAGCACTCCCAGTTACGCGCAGCGCGGCCGATACCGCCGTACACCACCAGTTCTTTCGGGTTCTCGGCCACTTGCGGGTCGAGGTTGTTCATCAGCATGCGCAGCGGCGCTTCGGTCATCCAGCTTTTGGCGGTGAGCGTGTTACCGCGAGCGGCGCGGATTTCGACGTCACGGTATTTTGTAGGCCTAGCTTTCGAAAAATCGGTCACTGCTGGACTCCTCTGCATGATGCGCGGACAGTGATGGTGCGAAGGAGAGTCTTACGCACACATCTTTACTTGTATGTACAAGCATATGCAATCGAGCGGCCAACTTAGCGAGAGAGCGGATGAGATTTTTTT